>CAIQJJ010000117.1 GCA_903872065.1 uncultured Anaerolineales bacterium | reverse complement strand
TGTTGTAGGATCTGCAAAAACCTTTGTTCTGGCGTTTTTGCTTGATAACGCTCTAATTCAGGTTCATTGTACATTTTTCACCTCTTTCGCATTATAGACTTTCATTTTTTGGGTGCGAGGTGTCAAATGTCACCATACACGAAATCTGTGGCTGACCTTTTTACAAATTGTGATACGCTTACGCGCTCGATTGAGCCAATCGGGGTACAATCAAGCAAGCAAAAAGAATGTTTGAATGACAATGAAGTGATGTTTCAGGAGGCTGATATGCTAAAAAAATATTTCGACGCCGGGAATTGGACGCGGTTGATCTTGCTTCTCTTATTGGGAAGCGTCTTCCTGTTGAGCCAGACGCTTGCGCAGGCTGCTCCGCCTCGCCAGCCTGGGGGTCTGCCGTTCATTGTGCAAACTGCGCCCGCCGATACTCCTCACAAACTGTACCTGCCGTTGATTCTTTCCCCGGAAGTGCATATTTCTGTGGCCTCGGTTCTGACGCCGTTCGATGCCAACCAGGAAGACCTGTTTGGCCCTTCAAGCTGGCCGGCCAATTACGGCAAGACCCCTGAGATCATTGTCGCCTCCAACGGCGTTGAGTTCGACGTGTTGGCGCAAGACTATAACCCTGAGACTGCCTGGAAAGCTGTCTTATTGCATATTGCGCCCAGCTCGGGGGGATATAAAATTACCCAGGCGCTGACCGATCTGCCCATGTTGGATCGCGTCATGGGGCTGGCGATTGACCAGGCGGGCAGCCGCTATTATGCGACGGGGGTAGATGAAAGCCAACAAATCAGCCCCACCTATCCTCCCCTTGACACCTATCGCAGCGATATTGTGCGGATTATTAAGCTGGACCCCGCCGGCAGTATTCTGTTCAACACCGACCTTGATCCGGCGCGGGCGGCCTATAACCCATCTGCTGAGATGATTATCAATCCGGGCGTGGCCGCTACTTCGCGCCTGGCGGTGGGCGGCAATGAGATCGCCCTGGTGCATGGCAATAACACCGCCCCCGATTGGAACATCAACGGTACCCGTCACCAAAAGGCGCTTTCCACTCGCCTGGATGCGACGACTGGCGCTGTGACGCGCGCCTCCTCGGTCTGGGTCAGCCATTCTTTTGATCAACGCCTGTTGTACGATGGAACCGGCATCATCGAATATCACCTGGGAGACGCTTACCCGCGCGGCCTTGTCTTGGGCCGCAATCACAGCTCTTATCCGCTCTTTTACATCAAAGGGCCATTAGGGGAAAATTTGACTGCCACAAGGTTGGGCAATATCGCTATGATCGAAAACGATCCGGTCTATGGATACCTGGCCCTGTTTGCCAGCGAAACCAGTTCTACGCCGGGCAGCCTCTTCAATAGCAAGATCAACGGCCCCCGCAACCTGGCCATCGTGCGCGTCAATCGCAGCGACAACAGCCTTGATCCAAACATGCCCGACAGCCTGACCGTTTCTTCATCCGGCGTTGAACGAACCAACCGCCTGCGCTGGCTCACCCATTATTCGGCCAGTTCCAATCTCCACGCCGAACGCCCTAAATTGATCGGCATCGGCGGCGATCAATATATCGTCTTGTGGGAGCAGTGGTTGAATAACGACAGTCGCTCAGATACCTTCCAGGGCGTCTATGGAATGGTGATTGACGCCCAAGGGAATGAACTGCGCGCGGCGACGCTCCTCACCAGCGCGTACCACCTGCCGCGCGGCGACGACGCGTTCTTGCTCGGCCAGGGCGCGGCCTGGATGACCGGAGACGCCGCGAATCCAAAGCTTTACCTGCACCTGGTGGATGCGGCGCTCCAGTATCAGATTGTGACCATTGAGTAGCCAACCCGCGCCGGGCGGGCGCGCTTACAGCCTCTCGGCCACCGCCCGCGCCATATCCAACGTGCTGCTGGGGCCGCCCATGTCGTAGGTGCGCACTTTGCCGGCCGCGATGACGCCGGCGATGGCGGCTTCGAGGGCGGCCGCCTTTTCTTTTTCACCCAGCCAGTCCAACATCAAGCGGCTGGCCAGGAAGGTGGCGATCGGGTTGACCTTGTATTGGCCGGCGTATTTCGGCGCAGAGCCGTGCGTGGGCTCAAAGACGGCAAAGCGGTCGCCGATGTTGCCGCTGGAGGCAAAGCCCAGCCCGCCCACCAGTTGCGCAGCCAGGTCTGAGAGGATGTCGCCGAACATGTTGCTGGTGACCATCACCCCGTAATCGAGCGGGTTTTTGATCAACCACATCATCATCGCATCCACGTTGGCTTCCCACAGCGGGATGGCGGGGAATTCGGCGGCGATCTTGCGCGCCTCGCGCGTGATCAGGCCCGAGGTCTCGCGCACCACATTGGGCTTTTCGACCAGCGTCACCGATTTGTAGCCGTTCTGTTGGGCGTACTCGAAGGAGCGGCGCACAATGCGCTGGCTGCCCTGGCGGGTGATGATGCGGCAGGAGATCGCCATATCAGAAGAGTCTACCTGTTGGAAGGCTTTCATGCCGGGGCTGTTTGCTTCCAGGGCGGAACGCACCGCGGCCGGCACGGGGTGAAATTCAACGCCGGCGTACAGGTCTTCGGTGTTCTCACGGAAGACAACCAGATCAATCCCCTCGCGATAGTTGAGTGGGCTGCCGGGGTAGGCTTTGCAGGGGCGCAAATTGACGTACAGGTCAAACATCTGGCGCAGGCGGACAATCGGGCTGCGATAAACCAGGCCCTTGTTTTGCAGGTCGGGGTGCAGTTCAGCCGCCGCCTCTTCTTTAGGCTTGGAGGTCACCGCGCCGAACAACGAACAGTCGCAGCGTTTGAGGATTTCAATCGTGCGCTGCGGCAGGGCGTCCCCTTCCGTGCGCCAAAATTCCCAGCCGATGTCGGCAGAGAGATATTCGGCGTCAAGGGCGAGTTTGTCGAGGACGATCTGGGCGGCATCCAAGACATCTTTGCCGATCCCATCGCCGGGCATAAGAGCAATACGATATTTCATAACCACTCCATGATTTGTTGGGTTGATCCAGGGTCTATCCGCCGCCTTCTGACACGGCAACGACATCGCTGCGCGTGATGCCCAATTTATTGCGCACGTGCTGCACCAGGCCGCCGGCGGCAATAATGCTCAAGGCAGTGGGGGAAAGCGGAGGAAAGGGATAAGGATGTCCGCGCAGGAGAATGACGCTCTGCGCGGTATCAATCGTCAGGATGTCGCCGGGCTGCGCCGCATCCACCGCCTCGGCGCAGGTGATCAGCAGCAGGCCCTGGTTGATGCCGTTGCGAAAGTAGATGCGTCCAAACGATTTGGCGACGATGGCGGCGATGCCTTTATACTTCAGGCAGGTGACCGCCTGTTCACGGCTGGAGCCGTTGCCCCAATTTTTCCCGGCCAGGATGATGTCGCCGGGCTGCGCCTGGGCGGCGAACTGCGGGTCGAGGTCTTCGAGCGCATGCGCGGCGATCTCGGCCGGCTCGCGCAGGGTGTAGGTGTACTTGCCGGGGAAGATGACATCGGTGTTGACGCCGTCGCCATATTTCCAGGCGCGGCCAGAGATCGGGGGGATGCTTGAGGGGGTCTTATCCATGGATCGCCCCCTTGACATCCGCCACCAACGCCTGGATGCTCTCCTGGCGCGTGTCCCAGGAACACATGAAGCGGGCGCTGCCGCCGATGAAGGTGTAAAAATGCCAGCCCTTTTGCTCAAGGGCATGCGCGACTTTGGGCGGCAGGTTGACGAAGACTGAATTGGCCTGGCGCGGGGCGACGATTTCGATTTCAGGGATGGATCGCAGTTCGGCTTCAAGCTGGGCCGCGCACTGGTTGGCGTGGGCGGCGTTGTTAATCCAGACGTTGTTCTTCAAAATCCCGACCCAGGGCGCAGCCATAAAGCGCATTTTGGAGGCGAGCTGCCCGGCCTGCTTGCAGCGGTAGGCGAAATCTTCAGCCAGCTCTTTATTAAAGAAGATGACCGCCTCGCCCACCGCCAGGCCGTTTTTGGTGCCGCCCAGGCATAACACATCCACCCCGCACTGCCAGCTAATCTCTTTGGGGGTTAGCCCAAGCGCGGCCACCGCATTGGCAAAGCGCGCCCCGTCTATATGGAGCTTCAGCTTGAACTTCTTAGAAATTTTGTAAATCTCCAGCAGTTCGGATGGGGTATACACCGTGCCGAGTTCAGTCGCTTGTGTGATGCTGACCACCTTGGGCTTCGGGTAGTGGATGTCGCTGCGCCGCGTGATCAGTTCTTCCAGGCTTTTCGGCGCGAGCTTGCCGGCCACGTTTTTGCCCGTCAGCAGCTTGGCCCCGTTGGAGTAAAACTCCGGCGCGCCGCATTCATCCGTCTCAATATGGCTGGTCTCGGCGCAGATAATGCTGTGGTACGACTGGCACAGCGAGGCCAGGGCCAGCGAGTTGGCCGCCGTGCCGTTGAAGACAAAGAAGACCTCGCAGTCTGTCTCGAAGACCTCACGCAGCAAGTCCGCCGCTTCCGCCGTCCAGCGATCGTCGCCGTAGGCGAAATCGTGGCCCTGGTTGGCCTGGTTGAGGGCTTGCATGGCTTCCGGGCAGATGCCGGAGTAATTATCGCTGGCAAAATGTTGGGTAGGAAAGACCGTCGCGTCGGCGGGCATAGAGAGGCTGCTCCTGGTTAAAGTTCTTGTGGATCCATAATGACGCCGGCCACGGCGCTGGCGGCGACGACGGCCGGGTTGGCAAGGTAGATTTCGGCCTCGGGCTGTCCCATGCGGCCTTTAAAATTGCGGTTGGCGGTAGAAATGCAGACTTCGCCGGGCGCTAAGATGCCCAGGTGATTGCCCATGCACGGTCCACAGCCTGGCACGCCGATTACCGCCCCGGCCTCGATAAAGTCCTGGATATAGCCGCGCTGCATGGCCTCTTTTAACACCCAGGCCGAGGCCGGGATGACGATCAGGCGGACGCCGGATGCGACGCTGCGCCCGCGGATCACCTCCGCCGCCAGGGCCAGGTCTTCCAGGCGTCCGTTGGTGCAGGTGCCCAAAAAGGCTTGCTGCACCGCCTTGCCGCGGAAATGATCCAGCGGAGCGCTGGCATCCACACGATGCGGGCCGGACACCATCGGCGGGATGTCCTCGGCGGCGAAGGTATGAGAGCTCGCGTAGCGCGCGTCGGCGTCAGGGTAGAGCGCCAGCGCCGAAACGTCTTGCCGGGGCGTTTCCCCTTCGGCTGTATGCGGCGGGGTGGGGACGCGCCGCCGGAGCGCCTCGGCCAGGTAATCGAACACCGCCTGGTCGGGAGGCAGGTACGCGTTCTTTGCGCCAAACTCGGCCATCATATTGGGGATGACCATCCGGCTCTCCAGGCTCAGGTTCTCGATGGCCTCGCCGTGAAACTCGATGGACTGGTACAAACCGCCATCCGCGCCGAGCCGCCCGATAATATACAGGCACAAATCTTTGGCGGTCACGCCTTTGCCCAGGCGGCCGGTGACAGTGATTTTCATGCTCTCCGGCACGCGCAGCCACAGTTCGCCGGTGGCCCACAAGGCCGCGACCTCGGTGCGCCCGATGCCGGCCCCAAAAGCGCCCATCCAGCCATAGTGGGTGGTGTGCGAATCGGCGCCCAGGATCAACTGGCCCGGCAGGATCACCGCCGCCTCACTCAACACCTGGTGGCAGATGCCGCGCCCGACCTCAAAAAAGTGCTGGATCCCTTGCTCACGCACGAACTTGCGCACCTCGGCGTGATTTTGGGCGTGCTGCGGCGTGGGCGCCGGGACGGCGTGATCGAGGGCAATCGCCAACCGGTCGGGGATGAGGACGCGCTCCACACCGATCGTGCGAAAAATCTTGGCAATTGCGGCGGTGTTGTCATGCGAGAGGACAATGTCCGGGCGCGCATCCACCACCTGCCCGGCGACCGCCGAGGGCAGCCCGGCAGCGCGGGCGAGAGCTTTTTCGGCAAATGTGTATCCCATAGATTGTTCTAAAAAAGACCTTTAGGGTTTCTGAAACCCTAAAGGTCTCATTTTTATCCTTTGGGGTTGCAGATAGATTGGTATCATATTTAGCGGATGAGCGTTCTGGTTCCGCCAACCATCATCGGCTGTCCGCTGCGGCGCGCGGCGCTCGCCGTGACATTCGTCTCGGAAGAATCCAGGCGTTGGACGATCTGGGCGGCTGCGGCCAGGGGCAGTGCAAGCTGCGCCAGGCCAAACTGATTCTTGGCGATGTCCACCAAAATCTCCTCCGGCGATTCTTCCGCTTTGATCGAGTAGACGCGCTGCTTGAAGACCGCGGCGACCTCTTTGGCGGTGGCGTCGTCAATCTCAAAGTAGCGGATTTCTTTCAAAAAGTAGTGGATCACATTCCAGCCAGAGAGCGGGCCGAGCAAAATATCGGACTCGCTGACGCCAAATAGATCGAGCGGGTGCGCTTCGTAGACGCTGGCCGAGCGCAGCACCGCGTTTTGATGCACGCCCGCTGTGTGGGTGCGGTTGGTCAGGCTGACCGGCTCTTTGGCCGGCACCAGTTTTTTAAGCTTATCCGAAAGCATCACATTCAGCGGGTACGAGCGCCGCAAGTGATAGCCTTCCAGTTTGTCATATTCCCGGTCAATGTGCAGGTTGAAGAGCAGCGCTGTAATGGAAGTGATCCCCGATCGTTCGCCAATTCCGCAAATGGTGGTGTTCATATAGCGCATCCCGCTCCTGATCGCCTCCAGGGTGTTGATCAGGGCAAAGCCGCGGTCGTCGTGGAAGTGGCCCTCGAAATCCGTGGTAGGGTAGCGTTTGCGCAGCATTTCCAGCCGCCCGGCGATCACCGCCGGCGTGGCTACCCCCACCGTGTCGGGCAGCCCAAGCCGGTCCACATAAGGGATCACTTCGTCATAGACGCGAAAGAGGTCGTTGAGATCGGTGCGGAACGCGTCTTCGCCGGAAAAGCGCAAGACCAATTCGGGATGGTTGCGGCGCACCTCCTCCAGCAGCGGGCCGGCCTGGGCGACGATCGTATTCAGATCGCGCCCGTGGTTATAGGCGCGGCTTTCGTTGGAGGTGCCGATGTAGAAGTTCAGACCATCCGCGCCGGCCGCAATCGCCGACTCGACATCTTTGGGATGGCAGCGCACATGCGAGAGCAGGAAGGTATACCCCTTCTGGGTGATCAGGCTGTCGCGCACCGCTTTCAAAGCGGCAAAATCGTCGCGCTCTTGCTTGCTGACCACCGGCGCAAAGAGTTCGATGAACTTGACGCCGTAGAGGATCAGCGCCCGCAGGATATCTTCTTTATCGGCGCGGGTGAAAAAATATTTGTGATGGTCGTGTAACAGGGAGGTCTGCTGGCCTTCACGGAGAGTTGTATCAATGATCTCCAAAGGGCGCGGCGTGTATTGGCTGTAACGGAAAGGGTTGGTTGACTGGTCAGTATCCATTTTGCGTGAGGGAAAACAAGGTGACTGAGCAGAGCCGCTTCATGGCATGAAAAAGCTTCGTGCTATGAAGCGGCTTCATGCCATCCAACAGCCTCACTCAGTCGCCCATTCAGTTATCATCTTTGACGGGTTGGTTGAGAATCGCCTCGACAGTGTCGGCGACGATGGAAAGTTGTTCCTGGTTGATCACCAGCGGCGGCAGGAAACGCATGACGGTCAGGCCGGCGGGCAGCGCCAACACGCCCTGCGCCATCAAGGCTTGCAGATAAGGGGTCACTTTCTGCTTAAGTTCAATCCCGACCATCAAACCCAGGCCGCGCACTTCGCGAATGAGCGGCGACTTGATGCGCTGCAAGCGGGCCAGGAACCAGGCGCCCAGTTCGGCGGAGCGGTCCACCAGATGCTGCTCTTCGATATAGGTAATGGCGGCCAGCGAGGCGGCGCAAGCCAGGGGATTGCCGCCAAAGGTCGAGCCATGCACCTGCGAGGGAAGCTGTCCAACGCGTTCGCCGAAGAGGGCAGCGCCCATGGGGACGCCGCCAGCGATGGATTTGGCCAGGCAGAGCAGGTCGGGCTGCAAGCCATAGTGCTGGCTGGCAAACATCTGCCCGGTGCGCCCGAATCCGGTTTGCACTTCATCTACAATGAGCAGCGCGCCGCGCGCCTGGCACAGTTTTTGCGCGCCGAGCAGAAATTCCGCCGTCCCAGGGCGCACGCCGCCCTCGCCCTGCACCACTTCCAGGATCACCGCCGCGGTTTGATCAGTGACCGCCGCATCCAGCGCGGCCAGGTCGTTGTAAGCGACATGCTTGAAGCCAGGGATGAGCGGCTCGAAGGGTTCGCGGTATTTCTTTTCCCAGGTGGCCGAAAGCGCCCCCATAGTACGCCCGTGAAAACCGCGCATCATGGCGACAATTTCTTTGCGGGCGGTCTTCAGGCGGGCAAACTTCAAAGCCGCCTCCACCGCCTCTGTGCCTGAGTTGCACAGGTAGGCGTGGGTCAGGCCGGCCGGGGCGATGCTGATCAGCTTTTCCAACAGCGCCGCGCGCCGGTCGTTGTAGAACATCTCCGGGCAAGAGATGATCGTCAGCGCCTGCTGATACAGGGCCTCTGCCACCGCCTTGTTGGCATGGCCCAGGTTGCCAGCCCCCTGCCCGCCGACGCAGTCAATGTACTCTTTGCCATCGGCGTCCCACAAGCGCGCCCCTTCTCCCTTGACGATCGCGATCGGGCGCTTGGTGTAAAGACCAGAGGTATAGAGGGTTTCAGTTTCCTGAATATTCATGAGATCACAGTCCCTTTGCCTTCCAGGGCGCGGGTGACCGCCTGTTCCACGCGGCCATCCGCAAAAACCACTTTTGCCACGCCCAACTGCGTCGCTTCGCTGGCGCCCAGCACCTTCTTCTTCATGCGGCCTTCGGCGAATTCCAACGAGGCCTCGACCTTGTCTTTGTCTATGTGGGCAATCAAGGTGCTTTCATCGGGGAACTGGCGCAGCAAACCAGGCACATTGCTTAAGATAATCAACTGTTCGGCCTGCGCCGCCCCGGCGACCATCGCTGCGGCGCGATCGGCGTCCACATTGAGCGCGTCGCCCTCCGGCGAAATGGCTAATGGGGCAATCACCGGCGTATACCCGGCGGCGAGCAGCATCTCCAACAGGGGACGGTTAACCACCTCGATCTTGCCGGTGTAGTCATCGCGCAGCATGCGCTGCTTGCCGGTGTTCGGATCAATGATGCGGATGGCTTCTTTGCGCTTAGCCTGCATCAAACGCCCATCCACGCCCGACAAGCCGAAGGCGTTAACGCCCAGCTTTTGCAGCCGCTCGACGATGATCGTGTTGATCTTGCCGGAGGTGACCATGGCGAAGATTTCAAGCGTCTGGCGATCGGTGTAGCGCGAAGTGAAACCGGACGGCGAGGTGACAAATTGGGGCGGGTGGCCCAACTGCTCCGAGATAGCATTTGTCTCGCCGGAGCCGCCATGCACAATGAGCAGCCTGCGCCCGCCTTTGATCAGGTTGGCAATGTCTTGAGTGACCGCCTCAAAATTGAGGCCGTTGGTACCGCCGATTTTGACGACGATCAAGGACGAAGTTTCTGCCATAAACTTTGTTTGCTCCTTTAAATGGGGTGCAGCCCCGGAAACTCAAGCCCGGCGGTTTCTTCAAAACCGCACAGCACATTCATCGCCTGCACCGCCGAACCGGACGCGCCCTTCATTAAGTTATCAATCGCGGCCAGCGAAACCACGCGGTTGGTATCGGGGTCGAGCTCAAAACCGACATCCACATAATTTGAGCCGGAAAGAATCTTGGGGTCTGGCACGCGGTGAATGCCGGTGCGATCCTTGACGATGCGCACAAAAGGCTCATTGTTATAGGCGGCGCGGTAGGCCTTCCACAGGTCTTTTTCGGTAGTACCGGGCTTGACGAAGACATGGGCAGCCGCCAAAACTCCGCGCACCAGTTCCACCGCCGTCATAGTCAAATGGACGTCCTGCAGCCCCATTTCCTGCATCACTTCCGCGGTATGGCGGTGGCCGGTGGCGGCGTAAGTGCGCACGGCGCGGCTCTTCTCTGGGTGATGTGAACCAGGGTTGACCGACGCCCCACTCTCCGACGAACCGGTTTTGATGTCCACCACCACCGGGCGGCTGCGATCAATCAGCCCGGCCTTGACCAGGGGATAGATGGCGAAATTGGAGGCGGTGGCGTTGCAGCCCACGCCGCTGATCCCGACCAGGTTGGCGCTGCCCAGGCTGGCGGAGCCCAAGCTGGCAGCGCCAGCTGCTTTCATCTGCTCGCGGTGCAGTTCGGGCAGGCCATAGATAAATTTGTCCAAATGCTGCGGGGCCTCATGTTCATGGCCGTACCATTTCTTGTATAAGGCCAGGTCTTTCAGGCGAAAATCGGCGGAAAGGTCAATGATCTTGGGCGCCAGGCTGAAATAGCGATCGATCTTCTTTTGCACCTCGCCGTGCGGCATGGCCAGAAAAAGCAGATCGCAAGGCTGCAGCGCCTGCTGGCTGACAAACTGAAGCTGCGTCCGTTTGCGCAGGTTGGGATGCTGCTGAAAGATAAATTCGCCGGCGTGGCTCTCGGAGGTCGCCTGCGCCACTTCGACATTGGGGTGGAAGAGCAGCAAGCGCAGCAGTTCCCCGCCGGTATACCCGGAGGCGGCTACGATTGAAACACGCAGGGCCATGGCAAAGGTTCTCCTTCATCGTGACGTTTCCCGATCGCCAGGGTGTATTCAACCACCTTGCCGGGGATATCAATGCCGGTGACTGGTACGGAGGTGTGAAATTCCATCGTGTGGTTGACTTCGTTGATCAAAAAGCCGCGATCAGGGTCTTCCAGCACATCAATTGCCAGCACGCCGCCGCCCACCGCCGCCGCGGCCCGCACGCAGATGTCGTTCAATTCCGGCGTAATCGGGCAGACCGAGCCTTTCCCGCCGCGCGCCGTGTTGGTGATCCAATGGGCAGAGGTGCGGTAAATGCCGGCGATCGTCTCGTCGCCGACGACAAAGGCGCGGATGTCGCGCCCGGGTTTCTTGATGTATTCCTGGATGTAGAAGATGTTTTGCTGATAGTTGCCCAGGACTTCGCGATGCTCCAGGATGGCCTCGGCCGCGTCGCGGTCGTTGATCTTGGAGATCATACGTCCCCATGAACCAATGACCGGCTTCAGCACGACCGGATAGCCAAGCTCTTCAATCGCCGCGACGGCGCTTTCGGGGGTAAAAGCCAGGCGCAAATTGGGCTGTGGGATATTGAAATGCTTCAGGGCTGCTGAAGTCCACAATTTGTCGCCGCAGGTGTCGGCAACCGAGGCGGCGTTGACGGTGGGGATGCCCCAGGCGTTGAGCATTTTGCAGGTATACAGGCCGCGGCCATACGAAAGGCTGCGCTCCAACACGACCGAGTACTCTTGCCATTTGCCAGGGTTGGCCAGGTCAAAAGCAACCTCCCGATCGTCCAGGATATCATATTCCACGCCGCGTTTGGTCAGCGCCTCAAAGAGCCACTTTTCCTCAACACGGACACGAGAGATGAGTACGCCGACTTTCATTATTCTCCCCAATCCTCTGCCTCTTGCGGGGCCAGTTCAAGTTCAATCGGGTCTACGCTGACCACTTCCAGGTCAACACCGCAGTCAGGGCAAACAACAATTTCGCCCTTCATCACATTTGACAGGGACAAGACGCCTTCACATTCGGGACAGATAGCAGACATGAGAACCTCCAGGTAGATTTTAGATGCGGTAAACCACCGCCTGAACAAAATAAAGGGCCTCCGTATGCTGGAGGCCCTCGGTTTTACAATACAGGAATGGCTCTTAAGGCAGATGATGCTTGCAAGTCAACGAGCCGCTTTCCTAAATGGAAAACTCCGAAGGCCTCAGGAGGCGCTTCGGCAGACGACGAGAGCGAGCCGCCCGGCGACTACGGGAAATCGGCAGACACTTGAGAAGAAGTTTAGCATTCATCAGGTTTAAAGTTATCATATCGTGTGAGGTGTGTCAATCATGGATTCTACACAAGATATTTTGGACAGTTTTAGGCAGATTCGCTAACGAAAAAAGACCTCATTTCTTGAGGCGAATGGCGCTGTCCAATTCGCTGATAAAGGCGCGGTGGCGTGGAAACCGGCTGTGCACATGATCAATTAAGCCCGCGGCCAGGGTTGGTTCGTGCCGCAGTTGGAGCGTTTCGGCGCAGGCGGCGATCACCAGGGCCGCCTTATCATAACTTTTGCGATGCTGACCGCCCACGATCGCGTCCACCCGCTGA
>CAIQJJ010000116.1 GCA_903872065.1 uncultured Anaerolineales bacterium | reverse complement strand
GTGAATTAATGGCCTACGTGGATCAAAAGCAAGGCCAGGTTTACAGCGTGGCGGCCCTGGCCGAAAAGCAGCGCAGACTGTTGGCGATGGTGGAGGCGCGTGGCCAGGCGCGGCTGGAGGAATTGGCCGCCGAAGTGCACGCTTCGCCGGAATTGACGCGTACCTGGATTTATCACCTGGTGCAGCGTGGACAGTTTCATGGGGTGGTAGATTGGCAGCAAGGGATCGTTTACGCTCTGGATGTCCAGCAGGTAGCCGATCGCGGCCGCTGTCCGCGCTGCGGCGGCCAGTTGGATGTGGCCGGGAAGGGTGTGATCCAGTGCGCGCATTGCCAGGGAGAGATATTTCTATGAGCCGCATGCAAAGATTAAGGCAGCTCGTTCGTTTAAGTCGCCTTGCCAGGGTCTTAATCGGGTTAGGTGTTTTTCTGGCGATTTTGAGCAACTGCTGCCTGGGAGGGATGCTGATTTCTGATCCTCCAACCCAGGGCGAATTAAACGCCGTCCACTTATTTTTTCTCCTTCAGAGTTTCTTTGTCCTGCCTGTTGTGATCCTGTTTGTGATTCTCGCTGCGGCGGTGGAGAAACGCAGCCCGCCGCGAGCGCTCTTGTGGACTGGCGCGGCCATTTTGGCCGCTTTGGCCGGTTTTTTGCTGGCGCTGGTGATGATTTCGACGCCCGGCGAGCAGCCTCTGGCGACCGCCGCTTTGTCGCTCAGTGTGTTGGCGGGCCCAGTGGTGTTGGTCATTTCGCTGCCGGCAGTTTACTTTTCGGCGCGTGCCTTGCCTGAGGTGCAGGCGGCCTGGCAGGACGACTTAACCTCGCGAGCGTTGGTATTAATCCGCTCCTACGGGGTTGTCGCCTTTGCGCAACTGGCCTCTGACTTGGACATTCCTCTAGCCCAGGTGGATGAATTGGTAGATACCCTCTTGCATACTCAAAAACTGAACGGCGCGATGGACGCGCGGCTGCAATGGGTTTATACGGCGGCGGCTTTGGCTGAAAGGCAGCGTTTTCTCTTAGAACTGCTGCGTTTGCAGGGGCGTGTTCGTCTCAGTGAGTTGGAGCGCCGCTTGAATGTTCCGCCTGAACTGCTGCGCGACTGGATCTATCAGTTGGTGCAGCGCGGCCAGTTCAGCGGCAGCATGAATTGGCAGCAAGGCTGGTTGTACTCTTCGGCGGCGCAGCAAATCGGAAAGGACAGCCGGTGTCCCCATTGCGGCGGGGCGCTTTCGCCTGGCCCGGCCAACACGATCCTTTGTCTGCACTGCGGCGCGGAGATTCTGCGGCAGATTGACTATTGAACCGACGGATTAGTTTTGCGTGAATTCACGCTGCGGCATCCAAATCTTGGCCCATTTGAGCGCTGCAGCGCTTTAAGAGATGTTACAATAGGGGATTGTTG
The DNA here is from genome assembly GCA_903872065.1 of uncultured Anaerolineales bacterium. Taxonomy (GTDB): domain Bacteria; phylum Chloroflexota; class Anaerolineae; order Anaerolineales; family UBA4823; genus CAIQJJ01. The sequence continues at coordinate 7,278 of CAIQJJ010000116.1, read as the reverse complement.
GATACTATTTTTATCCAAATTGTAAGAATTTGCTGAGGCTGCTCGAACGCCGAACAGCCGTGGAGTTTGTTTGATGAACCGTATACAGATTTTCTTTTTACTGGCATTGTTGGGCCTGTCTGCTTGCCAGGCTGTGGCCTCGCCGGTTGTCTCTACTTCTACCCCTTCTGCAGTTCCGATGCCCAGCCACACTGCGCCTGCCCAATCCTCGTCTGGGTCTACTTATTCCTATCCGAGTGGGTATGCCAATCAGCCGGCGGCGACGCTTGCGCCAGCAGCGGTGAATTCTACCCCGTTGACCAACCAGGGCAGCTTCGAGAGCCAATTTGCCTTTGCCGACCGTTTTGTTGCTCACCTGGTGCAAGTTCCTCTGCTGCCGGCCGGCCAATCCTACCAGGCCTGGCTGATTGGTGAAGATGGATCGACTTTTAGCTTGGGAACTTTTGCCCCTACGGCGGAAGGGATATTGGCCGTCGAATGGACTTCACGCACGGGTGAGAATTTGCTGGCTCGCTATGCCCGCTTTCAGATCACCGTTGAAACTGCCGAAGGGAGCGCCAGGCCAACCGGCAAAGTGGTCTTTGCCGGCGGTTTTAACGCCGATCGTTTGGCCTTGGCGCGCCGTTTATGGGTGGTCAACAGCGGCGATCCGGCTACTCCGCTGAATACTGCCCTGATGACGGGATTGTTGATGCAATACCAGGTGGCGGTGCAGCACATTCAAAACGCGGAGAATGCCGCGGCAATTGGCGCTTTGCCTGAGGTAGCTTTGCACATGGAGCATGTGATCAATATCTTGGAAGGTTCTGCCGGTAAGCGGTTCAAGGATTATACTGGCGATGGCGCTGCCCAGAATCCAGGTGATGGATTTGGCGTCAAAGAGTATGCACGCCAGGCGGCGGCGCAGATCAGCGGCGCCGATGTGGAACAATTTGAGGCGGCTGTCTCGGATCTGCAGGATCAGTGTGAGCAAATTTTGGCCTTGAAAGATGCCAAGGAGGCCAAAACGCAATTGACGAATTTATTGGCGGATGCAGAGAATCTCCAGGCTGGCGCTCTGGCAGAGTTTTATGCCCAGGCCCTGGCGACTGCCCGTTTTGAGATTGCCCCCGCGCCCTAATCGGATCAATTCTATCCGGTCATTCCCGTTCTTGCAGGAGGTTCTATGCAACTTTTTCGTTCCAGTCTGCGCCTGAAACTTGGCTTTTGGCTGCTGCTGTTGAGTTTAGGGCCTTTGATCACGGTGGCGGCGATCACTCTGGCCATCTTGCTCTTGCAGCTTCTCCGCCTCTCCGCGCAGTTGAATGAGGCCGAGGCTTCACTGCGCACCAATGTGGTGGGGCGTACTTTGACCGGCGCGGCAGCCGATACGGTGATTGATGTGGATAGTTATCTGCTCGATCGGATTGATGATGTGCGTCGTTGGAGCGAGGAGCCTTTTTTGATCGAAGCCGCGCGCCAGGGCACCCTGGCGGCGATAGAAAGCGGCCTGGGTCTGGCGGCTGGTAACCCGGCGGCGCTGAAGGCGCAGATGCAAGATGAGATTTTTTTGCCGATCCCCAATGAGACTTTCTCGCCGGCGTTGAGCTATGTGTTTCACCAGGTGGAACGCCAGCCGATCTATGTGGAGATTCTGCTGACGGACGCGCATGGTATCAATATCCTGGCGACGCGGGCGTTGGAACAGGTGGCCCATTCGGATCAAACCTGGTGGCAGGAGGCAGCTCGCCTCGATCGCGCCGGCATTGGGTTCTCAAATGTCTTTCTTGACCCTGCGGCGCAGCAGCCGGTGATCGGAATTGCCCTGCCAGTGATCGATCCCGATACCAAGCGCATTTTGGGGGTGCTGCGCGCCCTGATCAGTCTCAATGATTTGCAGGCGCGGCTTTCGCAGAAGGCGATCAGCTATGACGCCCAGATCCGCATCATCACCAGAGAGGGTCTTCTGGTGATGGATGCAGGCAGCGGCCAAAGTTCGGCTTTGATCCTTGAACAAAACCTGCTTGAACAGAATTACCTGCCGGCGCAAAAGGCGCTCGCCGCCGCGCCTGGCGTGAGCGGCGCAGATTTTACCGCCGCGGGCAGCGAACTGGCTGGTATTGCCCACACCGCCGGCAGCGAGTATTATGATCGTCCAGCGCTGCTTTCTGGCTTTCGCGGCCTGGAGTGGGGCGTGATGGTTGTGCAGCCGGAGGCGCGCGCTTTGCAGGTGTTGGCCAGGCTGATTGACACCGGGCAGGCCCTCAGCCGCCTGCCGCTGCAGTTGGGCGGTTTGTTTGGGTTGATCACCATCCTGGCCGGGGGGATCGCTCTAATGGGAGGTATTTTGATCTCCGGTCAGATCAGTGTGCCGCTGGTGGCGTTGAGCAGACAGGCGCAGCGCATTCAACAGGGCGATCTGACCGTGCGCGTCGAACCGCGCTCCTCGGATGAAGTGGGTATTTTGGAACGCGCCTTCAACCAGATGACCGAAGGGCTGCGCCAACGTGAGCGTGAGCGGGATGTTTTCGGGCGGGTGGTCTCGCCGGAAGTGCGCGAGAAGCTCTTGTCGGGGGCGCTGCAATTGGGCGGGGAGACGCGCTGGGTGGCGGTGTTGTTCTCCGATATTCGCGGGTTTTCTACGGTCTCAGAGCAGATGACGCCGCAAGAATTGGTGGCCTTCCTCAACGAATACTTGACCGAAATGACCTCCGCCATCCGTCCTTATGGCGGCTACATCAATAACTTCATTGGCGACGCCATCGTGGCGATTTTTGGCGCGCCGCTGGATACGTCGGACAAAGAGTGGAACTCTGTGGCGGCTGCTTTGAGTATGCGCCGTAAGTTGGAAGAGCTTAATCGGCGGCGGGCGGCGCGCGGAGAAGCTCCGATTGAAAGCGGAATTGGCATCAGCACCGGCGAAGCGGTCGCCGGGCAGATCGGCTCGCTGGAACGTTTGCTGTATACGGTGATTGGGGATGCAGTGAACGTGGCGGCGCGCCTGGAGGCGCTCACCAAAGAGTATCCTTACGCCATCTTGATTAACGGTTCGACGGCTGAGGCGCTGAAAAACCGGACGGACATTCTCTTGCATTCGCTTGGGCCGACCCTGGTCAAGGGGCGCGCCGAGCCGGTGGATTTGTATGCCGTTGAACCAAAAGAATTGTAACCCCGGTTGTAACCCCGGTTGTAACCCCGGTTGTAACCCCGGTTGTAACCTTTGGCGTTCTGACGCATCTTTAAGCGTAGGAACGAAATTTAAATAACTTCTCAGCATTTCAACCATCTCTTGACTTCCTTTCTTACTTGAGTACCCTATGGACTTTAATCTAAACAACCTCACTTCTTCCTCTGCCCCGGCGGAGGTTCAGCATACGCCCGTATTAATCCTGGGCTCTGGGCCGGCCGGCCTGGCCGCGGCTTTGTACACCGCCCGCGCCAATCTCAACCCTGTGCTGCTGACGGGGATGGAACTGGGCGGCCAGGTTTCTCTGACTTACACCGTCGAAAATTACCCCGGCTTTCCTGAAGGGGTTGGCGGGACGCAGTTGATCGAGCTATTTCAAAAGCAGGCCGAGCATTTTGGCGCCAAAGTGGTTATGGATACTGCCTCAGCAGTAGATTTGTCCAGCCGTCCGTTTCACGTCAAGACCTATGGGGCGGAATACACGGCGGATGTTCTGATCGTTTCCACCGGCGCTACGCCGCTGCACCTGAATATCCCCGGCGAAGCGGCCTTGACCGGGCGCGGCGTTTCGTACTGCGCCACCTGCGACGGGTGGTTCTTCAAGGACAAAGAGGTGGTGGTGGTAGGCGGCGGCGACAGCGCCCTGGAAGAGGCCCTCTTTTTGACGCGTTATGCCAAGTTTGTCACCATCGTTCACCGCCGCGATGCGCTGCGCGCCGGCGCTCTGCTGCAAAAACGCGCCCGCGAGAATCCCAAGATCAAATTCATCTGGAATACGGTGGTGACGGAAGTCCTGGGCCAACAGGCGGTGCAGGCGGTGCGTTTGCAAAACAAAGTCACCGGCGAGGTAACTGACTTCCCGACGCAGGGCATCTTTATCTTTATCGGCCATCAGCCGAATACACAACTTTTTGCCGGCCAACTGGAACTGGATGGGCGCGGCTACATCAAAACTGATGTCACCATGCACACCAATGTTCCAGGGGTGTTTGTGGCTGGCGAGGCCGGCGACCCGCATTACCGCCAGGTGATCACCTCGGCCGGGATGGGGGCGGCGGCCGGCATCCAGGCGACGCGCTTTATCGAAGAACACAGCGTTTGATGGAACCGTACATTCCAAAACTGGGGATGCGAAAATTCCAGTTTTGTTGTATGATTGGAATGCTGTTCCATTTTGAACCATAATGAGGAGTGAACTATGCGAAGAAAAGTAACCATTGTTGGAGCTGGTATGACCGGCTCGTCCACTGCCGCCTGGCTGGCGGCGCGCGAAATCTGCGATGTGGTGATGATTGATATTTTGCCTGGCGTCCCCCAGGGCAAAGCGCTTGATCTGCAGGAGGCCATGCCTGTGATCGAGAAGGATGTGACGATTGTTGGGAGCAATAGTTATGAGGAGACTGCTGGCTCGGACATCATCGTGATTACGGCAGGGGTGGCGCGCAAACCGGGCATGACCCGCGAAGATTTGATGACCACCAACGCCAATATCGTGCGCATGGCGGCGGAAGAGACGTTGAAGCGCTCGCCAAATGCGGTGTACATTGTTTTGACCAATCCGCTGGACACGATGGCGTACCTCGTGCAGAAAGTTACCAAGTTGCCGTCGCACCGTGTGGTGGGCCAGGCGGGTATTTTGGACGCGGCGCGCATGCGCACGTTTGTCTCGCTGGAACTTGGCGTGAGTGTGGAAAATGTGCAGTGCTATGTGCTGGGCGGCCACGGCGATGAGATGGTGCCGCTCACGCGCCATTCCAATGTCGCCGGCATTCCTCTGCGCGATATTTTGCCGCCCGACCGCCTGTCTGCCATTGTTGAGCGCACCCGCAAAGGCGGGGCCGAAGTGATCAACTTCCTGGGCACCAGCGCCTATTATGCGCCGGCGGCTTCGGTGGTGCAGATGGTGGACGCCATTTTGAAGAACAAGCACCTGATTGTGCCTGCTTCTGCGTATGTCCAGGGCGAATACGGCCTGCACGATATGTATTTCGGTGTGCTGACCCAGTTGGGCCGCGATGGGGTAGAAAAGATCATCCCCTACGACCTCAATGCCGAAGAAAAGGTCATGTTGAACAAGTCGGCGGAGGCGGTGCGCCAGTCAATGGAGACTCTGCACAAGCTGGTGAAATTGGACTAAAGCCCAATTCTCAATTACAAGCCATCAAAAAACCTCACAGGAGCGACTCTGTGAGGTTTTTTGATGGCCAGATGTATTATGGCGTCGCGGTGACCTCGCCGCCGGTTCCGCTCCAGGAAAAGACGCGCCCCGCGCTGCTCGCTCCGGCCGATTCGTAGATCGGGCGGCCATCACTGTCCGATCCGGTTTGGCGCATAGCCGTTACCGTCCAGCTAAAGATATGCGCGACCGTATCTTTGGGGCGGTAGGTGGAGGGCAGGATATATTTGGTGTCGGTAACATAATCTACGATGGGCAGCGATTTGCCGTCCGTTTCGTCGCGGATCGTAACCATGTAGGCTTCATTTTGGCGCAGCGCGCCGACCGAGGCCCATTGCAAGACAATGCTCTCGTCAGCCAGGCTAAAGGGAGCGCCGTTGGCCGGCAGCAGCAGATTCGGCGCGGCGTAAGGCGGCGGCGGCGTCAAGGTGGGGGTCGGGCCGGCGGTGGGCGGCAGTTCGCAAAGCGGGATCATCAATGTGGTTCCCTCGAAGACCATGTCGCCGGTCAGTCCATTCCACTTCTTGATCGCCGCCGAGGAGATGTTGTAGTTGCGGGCAATCGCGCCCAACGTGTCGCCCGGCTGTACTTCATACTCCACTTTGCCGCAGGCTTCAGCCGTCTGCGTTGCCGGGCCTGGCGTGGCAGTGGGCAGCGAGGTGGCGGTGGGGGTGGGCTGCGGGATGAGCAGTTCATCGCCCGCGCTCAAGATGCACTGCGTTGAGAGATCGTTGAGCAGGATGATGCTGTTGATGGAAACTTTGAAATACGCGGCGATAGAACTACAGCTATCGCCAGCCGCGACCTTGTAACTGAGCGGCGTCGGCGTCGGCTGTGGGGTATCAGTGGGCGGGACAGGCGTGCCGGTGGGCGTTGTGGTGGGCGTCACCGTCAGGGTGGGCGTGGTGGTGTCGGTTGAGGGGATGATCAACTCGCGCGGCGCGCCGGCGGTGCGCACCGCGGCGTAAACCATGACCGCGCCCAACGCCAAAAAGAGCGCCAGCAGCAGGATGACAACCGGCAGACTGAGGGTGATGGTGGGGATGCGGCTGCCCTGGACGCCCTTGGTGGCCTTATCCGGTTTTTCTGTGCTGAGTTCTGCGCCGCAGACCAGGCAGCGCGTGGCCTCCGCACTGATGCGTGTTCCGCAGGTTGGACATATTTGGGTGGAAGTTTTATCAGGCATGGGCGCTATTTTACCATGACATGATATACTCCTCCCTGATGTCCTGCGTTCCCCTGTTTAGTCTTTATTTGCATATCCCCTTTTGCCGCCATCGCTGCGCCTACTGCGATTTCAACACTTACGCCGGGCTTGCCGATCTGATCCCGGCCTACGGAGAAGCGCTGTGTCGCGAAATCGATCGCTTCCGCCGCCAGCCGGCGCTCCCCGTGCATACGATCTACCTGGGCGGCGGGACGCCCTCCTTGCTGCCGCAGGAAACCCTGGCGCAGATTTTCCAGGCCATCCAGGCGACCTTCGCGCTGCAAGCCTCTGCCGAAATCAGCATGGAGGCCAACCCGGGGACGGTCACGCTGCCCTATTTGAGAGACCTGCGCCGCCTGGGGGTCAACCGTCTCAGCCTGGGCATGCAGACCGCTCACCCTGTCGAACTGCGCTTGTTGGAGCGCCAGCATGATTACCTCGATGTGATCCGCGCCGTGCGCTGGGCGCGGCAGGCCGGCTTCGACAACCTGAGCCTCGATCTCATCTTTGGCATTCCCGGTCAAACGCTGCAAAGCTGGCAGTGGTCATTGGAACTGGCTTTGGGCCTGGCTCCCGAGCATCTCTCGCTGTATTCGCTGACCATCGAGCCTGGCACGCCGCTCGCCCGCTGGGAGGGGCGCGGCCTGCTGCCGGCGCTGGAGGCTGACCTGGCGCTCGACCTGGCCGCCGATATGTATGAACTGGCGAGCGAGCGCCTGGAAGCCGCCG
>CAIQJJ010000115.1 GCA_903872065.1 uncultured Anaerolineales bacterium | reverse complement strand
GGCAGGCCGCTGGCCATCGCTTCAATCAGTGTCAGCGGATGGACTTCTGTCACCGAGGCAGTTACAAAGGCATCCGCAGCCGCCAGGAAGCCCGGCACACGCGTGTATGGCACGAAACCAGTAAAACACACCCGGCCTGCCAAATCATGCTCCTGCACCCAGGCGATTAAAGAATCCAGCGCCGGCCCGCCGCCAATGATCAGCAAGGCAATATTTGGAACGCGCGCCGCGGCCATGGCAAACGCCTCGAGCAAAAAGGCGACATTCTTCTCTTTCGCTGCCCGCCCGACAAAAACAAGCAGCACATCCTCAGAGGAAAATCCCCACAGGCGGCGATCAAAAGGCTCGGCGACATTGCGAAACGGGGACAAATCTACGCCATTTGGAATGACCTCAATCGGCGCATCCACCCCCTGGGCCAGCATGACCTGGCGCATCCCATCCGAAGGGGCGATCACGAGATCGCAGGCGCGATAAAACGGCGGCAGGTAGGCTTTAAGCATCGCATCGGCCAGGTCAGGGGGAAAATAAGGCAAATAAGCCCGCGCGTACAGATCATAGCGCGTATGGTTGGTGCAAACGATCGGGATGCGGCGCGGCTTGCACAGCGTAACAGCCAATGACCCACTGATAAAAGGGTGATGGACATGGACGACATCCATCGTATAGAGCAGCTTGCGCATGGGGCGGGAATAATTTATCCCCAGGTAGAAACCTGTTGGCGTCAGCGGCAAGCCAGGGGCGCGATAAATATGCTCTATTTCATCCGTTTCCTGCCGCCCGCCAAAGGTGAAGACAAAGACCTCGTGTCCTAGCGACTCAAGATAGCGTTTGTTGAGTGCAATCGCGTTGGTCACGCCGCTAATATAGGGTTTGTAAGCATCGGCCATCATTCCAATACGCATAAGCGCGATTATATCATGCGAAATTCGAGAAAGTCTGAAGTATAATACGCCCCTGGTATTTTCTAAACACCTGGTTTAAGGAAGTAGCATGGTAAAAACAACAGAAAAGAAAAAATGGCAGCAGCCTGGGGTTGTCTTTCAACCGCAGGTATACCAATCAATGCAGCGGGGCATTAAACAACTTGTACAGGCAATTGCGCCCACTCTAGGGCCTTTGCCGCGAATTGTCGCCAGTCAGCGCAACTCGAATAGCAAACCCGAGTTGTTCGATGACGGAGCGACGATTGCCCGCCGCATTATCCAGTTGCGCAACCGCGAAGAAGATATGGGTGCAATGTTGCTGCGGCACACTCTGTGGAGCCTGCACGAGAGCGCCGGCGATGGCACGGCGACGGCGGCGGTGCTGTTCGACAATATTTTCGATCACGGGGTGCGCTATATTACCGCTGGCGGCAACGCGATGCGCCTGCGCAGGGCGCTCGAAAGCGGCTGCCAGGCGATCACCGAGGAATTGGAGCGCCAGACAATCCGCCTGCACGGCAAACATGAACTGGCGCGCCTGGCTGAGGCGATCTCATTCGACCCTGAGATGGGCAAGTTGATGGGTGAAATCTTCGATATCATTGGCGAGTATGGCCGGCTTGAGATCCGTTCGGGGCGCAGCCTGGCGCTGGAACGCGAGTATATCGAGGGCATGTATTGGGATGGAGGCATTTTATCCCGCGCGATGATCGAGGATGCCAGGTTGGGACGGGCGCAGCTTGAAAATCCGGCGGTGCTGATCAGCGACCTGGCGATTCAAGAACCGCAAGACCTGCTGCCGCTGCTCGAAGCAGCGCTGCAAGCAGATGTGAAATCGCTGCTCCTGGTGGCGAGCGAGGTCTCCGAACGGGCGCTTTCGCTGGTGCTGGCAAAACCCAACCGCGAACGCATCCAGGTGGTGGCAGTCAAGTCGCCAGCGCTGCATATTGATGCACGGCGCGGGGCGCTAGAAGACCTGGCGATCATCACGGGTGGGCGGGCTTTCCACAAAGCCGCCGGCGATACACTGAACTCGGTCAAGGCTGAAGACCTGGGGCGGGCGCGACGCGCCTGGGCTGACCCTTATTTCTTTGGCGTCTTGGGCGGGCGCGGCAACCCGAAAGTCATCCGCCAGCACATCGCCAGCCTGCGCCAGGCGTTTAAGAACCTCAGCGAGGCCGACGACCGCAAACGCGCTCAAGAGCGGCTGGGCAAGTTGATCGGCGGCGCGGCGGTGCTGTGGGTGGGCGCCAGCACACCCTTAGGGGTTGAACTGCGCAAAGAACTGGCCGAACGCACCGCCGAGGCGATGCGCGGCGCGATTCGTGATGGGGTCGTACCTGGCGGCGGCGTCGCTTTGCTGAACTGCCGCAAGGTGATCGAGGAAAAACTCCACACGGCGGTCGAGCCGGACGAGCGCGCGGCGTACAATATCCTGCGCCAGGCGCTGGAGGTACCGGCCCGCACCCTGGCCTATAACGCTGGCACAGACCCCAGCACGATGATGGGTCAATTGGCCCTGGCCGAGCCGGGCTGCGGTTTTGATATTGTCAACCAGCGGGTGGTCAACATGGCAGAGGCCGGCATCTTCGATTCGGCGGCGGTGGTCAAATCCGCCATTTTTGCCGCCGTTCACGGCGCAGCCCTGGCGCTCACGGTAGATGTGTTAATCCATCGCGCCAACCCACCCGAATCGCTGCAAACCGGTTAGGCGCAATACGAGCGGAGGACTTATGGATGATTATGTGTACCAACTGGCCGCCCCAGCCAATTTCGGATGCGGCGGAAAGATTTGCTTCGCAGCCCGCAATACGGGGCTGTTTCGTTCAGAGGATGGCGGGCAAAGCTGGCAGTCATTGTACGATTCGCTGAACCTGGCCGAACCTTTGCCCAGCATGGCGATCGGTGTGCCGCCCAATTTCGAGCGCAGCCCGCGCCTGTTTGCCGGCGTGGCGGGGGGCATTCTACGCTCGCTGGACGGCGGGCAAAGCTGGCAGAACAGCGACGTCCCCAAACCGCCGCCGATCGTGGCCGCCCTGGCTTTCTCGCCAAATTATGAGAATGACGGGATGGTATTCGCTGGCACGATGGAGGACGGGGTGATTTTCACCTCCAACCGGGGCGACAATTGGGTCTCCTGGAACTTTGGCCTGCTTGATCTGAACACGCTGTGCCTGGGAATCTCCCCCGCCTTTGCCAACGACGAGACGCTCTTTGCTGGCGTACAGAGCGGCCTCTTCCGCAGCGCCAACGGCGGGCGCGCCTGGCGCGAAGTGGAACTGCCGGTGGGATACGAGGCCATCTTGAGCCTGGCCCTCTCGCCCAATTTTGGCAGCGATCACACCCTCTTCGCCGGCTGCGAGACACAGGGGTTGCTGGTCTCGCGCGATGGCGGCGAAACCTGGCAGCAGCTTGGGCAAGATGTTTTCACGGATCCGGTCAACGCCATCTTGCTGGCAGCGGATTTCCCAACCAACCCAGAGATGCTGGCGCTGCACAGCGGGATGATCCTCTATTCGCCGGACGGCGGCGCAAGCTGGACGCCCTGGCGCGAGGCGGAACTGGCCGAAGCAGAAGCGTCTGCCCTGCTGGCCCCGCTCGGTTTTGGCGCGGGCCAACCGGTGTTGGTGGGCCTGGCGGATGGACAGATTATCCAGGTTTAGACGGCGCGCGGCCCTCTTCACTTCTTCACATACTTGCGCTGCCATTCATAGAGTTTATTTAAGGCCTCAATCGGCGAAAAGGCGTTGAGGTCTATTTCTTTTAACTCGGCGAGCAGAGGATTGGTCTCAGGGAAGAGGGCCAACTGGCGCGGCGCATCGGGGTTGAGCTTGACCGCCTTGCCAGAAGATTTCTCTAACTGCTTGAGGATCTCACCCGCCCGCTGCACAACCGGGCGCGGCAGGCCGGCCAACTGCCCGACATGGATGCCATAAGAACGGTCGGCCCCGCCGGAGACGATTTTGTGTAAAAAGACCACCTTGCCATCCGTTTCGCTGACGGCGACGTTGTAATTGCGCACCCCCGGCAAGAGCTCGGCCAGTTGGGTTAGTTCGTGGTAATGGGTGGCAAAGAGGGTCTTGGAACGCAGGCGCGGGTGGTTGTGAATGTACTCGATCACCGCCCAGGCAATTGAGACACCGTCATAGGTGGAAGTGCCGCGCCCGATCTCATCCAGCACCAGCAAGGAGCGCGGCGTGGCATGGTGCAGAATGTTGGCGGTTTCGACCATCTCGACCATGAAGGTGGATTGGCCGGCGTGAATTTCATCTTGCGCTCCAATGCGGGTGAAGATGCGATCGACCAGGCCCAGGCGGGCAGACTGGGCAGGGACAAAACTGCCCATTTGGGCCACCAGGGCAATCAAGGCCACCTGGCGCAAAAAGGTGGATTTTCCGCTCATGTTGGGGCCGGTCAAGACGCGCACCCGTTCGCCCGGCTCAAAAATGGTGTCATTGGGGACAAAACGGTCGCTCTGCAGCGACTGCTCAACCACCGGGTGACGACCCTCGTGAATTTCTAAGACATCTTCACTGACCACTTCCGGGCGCACATAGCCTCCCAGGGCGGCAACCTCGGCCAGGGAAGCCAATACATCCAGTTCCGCCAGGGAGCGGGCGGTTTGCAGCAGGCGAAAAGAAGATTTCGCCAGTTGCGCGCACACCTCGCGGAACAGGCGGCCTTCAATTTCGCGGATGCGCTCTTCGGCGTTCAGCACAAGCGTCTCATATTCTTTCATTTCAGGGGTAATATAGCGCTCGGCATTGACCAGGGTTTGCTTGCGAATATAGTTGGCCGGCGCTAAAGAAGCGTTGGCGTGTGAAATCTCAATATAGTAGCCAAAGACTTTGTTGTAACCCACTTTGAGCGATTTAATCCCCGTGCGATCCCGCTCGACCGATTCGAGGTTGGCGATCCAATCGCGGGCATGGCGCGAGCGTTCGACGACGCCATCCAGTTCCGCCGAATACCCGGAACGGATCACCCCCACATTCGCCAGGGTGGCAGGAGGCTCATCGGACAGGGAGGCTTCCAACAGAGCCAGTTCGTCAGCGCAAGGAGAACAATGGGCAATGATGTCCGCCAGGGGATCAGGCCCCTCGCCGGAGGCATTCGAGGCAAAGACCTGTAAGACAGGCGGCAGCTTCTGCAATGCACTGCGCAGGCCAGACAGGTCGCGCGGCAAAGCGCTGCCGCCCACAATGCGCGTGGTCAGGCGCTCCAGGTCGCCGAGCGGTTTGAGGGCCGTGCGCAGTTCGGCCCGCAGCATGCCATGAGCGATAAAGCGCTGCACTCCATCCTGGCGCTGGCGGATACGAGTCACGTCCAACAGGGGTTTACTGACCCACTGGGCGATCAGGCGCTTGCCCATCGGGGTAACAGTGCGATCCAAAACCCCCAGGAGGGAACCCTTCACCACCCCGCCGCGGATGGTCTCGGTCAATTCCAGGTTGCGGCGCGTGGCGGCGTCGAGGGTCATAAATTCGGAGAGGCTGTAAGTGCTCAAACTGGTCAGCAGGTTCAGGGCGGCCGGCTGGGTCTCGCCCAGGTATTGGACGATAACCCCCGCGGCGCGCGTTGCCAGCGGCAAGCCGCGCAGACCAAAGCCATCCAGGGCGGCGGCCTGAAAATGACGCAGCAGCGCCTCCTGGCAGCGTCCCGGCTCGAAGCGCCAGGCAGGCCAGGAAGAACGGTGGCCGGGCGTCCCCTCCGGCAAAAAACCGCCCTCTGGGAACAAAATCTCGGCTGGATGCAGGCGGGTCAATTCGGCGCGTACGATCACTGCCAGGTCTTCGCCGCCAACCTCTGTGGCGCAAAACTCGCCGGTAGAGATGTCGGCATACGCCACGCCGGCGCGGTCCTCATCGGCAAAGACAGCCGCCAGGTAATTATTGGCGTCGCCGGGCAGCAGCCCCGGCTCCACCAGAGTGCCGGGCGTGACGACGCGCACAACCTTGCGCGGGAAAAGTCCCTTGGCCGGCTCTTCGCCGACTTGATCGCAGATGGCAACATGATAGCCGCGCTCGATCAGGCGGGCAAGGTAGTTTTCGACCGCGTGATAGGGAATGCCCGCCAGAGGCACGCGCGTCCCTTTGCCGGCCGCCCGCGAGGTCAAGACAATATCCAACTCCCGCGAAGCGGTCTCAGCATCCTGGTCGAAGGTTTCATAAAAATCGCCGATGCGAAAGAACAGGATCGCATCGGGGTATTGGCGCTTGATTTCAAGGTATTGTTTGCGAATGGGGGTAATGTCATCATCCTGGATCATGGGGGGTATTTTAACCCATCCGCAAAAAAAAAGGAATGTGAACGATAACGGAAATCCCTTGTCTAAATGGCGCTCCGCGGCTATAATATAGCTACAATAATCTCGTAAACCGTGAAAGGAGAAAACCAATGGCTAGTGTTACTTTTGATCATGTTTCCAAACGATTTGGCGATGTTATCGCAGTGAATGACTTAAACCTGCAGATCGCCGACAAAGAATTTCTCGTGTTGGTTGGACCTTCAGGCTGCGGCAAGACGACGGCTCTGCGCTGTCTGGCCGGGCTGGAAGAGATTTCGGATGGGCGTATTCTCATCGGAGATCAGGTTGTCAACGACGTGGCCCCCAAGGACCGCGATATTGCCATGGTATTTCAATCCTACGCGCTATATCCCCACATGAGCGTGTATGATAACATGGCGTTCGGCCTCAAGCTGCGCAAGGTCCCGAAGGATGAGATCAAGCGCCGCGTAGGCGAAGCTGCGAAAATGCTCGGCATCGAATCACTGCTCGACCGCAAACCCCGCCAACTTTCCGGCGGTCAGCGCCAGCGTGTAGCAGTGGGTCGCGCCATCGTGCGCGAGCCAAAGGTTTTCCTCTTCGACGAGCCGCTGTCAAACCTTGACGCCAAGCTGCGCGTGGAAACCCGCACCAACATCAGCAAACTGCATCAGCAACTGGCGACCACCTTCATCTACGTGACCCACGACCAGGTGGAAGCCATGACGATGGCGACCCGCATCGCGGTGATCAACAAAGGCATCTTGCAGCAGATTGATACGCCGCAAAACCTGTATGACCGCCCCGACAACCTGTTTGTGGCTGGCTTCATGGGCTCCCCGGCAATGAACTTCCTCAAGGCCAAGCTGGATAAGGCCGATGGCAAACTGTATGTGGACGGCGGCTCCTTCCGTGTGGAAGTTCCTGCCGATCGCAACAGTGTTTACGCCGGCTATGTGGGCAAGCAGATTATCCTGGGCGTCCGCCCCGAAGACATCTACGACCCGCACTACTGCCCGCCCGGCATTTTCAAGCAGCCGGTCGAAGGCAAGGTAGAAGTCACCGAGTTGATGGGCAACGAAATCTTCCTGTACATCACCACCGGTGAGCACAACCTGGTTGCCCGTGTTGACCCACGCACCGGCGCCCGCATGGGCGACCGCACGCAGGTGGCCTTCAACATGAACAACATGCACTTGTTCGACCCGGATACCGAGCGCGCCATCCGCTAGTCGTAACAATCTCCAGCCGTAAGAAACGGCGCATGCAATTAAAACGTCTCCCGGCAGGTATGCACGGGAGACGTTTTCTTGTAAAATAGACTTAAACTTTAAGGAGAAAAATCATGACCGCTACTCATAAATTGGTGCTGCTGCGTCACGGACAAAGCACCTGGAACCTGGAAAATCGTTTTACTGGTTGGACGGATGTGGGGCTTTCAGCACAAGGTGAGATGGAAGCGCACACCGCCGGCAAGCTGCTGCGCGAGGGGAACTATCAGTTTGATTTGGCCTACACCTCTGTGCTAAAACGGGCGATCAAAACCCTGTGGATCGCGCTGGAAGAGCTAGAAATGGAATGGCTGCCAGTGGTGCGCGCCTGGCAACTGAACGAACGGCACTACGGCTCACTGCAGGGCCTGAACAAGGCTGAAATGGCGGCCAAATTCGGCGATGCGCAGGTCAAAATCTGGCGGCGCAGCTACGATGTACCGCCGCCGCAGTTGGAATGGGACGATCCGCGCCACCCGCGCTTCGACCGTCGCTACGCGGGGCTGAAGCCAGAAGAACTGCCGGCGACCGAGTCGCTCAAGCTTACCCTGGAGCGCGCCCTGCCCTACTGGCACACCACCATCGCCCCTAGCATCCAGGCCGGCAAGCGGGTGCTGATCGCCGCCCACGGCAACAGCCTGCGCGCCCTGGTTAAATACCTGGACAATATTCCCGATGATGAGATCGTTGAACTCAATATCCCCACCGGCGTACCGCTGGTGTACGAACTGGACGCCGATCTGAAGCCGATCCAGCACTATTACCTGGGCGACCCTGAAGCGGTGAGAAAAGCAGCCGAAGCAGTGGCAAACCAGGGAAAAAGCAAATAACCTTCTCACTATCGAAAAAGTAGGATAAACTTTTGTGTTCTAAGCGCAAGCGGTTCATTTTTACTCATTTCATAAGGAGAAACTATACATGAAGCACAAGAATATTGGATTGCTCGCAGCAAGCCTGGCGCTGATCCTCAGCATCCTCGCTTGCTCATTCGGGGCGCAGCCTACCCCAACGCCTGCTCCAACGAACACCCCTGCGCCTACCAACACGCCAGTTCCTACCAATACTCCCATCCCCCCCACCGACACGCCAGTTCCACCGACCAATACCCCCGTCCCGCCCACCGACACGCCGGTTCCGCCCACGGATACCGCTGAACCAACGGCTGAACCGACCCAGGAAGTCAAACCCACGGAAGGCGCCGCCGGTCTCAATGTTGTGCCGGATGGCGAATTGGGCATCGCGCAGGTGGTCGGATGGGAATCCAGCCCTGGCTATTGGTATATCTCTGGCATTGTCACCAACAATACAAACGACGCCAAGGATAACATCGAGGTCGAGATCGAAATCTTCGACAAAGATGGCAATTCACTCTACAAAAACACCACCAGCACCGATCTGTGGGAAATTGCCCCCGGACAAAGCACCTCTTTCTGGCAGTCGGTCGCCGAAGAGCTAAAAGGCGCAGACACTTTCAAGGCGACGATTGTTGGCTTTGGCAAGGCAGAGATCACTCCGGCAGATATCAGCGTCGAGGCGGTGACGACTATGGTGGATGGCTGGGGCTATCACCATGTGACTGGTGAACTGGTGAACAACAGCAATCAGCCGGCCAGCGTCAACCAACTCAGCGGCGCGCTTTTTGACAAAGACGGCGTCTTAATCACTGCTTATGCCTCAAGTTATGTCCTGCGCTATGTTGAAGCGGGCGAACGCGCCCCCTTCACCATCAGCTTTACCGTCCCCGAAAGCGATAAAGAAAAAGTGGACAACTACGAAATCTTTATCAATGCGCAGGTTACTGACCCGGTCGAGACCTACGATGTGACGATCAGTCAAGACAATTACACCTACGTGGACAGTTCCAACAACTTCCACCTGATCACCGCCGTGACCAACAACACCGATAAAGCACTGTCGGTCTCTGTGATCAGTTCACTCAAAGACAAAGACGGCAAGGTGGTAGATGTCACCAGCGGGTATCTGCCCTTCTTAAACATCGCGGCCGGCGAGACGCAGACCGTGGATATTTCGAACTGGAATATCGCCAACTATACCGAGGGCTATCTCGATACTGTGGTGGACAGCTACTTCATCAAGGTCGATCCCAGCTCGATCTACGAGTCTAGCTTTGAGTTGTTCACGCTCCAAACGAAAGATGATGACAATCTCTTCGACGAAAGCGGCGGCAAGTTCACCGGCACAGTGGTGAATAACTCTGGCAGCGCCATGACAGGCGTAGTGGTGGCGATCACGCTGTACGACAAGACCAGTCAGAAGCCTGTGGCGGCCTCTTACGCGTATGTTTTTGAGGATATCGCCAAAGACGGCAGTGCAGCCTACGAAGTTTACTTCTACATGCCCAAAGATTTCGATCCGAAAACGGCTGAGTTTGAGATCGTTGCCAAAGGGTATAAACCTTAACCGTCCTTCGACTATCCTTCAACTATCCTTCGACAGGCTCAGGATGCCTACCGCCGCAGGCGCGCTGAGCTTGTCGAAGCGTTGTCGAAGCGCTTCCGAAGCGTTGTCGAAGCACTGCCCCCCCGATCATCCTTCGACAGGCTCAGGATGCCTGACGCTTACTCTACACCGGTCACAGAGAACACATCTCCACCGGCGCACTCGCCAACAATCCGTAAAACCATCTCGCGTCCATAAGCATTTTCAACCCTTTTAAGACCCCCGCCGCCCCGGCAGCAGACTGGCTCAATCTTCCACAATCCAATCCAACGCCTCTTGCATCGAAGCAAAAGCTTTTAGCTTGGCCTGTCCTGTCAGCTCATTAAAAGTCTCGATGAAGTACCAGCGCATCCCCGAAGCGCCGACGGCGCAGCGTTTGCGCACCTGCTGATTGGTATGGGGTAAGATGCTCTTCAAAACTTTGAGATTATCCATCGAAGCGGTTGTTCCAGCAACATTGGAAACCGCCAGCACCGAATTGGGCGGCTCTTTTTGCAGGGCAGCGATGATCTCATCCGCTTCGCGCCTGAGCGCGGCGGAATCACTGCCGAAACCGGAGTATTCGGCAATAAAGACTCGCTTTCCTTTGTGCTCGATCCAATGCGATTTCATGTTGAAAGCATCCTTACCTATCCTATAATTTTACTCCAATTCTTCAAAGCGTGGGGCAGATCGACCAGCAGTTCCAAATCTGGAGGCGAACACAGTGAAAAAAACTGTCAACGGATGGAGAACAGATTGAACGGATTCTCCGGCATGCCAAGTTCTCGTCGCGGAGGCCAAATCCGCTTAATCCGTTCCGTTGACAGTTCTACACCCCAATTTTGAGCTATGGCGTCTGGTTCATCAGCCACTCGACCACATTAACGGCAAAAGTGGTTTGCAGTTCTTCCGGCAGGCGATAAAAGGCAAACGAGGCCAGGGCGTAGCGAAAGTCAAGGTCGGCGTATTCGTAGGCAAACAAGACCGGCGTACCGGCATTCTCACTCGCCGGGCCGCGCGCCAGCACCACAGACAGACCCTCCGTCACGCTGTCTTGCACCGGCTGAATCAGCGCCGGCGTCCCACTGTTGGAATCCAACAGGGTGATAGTTCCATCCAACCCGTTCGCCAGGGGATGAGTGCCGTCCTCCACCTGCAGATCGGCCAGGGGAGCAGCCCCGTCATAGTAAGCCGGGTCAGACGGCTGCTCGCCAATCACGAGATAGCTGCCTTCCATGTAGGGCAGTTCAGCATACAAGTCAGCATCATAAGGGTAATCGCCCATGTCCATGATATAGGCTTTGTAGCCAGTGACATCCTCATAGGTGGGGATGCCGTCCTGGCTGACGCTCCAAATGGCGACATCGTAACCGCTCAAGGCAGCTTCCCATTCTGGCGCACTGGAACGCCCTGAGCCGCTGTCCACCGCCAGGATAAAGATATCGCCCCGATTGTCTGAGGAGGATGGTTCTTCACTTGAACCGCCCGTCTCCGGAACCGGCGCGGGAGTGGTCGAGCAAAGCATCAGGCTGTCCTGGATGACACAGCCGCTAAAATCGGCGTAAGTCAACCTTTCCAGGGCAGCTGCCAGGGCATCGCTGTCCTCGCCGAGGATGACCAGGCTGGTCTGCGCGCCGGTCTGATTCAGCAGGAAAAGCTGCGCGCCGGCAATTTCAAAGACGCCTACCCCGGCAATGGACAGGGTAGACTTGGGGGCCGGCGTGGGCGTCACATCCACTGCTTCAGGCGTCGCAGTTGGGGCAGATTCATCCGTCTTCGCCGCAGCCATTTTCTTTTCGACCAAAGTCACGCTGACGCCGGCGCTGGCGAGGATCTCCTGCAGCGGGTCTAGTGAACGATAAGCAGCGACGTAAATCACATCGTGATCGCTGGAGGGCTGCTGGCGCAGTTCAAGCGACTGGCCGGCCTGCACGAAAAGCGCCTGCAATGGGCTGAGCAAGTCAAAGGAGGCGGCAGAGAGCGGCAACTCGACGGTGTCTGTCAGCGGCGCGGTCACACCTGGCACAGAGGCGGCATCCCCTTCATCGCTCACCGGCAGCAGGATCAGATCCACCGGCCGCCGGAAGGTGTAGGGGAAATCCTGCAAACGCCAGGCGCGCTGCGAGGTGGACAGCCAATCCGCCACATTGGACAAGAAGCGGTCGTTATCCGCCATGCGATGGTAAGGGGTGAGCAGAATGCTGAGATCGCCCAACGCCAGAACGTTCTTGTCCGCAGACAGAGCGGCGGGGGTAAGGGCCGTCTCAGCGGTGCGCACATTGGAGAGCGTGTCGGCGTCGCCAGTGAAGAGCGCCTGCCCATCAGACTTGAGCGAATGAGCGGCAAAGAGCGTCACCTGCTGCAAGCCCTCCGTCAACGGGTTGGCGGCGAAGTCTACGATCTTGACGTTGCGGTAGTTGGTATCGTAGTTCTTCAGATTATAGAGATAATCTTCGTAAAACGAGATGCCAAAGCGGTTGGCCAGGCTGTTCATTGCTGGCACAGCGCTTTCGGGGAAGAACAAGGAGGTCAGGTCGGTGTAGCCATAATCGCTGCCGCTTGGCACTGAACGGGTAGGGTCAGCCGCCAGGAACAAGCGCCCGCCGTTCTTGACGAAATCTACCACGGCGCGGCCCTCCTCCGCCGAGAAGGGATAAGCCGGCGCAATGACAAGAAAGGCGGTGCTGCCGCGCAGTTCACTGGCCAAAGATTCGCTGTCGGAATCATAATTTTTGATCGCCGCGCCGCGCCGCGTCAGACGATCCAACAAGGGGGTGAGATCATCTATTTGCAGATTATTCTCATGGGCGCGGTCCACCAGCAGGCGCGCCGGCTGCACTCGAGGTTGCTCGGTGTACGATTTATACTCGACGGTTGGAATAGCCGCTTGCGCCAGGTCTACCGTAGGAATGGTAGGGACGTGATAGCTGCCAGGATGAAACCAAAACCAACGCCCGGCCAGGGGCGCGGCGACGAGCAGCAGCAGCCAGATCAATTTGAGGGTTGTTTTAAGTGTTTTCATCGTCTGGTACTCCCCAAGCGCACATCATAGAGCAGGTACAGGCCAGGCAGCAGTTTGCGCTCGCCGGTCTCAGGATCGGCTGCCCCCGACCAGGGTTTGACAAAGCCTAAGGCGGCCAGGTAGCGCGCCAGGACGACTGTTTCGAGATCGACCACATCGTAATGGGCGATGCCGGCCAGGGCAGCGGCCTTCTCAATCGCATCCGTCTCGCTGCCCATCTGATCGACCAGGCCCAAATCCATCGCCTGCCGCCCAGGGTAAGCCAGGCCTTGCGAAAGGTCGGTGAGGGAGATCTTCAAGCGATCGCCGCGATGAACGCGCACCGTCTCAAGAAACTCACGCTTAATCCCCTCGATCTCCTGCTGAAACTGCTCGTTGTTGCTGGCGGTCAACTTGAAAGGGCCGCTGGCAAGCACACTGTCATTGACGCCGATCGAGGAGGGGAAAAAGCCCCACACGCCCACATTGCCCACAGTAGAGGAGGGCCTGGCAAAGATAGGATCCGCCGCCATCACGGTGTAAAAACCGCCGCTGGCTGCTATGCCGTCAATCGAGCCAACGACCGGCATCTTCCGGCGCAAATTAAGCAAGTCCATATACATGCTTTGCGTGGGCGCCACCTCGCCGCCGGGCGAGTCCACTGCGATCACTACGGCTTTGATGCGCGAGTCCTTGCGCGCTTCTTCGATTTCCATGCCGATAAACTGGGCGCTGGCGGCATAGATTTCCGTATTCAGGCGCACCACGCCAATAGCCGGGGTTGGAACCGCCCAGCGCGCCAGCAGCCAGCCGGCAGCTAAGGGCAGGGCCAACCAAAAAACCAGCCCCAGGATCAAACGAAATAAAGACGGTTGTTTTTTAGGCGGGGATTCGGTCATGGGAACTCCTTTCATGAATTCAATCAGCGCTACGAAGGTTTCTTGGCGCGGTCAGCGCCAAGCCCCACCAGCAGGGCCATAATAACGGTTAAAACACCGACCATGATGAAAGTATCGCTCCAGAAACGTTCGGGGAAGAGGCGGATCAGGCTGTCAGAGGTCAAAAAGAGCCAGCTATCGCCCTGGAAAAAGATGCGGTGAAAGAGGACAAACAACCAGTCAAAGATGGTGAAAACGGCGAGTAGAATGACGCTGATCAGACCCAGCGTCAGCCAGCCGCCCAGGGCCAGGGCGTGACGGAAGCGCGGCTCCCAATTGCCCTTGTAAGCGATGATATTGATCACCAGCAGCAAGGCGTAGGCAACCACCCACACCCAGCGCGCCCCCGTGACCGTGTTTTTGACATCCAGCATGTGCTGCAGTTCGCGATTATCGTAAAAGCGGTAGCAGTTCACCCCATCTTGCTGGCGAAACTGGCATGAATTGACCGGCGCCTGCTGGTTATCGGGAAGTTTTAAAACCTCCAGGAACTCAATGCCGGCGTCGTTGACCAGGTACTGTACGGCGATATGGGCATACTGCAAGCGCTGCTCGAACGTAAAGCCATAAGGGTCGGCAGGGAAGAAGGGCGTGCGATATTCAAATTCGACGAACCAGGGGTTGAGCACAATCCGCACGGCGGTCAGCGCCAGGGCGACGGGAACGGTAAAGGTCGTCAACCAGGACAAGAAGACGGTCAAGAAGGAGGGTTGGGAGGGGGAAGATTGGGTCATGGCAAAAGAAGTTCACTCAAAGAGGGGGGAGAGGACGGAGGGCGGCGTCGAGCGCCGCGCAAACGACTTGAAAAGCAACGTCAGGAGCATCTGTGTCAAAATCGGTAAAATCATGGTTATCCCAGAATTCGCCCATCTTTTCAAGAGAGGCGGTATGTGAAACTGAGCTTAATTTATTTTCGTCCATAAGCTTTCCGTTCCTTATCAGACATATCTCTACCACTAATCATGATGGCTGTCTGTACTATTTTAGAGTCTATCATATTTCTTATAGAGTGTAACCTCTCTCTCGTTCACTTCACAGCATATCTACCAATAACTGTAATCATCAGTGAACACTTGAAACGTGGTAAGATAGAGGTATGAGCACAAAGAGAACCTATTTTCCAAGAACCACGCCACAGCAGCGGAAACTGCTGTTTGAGACCTGGGAGG
>CAIQJJ010000114.1 GCA_903872065.1 uncultured Anaerolineales bacterium | reverse complement strand
GGTCGAGAAGCTCATCGGGTCGAGCTTGCTGATATAAGTGCGCAGCACCAGCCTGGCGTTTTCGATATCCTGCGCCTGGCGGGTGATCAGCGCCACGAACGGCGTGAACCACGGGTAATTCAAGGGCGCGCTGCGGGCGCTGTTCTTAATCAACCGCCAGAGCTGCGCCTTGCGCCCACCCTGCGTCTCCAGCGCCAGGATCGCCTCCCGCAGGGCGGCGATGTCTTCCAACAAAAGGGGCTGCGTCACATCCATTCAGGCCTCCAGCCTACAACTTGATCGCGCCGGCGGTAGCGCCTTCGATGAACTGCTTCATCGAGAGCAAGAACAAGATCAGCAGCGGCAGGGCGGCCAGGACGTAGCCGGCGGTGAGCATGCCGTAATCGCCGGGGTGCGCCTGGGTCAGGTAAGCCAGCCCCACCGTCAGCGGGCGTTTGCTGAAGGTGGGGATCGTCACCAACGGCCAGATATAGTCATTCCACACCGACACAAAGACGTTGATCGACATCAGCGCCAGCATGGGGCGCAGCAGAGGGATGGCCAGGTAGCGGAAGATCTGGAACTCGTTTGCCCCGTCAATCCGCATCGACTCAAACAACTCGCGCGGCTGCTGGGTGACAAAGGTGCGCATGACAAAGACCCAAAAGGGTTGAGAGGTGCCGGCGCAAAACAAAATGACCGGCAGCGGGGTGTCCAGGATGTTCAGTTTCCAGGCCAGGGTGAAGGAAGGCACCAGGTTCATGACGCCGGGCAGCATCATCTTGGCGAACAAAATCCCGAACAAGAAGTTCTTGAAGGGGAATTCCAGCCGGCCAAAGGCGTAGCCCGCCAGGGCGGTGACAAAGACCGTCAAGACGGTGGAGCCGACCGCCATCACGACGCTGTTCATGATCAGGGGGGCGATGTATTGAAAGGCGATCAGGTAGTTTTCAAAGTGAAAGGGCGGCTGGAGGGTAAAGAACTGATAGACGATCTGCTCTTTGTCTTTGACCGACATCGCCAACATCAAAAACAGGGGAAAGAGCAGCGCCGCGCAGACAAATATCAGGTAGCTGTTCTTGAAAATCTCCGCCCAGCTCACCCGTTTGCGACGATAGGTTGCGGCCTGGGTGGTCATGGCTAAGTCTCCTCGCTTTTCAAAAATTTGAGGGTGAACAGGGTGATGACCAGCGAGATGAGAAACATCACCAGGCCCAGGGCGGAGGCGTAGCCATACTTCTGGCTCTTGAAGGCGGAGAAGTACATGTACAGCCCCGGTACCATGGAGGAGAAGCCCGGCCCGCCCTTGGTCAAGATCAGTTGGGAACTGTAGCCGGTGATGGCGGCGGTGATCGTCCCGATCAAGTTCAGCTTGAACTGGCCCATAATCAAGGGCATTTCCAGGTAGAGGAATTTTTGCCACGGGCCGGCCCCATCCAGCGCCCCCGCCTCCCACACCGACTCAGACACGCTCTTCAAGCCGCCCAGGTAGATCAAGGCCGCGTTGGTGGTGACGAACGGGAAGCCCATGAACACCAGGCACCACTTGACCAGGTCGGAATCGCCCAGCCAGGTTTGTTTAAGCTGCGCCATGCCGGCCGCCTCGATCAGGCGGTTGAACAGGCCATACTGAGGGTTGTACATGAACTGCCACATCAGCATGATGATCAACCACGGCACCACCATGGGGATGCAAAACAACACGCGGTACAGGTACTGCGCCCGCAGGTTGCGAATGCGGAAGAGAATGACGCTGGTGACGATGGTGGGGAACATCAAGATCACCCCCAACGCCAGGAAAAAGAGCATATTGGCGACCGAAACCCAGAAAATATCGTCGTTGAAAATGCTGACAAAATTCTCCAGCCCCACAAAGACTGCCGTGTTGTAGCCATCCCAACGATAGAACGAGCGGTAAATCCCTTCGAACATGGGATACCAGTCAAAGAGCAGGTTCATCAGGATGGCCGGGGCGACAAAGATCAGCCCCATGATCATCTGATCGGTAAGTTTCTTTTTGCGCCTGGCGGGCGGCGCGGACAGGGGAACGGTCATCATTACCTCAAGGCTTGAAAAGGCGCCGAAAGGGGACGGCAGACAGGCGAAGCGCCAGGCCTCGCCTGTCTGCTTTGCGTAACAACCTGCGCCAGGACGTTACGCTGGCGGAAGTTATTTCTTGTAGTAGGCCTGCATCATCTCAAGGCGCAGCTTGAGGTTTTCGATGGTCGCTTCCTGCGATTGGATGATCAGATCAGGGCTGTTGGCCGCTTTCAACTCGTCCAGCTTGGCCTCGGCAGCGGTGATCTGCTGCGCGTACCCATCCGCGCCCAGCATGCTCTCGACATACGCTTTGGAGCCGTTCATTGAAAGCTCCGCCACTTTGGTCTTGTAGGTTTCCAGGTCAATCTTGCCCAGCAAGAAATCCTGCGACAGGCCGGGCCAGATCGCCCCGTCGCCCCATTCGATGAATGAGGAGCCAACCACCTCGACGGCGGTGGATTTGTCGGTGGGGTTGACAAAGCCCTGGATCTCGGCCGGCACCGGCACGCCCTCGACCGGCGAGAACGATTTGGCGATGCCCACGTACTTGGTCTGCTCGTCAACGCTGGAGAAGAACTGCAAGAAGTCAACCACGACCTTCTCGAAATCCTTGTCCTTTTCGATATTGGCGTTAACAGTGAAGCCGTAATCCTGCTGATTGGGCGGGGCGTTGTATTTGCCGATGGCGTATTGGGAGGTTTCGGTGGTGATCACCGGCACGGGGAAGATGCCCCAGGCGAACTTGTCGCCGATCAGGTCGGCGTAGCCCTGGAAATCCCAGAAGCCGGCTTGCAGCATGGCCGCCTGGCCGGTCATGAACAGGTTCGGCGCGTCGGCCTCGGCGGCGCCGGTCCAACCGTCCTGCCAATATTGGGCGTAATCCTTCCACAGGTTGAGCATATCGTCGTAATACTCAGCGTTGTTCAACTGCCCGTTGGCCAGGGCCACGTACACCTTGTCCCAATAAAATTCAACGCCGCGGCTGCCGCTGTTGTATTTTTCATCGTAAAACTGGTTGACGTACTTCTCGCCAAACTGGTAGCCGACCTGGCCCAAGGACCAGCCGATCCAGCGCCCGTTGTCGGCGGCGACCGGGATAATGCCGGCGCCCTTGAGGGCTTTCATCACGGCGCGGAATTCTTCCCAGGTCTGGGGGGCTTTCTCAGGATCGAGACCGGCCTTCTTGAACAGGTCTTTATTATAGAAGAACGGCACGCCGATGGATAACTTGGCGTTGCTATCGCTGGGCACGAAGAAGATGCCGCCGTACTTGTTCGAGGAGCGGATGCCGACGAAGGTCTCTTCGCCGCCGGAGAAGGTGTCAATCCAGCGCGCAGCGGAGGCGTAAGGGCTTTTGGCGTTGAATGTGTTGTTCAGGTTGTACAGCACGCCCTTGTTGGCGTACTCGCCGAACATCCAGGGCTGCATCTGGATAATGTCCGGGGCGCTGCCAGAGACAAACTGCGTATCCAGCAGTTCTTTGTAACCATCCAGGGGCTGGTAGACAAATTCGAACTTGATGTTGGGATATTTGGCGGTGTAATCGTCGGTGATCTGCTTATAGCCCTTATAGTACGAGGTGGTGCTGTCCGGGCCGTGCCAGGTCATAATCTTAATCGTGTACTCCTTGGCCGGCGGGACGGGCGTGGCGGTGGGGGCCGGCGGCTGAGTGTTTTCGACCTTCGGCTGGCTTTGGGTGGGGGCGGGCTGCGGGGTGGCCGCCGTGCATCCGGCCAGGATGCTCGACAGGATCAAGACCACGGCAAGCATGAAAGTGGTAATCCTTTGGACTGACATCATATTCTCCTTTTTGACATGGGTGGAAGGGTTGAAAAAAGCAAAAGCCTTTTTGGGGCAATGCCCTTTTCATTATAGGAAAAACACCCCACAGATACAACGGGAATCTTTTTCACTTCGTGTCATTTCACGAACAGTTTTGGGTAAAGCAGGATTAATGTCGCCCTGGCGTTGGCCCGGCCCGTAAGACCCTAAAGGTCTCCAAGACCTTTAGGGTCTGCGCTGGCGAGTCTATTGTGCGGACTCGCTGTGTTCTATGGACGTTCGGCTGGAGTCTAGGCTTTTAGCCGGTGCGACTCAGTTCGGCTGAAGCCTCGCCTCCAGGAGCTACGGAGCGGCGCGCCGGCTGGTAGACCGCCCGAGCAAATGACGCTTGCCGGGTAAAGCCCATTCGGGTATTCGTGTCCGGCTGCTCTGAGCCGCTTATTCGTGGACGGCTTGCTTGGAGATCGATCACCGTGGATTTTCCACCAAACTTACCTTCAGACTTGGAATCGCTGTAGGGGAATAGACATAACTACGCCAATGGCGTACAATCAGGATG
>CAIQJJ010000113.1 GCA_903872065.1 uncultured Anaerolineales bacterium | reverse complement strand
GGCAACACCCCAAAGGATGAAAAAAGACGCTTTCGTAGTGACGGCTTCAGCCGTTATGGGCAAGGTTAGCGACTGAAGTCGCCACTACAAGCGCCCGACCGGTCTATTTTCGTAATAGGAGAATGCTATGAAACTTACCTGGTACGCTCACGCAACCCTGGGGCTGGAAACTGGAGGCTATCGGCTTTTGATCGATCCTTTCTTCAGCGGCAACCCGGCTACGACCGTTAAAGCCAGCCAAGTGGAGGCTGACTTTATTCTTGTCACTCACGGTCATGGAGATCATATCGGCGACGCGGCTCCGATCGCCAAACGCACGGGGGCGACGGTGATCAGCAATTTTGAGATCGCCGATTGGATCGCAAAGCATGGCGTAAAATCCCACGGCCAGCATTTGGGCGGCGGGTTTAAGCACCCCTTTGGCTACCTTAAACTGACGCAAGCGCTGCACGGCTCGGCGATGCCCGATGGCAGTTATGGCGGCAATCCATGCGGCTTTTTGCTGACGACCAATGACGGCCAGAAAGCCTATTTTGCCGGCGATACCGGCTTGTTTGGCGATATGGCCCTGATCGGCGAGGAAGGGCTGGATCTGGCGGTGATCCCGATCGGCGATAATTTCACGATGGGCCCGGCGGATGCACTGCGGGCGGTGAAGCTGCTCCACCCGCGCGTGGTCGTCCCCATCCATTACAGCACGTTTGGCCTGATTGACCAGGACGCGCAGGCATGGGCCGGGCAGGTCGAGGCGGCAAGCACAACGAAAGTGGTCGTCCTCAAGCCAGGCGAAAGCTTTGAGTTGTGAATCCCCCTGCCAAACCAGATAACTTATCTCTGTTATAATCCTGCCCGGAGGTTTTTATGTTCGATAGTTTTTTCCGTCGTAAAGATCATGAAGAGCGAGTGCGTCAAGAGGGGCGTTTACCCCCTGGGCAAGCGCTCACCCAAAAATTTCCGGTGCTGCACTACGGCCAGGTGCCGCCGTTTAACCCGGCAACATGGGATTTTCGCGTGTGGGGCGAGGTGGAAAAGCCAGGGCGCTGGACGTGGGATGAGTTCAATCAACTGCCACGCGCCAGCCTGAAGATGGACATTCACTGCGTGACGCGCTGGAGTAAATTCGATACCTTATGGGAAGGCGTCTTGGTGCGCACGCTACTGGAACAGGGCGCGATCAAACTGCTGCCAGAAGCCAAATTCGTCATGCAGCACGCCGAATATGGCTTCACCGTGAACCTGCCGCTCGAAGTGATTCTGCAAGAGAACTTTCTGTTGGCTACCCATTACGATGGTCAACCGCTGACGCCTGATCATGGCTACCCGCTGCGCGGCGTGGTGGGAGCGATCCCCAATCGGGACGATCTGAGCACCCCTTATTTTTGGAAAGGGGCCAAGTGGCTGCGCGGTCTGGAGTTTATGCCGCGGGACCGGCGCGGTTTTTGGGAACAAGCCGGGTATCATAATCATGCCGATGTCTGGAAAGAGGAACGCTTTGGTTAGCCAGAATCGGCTTATCCCATTCTTTCTGGAGGTCTTATGGGTAGCGAACGGATTCTGATCGTCGAAGATGATGTCGGAAGCCTGGAATTGATCAAGTTCATCTTGCAGCGCGCCGGCTACACTTTGCTCTGCGCCGGCAACGGGATTGAGGGGATTGAGGTGGCCCGCCGCGAAAAGCCCGACTTGATCTTGATGGACCTTTCTATGCCTGAACTGGATGGCTGGAGCGCAGCGGAAAGGATCAAGCAGGACCCAGAAACCAAAGACATCACGGTTGTCGCCCTGAGTGTGCTATCCATGTACAATGATAAATTACGCGCCCAGGAGGCGGGTTTCGATGGGTATCTGACCAAACCAATCGAGGTTAAAACCTTTGTCCGTCAGATAGCCCATTTTCTTAACCCGTCGGCGCCGTTCTAAAGGCCCAGGGAAATTAATATCCCTGGGCGCAATCAGATTTCAACCGAAAACAGGAGGTTGCTTTGAAAGAATTGCTTTCTCGTGCATTAAACCTGGCGCAACTGCGCGGCGCGCAGTACGCTGATATGCGAATAGTAGAGAATCGCACACAATCCCTGGCGGTCAAAAACGGGGTAGTTGACTCGCTCAACTTCTCGGATACGATCGGCTTTGGGGTGCGCGTCCTGGTGGACGGTGTGTGGGGCTTTGCTTCTTCGCAAAACCTGACCCCCGACGAAGTAGACCGTGTGACCGGCCTGGCGCTGAAAATCGCCCAGGCGTCGGCGCTGGTCTCCGGCGAAAAGGTTCAGCTTGGCCCGGCTGTTTCCAGCCAGGGCGTCTACAGCACTCCCATCGCCATTGATCCCTTCAGCGTCACGCTGGAGGAGAAACTGGCGATCTTGCTGGCCGCGGATGGCGAGATGGCCAAAGTGCAAGGGGTGCGCGCCCGGCGCAGCAACATGGCTTTCATCTGTGAGCACAAATGGTTTGCCAACACCGAGGGCGCCTTCATCGAACAAACCATCTATGAGACCGGCGGCGGCCTGGTAGCCACGGCGGTAGGCAATGGCGAGGTGCAAACCCGCTCTTACCCGGCCGCCTTTGGCCGCCAGCAGCAAACCGCCGGCTGGGAAGTGATGCAAAAATGGGATTTGCCCGGCAACGCCCAACGCATCGCCAGCGAGTCGGTGGCGCTGCTCACGGCGGACGCCTGCCCGGCTGGCTTGACGACGACGCTGATCCTGGGCGGCGACCAACTGGCCTTGCAGATTCACGAATCCTGCGGCCACCCCACTGAGCTCGACCGGGTGTTCGGCAGTGAAGCGGCGTATGCTGGCACCTCATTCTTGACCACCGAGAAATTGGACAACTTTCGCTATGGTTCAAACATTGTCAATTTGACGGCGGACAGTGTGCGTCCCCTGGGCCTCGGCACTTTCGGCTGGGATGACGAAGGTGTACCGGCGACCTCCAGCCCATTGGTGAAAGAGGGTCTGTTTGTAGGGTATCTCATGTCGCGTGAGACGGCCAGCCAGTTGGGGCGAACTTCCAACGCCTGTATGCGCGCCTCGGGCTGGAATCGCATCCCAATTGTGCGCATGGTGAACGTCAGCCTGGAACCTGGCGATTGGAAATTAGAGGATCTGATCGCCAGCACCGATGACGGCGTCTATATGGAGACGAACCGTTCGTGGTCCATTGACGATAAGCGCTATAACTTCCAATTTGGCACCGAGATGGGTTACGAGATCAAAAATGGCAAATTGGGCCGCATGCTGCGCAACTGCACCTACACTGGCATTACCCCAGAGTTTTGGAACTCTTGCGATGCGATCTGCAACGCCGATCATTGGGTGATGTGGGGAACGCCCAACTGCGGCAAAGGTCAGCCGTCCCAGGTGGCCCACACCGGCCACGGCGCGGCGCCGGCGCGCTTCCGCAACGTCAAGGTCGGGGTATTGAAATAGCCCATCGCCTGTTCCACCGCCTGGTTTTTCCGCCAGGGTGGGATGAGGCGACGGTGAAGGAATTGATTATGCTAGGACAAATTGAAGCCCAAAAATTATGCCAGAAAGTGTTGGCGCGCTGCGGCAGTGACCCGGCCGAGGTCGTTGTGATGGCGCAAGATAGCGCTTTGACCCGCTTTGCCAACAATATCATTCATCAAAATGTGGCCGAGACCAATGCCCTGATCACCGTGCGTTACCATATCGGGAAGCGCGTCGGATCCGCGACGACCAACCGGATGGACAACGCGGCGTTGGATGAACTGGTGGAACAGGCGCGCCAGAACGCCTCCGCCAGCCCAGAAGACCCAAATGATCTCGACCTGCCTGAGCCGGCAGCCTACACTCCGGTACCTTGTTTCGATGAAAATACGGCGGAGATGGAGCCGGCCGAGCGCGCCAAAGCGGTGGGGATAGTCTGCCGCCTGGCGACAGAAAAGAAGCTCAATGCTTCAGGCGCTTTTTCCACCGGCGCGGAAGAGGTGGTGGTGGCCAACTCGCGCGGCGTTTTTGCCTATCACGCGGCTTCGACAGCCGACTTTCAAACCGTGGTGATGGGAAGCGACTCTTCGGGGCGCGCTCACCTTTCGAACTGGCGAGCAGCCGATTTGCCGGTCGAGGCGCTGGGCAGCGCGGCGATCGAAAAGGCGGATCGCGGTCGCGCCCCGCGTAAGATTGAACCGGGAGAATACACCATCATCCTCGATCCCTCGGCCACCCAAGACCTGGTGGATATGCTCAATTTCTACGGCATGGGGGCGCAGGCGGTTTTGGAAGGACGCTCGTGGATGAACAGCCGCATGGGGCAAAAAGCGATGAGTGAAACGGTCAATATTTGGGACGACGGCAACGATCTGCGCGGGGCGCCGATCCCGTTCGACTTTGAGGGCGTCCCCAAGCAGCGGGTTGACATCGTCAAAGACGGGGTCGTGATGGGCCCGGTGTACGATCGCTATGTGGGGCAGAAGATGGGCAAAGCCAGCACAGGCCACGCCATGCCGCCCGATTTTCGCAACATGGGGCCGCTGGCGCTCAATCTGTTTATGGCCGGAGGCGATTCCAGTGTGGAGGAGATGATCCGCTCAACCGAAAAAGGGCTGTACATCACTCGCTTTTGGTACACCCGCCTGGTTCACCCCACCGATTGCGTTGTCACGGGGATGACGCGGGATGGGGTGTTCATGGTCGAGAACGGGCAGATTGCTTACCCGGTGAAAAATCTGCGCTTCACCCAGTCTTACGTAGAGGCGCTGGCGCACGTGGAGGCTATTGGGCGCGAGACGCATCTTTTTGTCAGCGAGTACGGCGGCATTTCTACCCGTGTGCCGGCGATTAAACTGGCGAAATTTAACTTTACGGGAAGTACGGTATAGCGCGCAAGATGGCTTAACCATATTCCTGAAATAACAAAGACTTCCGAGGGATACACTCCTTCGGAAGTCTTTGTTTCCTGCCAGATTTACCGTGATTAATCTATTTACACAGAATTAGACAAATTTAGTATAATTTAGTCACATTCGCCGTGTCCAATTACCCAATCAAACCGGAAAGAGAATGCCCAAAGCACATCTTCGCCGGCCCAATACCAAAGGAGAGCCTATGAATACGACTGATTCCTCACAGTTGGAAGGTGATATTTACCTGCCAGCCCCGGCCATCACAGCCAATGCCCATATCCAGGAATACGACAATCTCTATCAACGTTCGATCGCTGACCCGCAAGGCTTTTGGGCCGATCGAGCCAATGAATTGGAATGGTTTAAAAAATGGGATCAGGTGCTTGACGACAGCAACCCACCTTTTTACCAGTGGTTCGTTGGCGGCAGGACCAACATCGTCTACAATGCGATTGATCGCCATCTGAAGACCTGGCGCAAGAATAAATTGGCGCTGATCTGGGAAGGCGAGCCGGGCGATGTGCGCACTTTTTCTTACTTCGCCCTCAACCGTGAGGTCTGCAAATTCTCAAACGTCCTGCGCTCAATGGGCGTCAAGCAGGGCGACATTGTGACCATTTACATGCCGCGCATCCCGGAACAGGTGATCGCCATGTTGGCCTGCGCTAAGATTGGCGCGTCGCATTCAGTCGTTTATGGCGGGTTCAGCGTGGAGGCGCTGGCCGAACGCATCCAGGATGCGCAGAGTCGGGTGCTGATCACTGCCGATGGCGGCTGGCTGCGCGGCAAAACAGTGGCGCTCAAGCAGATTGCCGACGAGGCCATCGCACGCCAGGCGACGATTGAAAGCGTGATCGTGATCAAACGCACCGGGCAAGAAGTGCGCATGGAAGCCGGGCGCGATTATTGGTATCATGACCTGATGGCGCTGCCGATCGCCAATCCTTTCTGCTGCACCGACGAGTTGGACGCCGAACATCCCTTGTTTGTGCTGTATACCTCCGGCACTACCGGTCGTCCAAAAGGGATTCTGCATACCCACGGCGGGTATATGGTGTACACCTATACGACGCTCAAGTATGTTTTTGACATTAAGGATGACGATCGCTATTGGTGCGCCGCTGACCCGGGGTGGATCACCGGCCACAGCTACATCGTTTATGCGCCGCTGCTGAATGGCGCAACGATGTTCCTGTACGAAGGCGCGCCCAGTTATCCTTATCCCAACCGCTGGTGGCAAATGGTGGAGAAATACGGCATCACCATCCTATACACCGCCCCAACCGCCATCCGCGGTCTGATGCGCTTCGGCGACGCCTGGGCCAAGCGGCACGATCTGAGCAGCCTGCGTCTGTTGGGTTCAGTTGGCGAGCCGATCAATCCGGAGGCCTGGCGCTGGTATTATTCGGTGATCGGGCGCGAACGCTGTCCGATTATGGATACCTGGTGGCAAACTGAGACCGGCGGCTTTATGATCTCGCCGCTGCCGATCACGCCGCTCAAACCAGGCAGCGCCACTCGCCCGCTCTTTGGCATTGAAGCCGATGTGGTCAATGATCAGGGGCAGCCGGTGCCGGCCGGCGAGGAAGGGTATCTGGTGATCAAGAAACCCTGGCCGGGCATGCTGCGCACCATTCTGAAAGACCCCGAACGATACAAAACCCAGTATTGGAGCAAGTTCGGCAATATGTACCTGGCTGGCGACTCTGCCCGCAAGGATAAAGACGGTTACATCTGGGTCATCGGGCGCATTGACGATGTGATCAAGGTCAGCGGCTACCGACTTGGCACAGCAGAGGTGGAAAGCGCCCTGGTGAGCCATCCGGCAGTGGCCGAGGCCGCCGCGATTGGGCTGCCTCACGACTTGAAAGGCCATGCGATTTACACCTATGTCATTCTGCGCGCCGGGCATGAAAAGAGCGAGAAACTGGCGGAAGAACTGCGCAACCATGTCGCCCACGAAATGGGGCCGATCGCCAAGCCAGAGCAGATTACGTTCATGGACAGCCTGCCGAAGACGCGCAGTGGTAAAATTATGCGCCGTGTGCTTAAAGCACGCGCCTTAGGGATGCCTGAGGGCGATATCAGCACGCTGGAGGAATAATGGCTGAACTTTTCAACTGCCCGGCTTGCGGGGCAGGTTTGGATTATGACCGGGCGGCGCAACCAGATAACGCAGCCACCGTCGAGTGTCCCTACTGTCATAACTCGGTCATCGTGCCGGCGGAGCTGCGCCCGCCGGCTGCCATGTCTGTTGAAACGCGCCCTGCGCCTGAGGCGCAGCCCGAAGCAACGGTTCGAGTCCAGCGGATCAAATTAACCCCACAGCAGACGCGCTGGATCTGGATCGTCATTCTGGTCGCCTTCGTCTTGCCATCCTGCATTACGATCGGCGTCTCGTTGTTGGGCGTCATTTTAGGAATCGCCGCGCCGCTGCTGGCAATCCTGCTGCCGTGGTTGTTGGGCGCGCGCTAAAAAATAAGAGTGTTAAGTTAACGTGGACAAGAAGTATCATATTTGGACCGAGGGCTGCCAGATGAATGTGGCAGACTCGCAGCGCGTGGCTTCGGCGCTGGAACGGCTGGGCTATCACCCCAGCCCGCAGGCCGAAGACGCAGATGTCATCGTGTTGAATACGTGTGTAGTGCGTCAAAGCGCCGAAGACAAGGCGTATGGACGTCTGACGTCTCTGCGTCCGCTCAAGCAGCGCCGCCCGGAGCTGGTGATCAACCTGATGGGCTGCCTGGTGGGGGTGCGCGAGCCGGCCAAACTGCGCCAGCGCCTGCCCTACGTGGATGTCTTTTCGCCCCCATCTGATGTCGGGCCATTGGTGGAGTTCCTGACCCAGGGCGAAGCCCGCCGCCTGGAGGAAAACGCCGCCGCGCAGCGCAACGCCTTGTTGGATGGCGATCTGGTTCTACCTGAGAGCGAGCGCGGCAAACTGGTCGCGGCGCATGTGCCGGTGGTCTTGGGCTGCTCACATGCCTGCACCTTCTGCATCATCCCTTACCGCCGCGGCATCGAGCGCTCCCGCCGCGTGGGCGATATCCTGGCAGAGGTACGCGCCCTGGCGGCGCAAGGCGTCAAAGAAGTCACCTTTTTAGGACAGATCGTAGATCGGTACGGCAAGGATATTCCCGATGGGCCAAACCTGGCCGGGCTGCTGCGCCTCGCCAGCCAGGTAGAGGGGCTGGAACGCATCCGCTTTCTCACCTCGCATCCCAACTGGATGAGCGATGAACTGCTCGACGCCGTCGCCGAACTGCCCAAGGTGATGCCGCATATCGAGGTCCCCGTGCAGGCGGGCGACGATCAGATATTGGAAAATATGAAGCGCGGCTACAGCGCTGAGGATTACCGCCGGTTGGTCGAGAAAATTCGCGCCCGCATTGGAAGCGAGGTTTCCATTGGC
Organism: uncultured Anaerolineales bacterium; assembly: GCA_903872065.1. Taxonomy (GTDB): domain Bacteria; phylum Chloroflexota; class Anaerolineae; order Anaerolineales; family UBA4823; genus CAIQJJ01. The sequence goes on along the minus strand of CAIQJJ010000113.1, from coordinate 20,807 downwards.
ACGGACGTGATTGTGGGCTTTCCCGGTGAAAGCGAGGCGCAGTTTCAGCGCACTTACGATCTGCTGGCAATGCTTAAGCTGGACGTCGCCCACCTGGCGCGCTACTCGCCGCGCCCCGGCACAGTAGCAGAGCGCCGCATGGAAAACGATGTACCGGAGGAGGAGAAAATGCGCCGCTTTCGCCTGCTGGAAGACTTACAAGCGGGCATCGTCGGCGAGATCAACGCCCGCTCATTGGGCAAAGAGGTGTCCGTCTTGTTTGAAGAAAAGGTGAAGAATCGCTGGAAAGGACGCAGCCCCACCAACCGCCTGGTTTTTGTGGAAAGCGAGGGCGACTTGCGCGGGCGAATCTTGCCGGTGAGGATTGAATGGAGCGGCCCCTGGTCTATGATCGGGAAAACAACGGCTTAAAACGCGCAAACCCGGCGGTCCTCCTCCCGCCGGATTTGCGAAACACATTGGGGTGCGATAGAGATAGAAAAGCAAACTAGGTTAGGGTTGCGATAGTGATACAGAAACAAACTAGAGTTAGGGTTGCGACGATGGCAAGCCGCCGGGGAATTGGCGCTCACAGCACTTACCAACAATAAATTTTGGGGCTGGGGCAGTCAGTAAATTCTGCTGCACGACCAAGACCACCGGCTTTTTTAGGAACTTTGTTTGGCTTGTGACACTTGTACGGCGGCTTGTGACTTTATTCTCGCGCCATCCAGGGCAAAAGTCAACTAACAGTTCCGTTAGATTGGAAATAACGCAACCAACATTTTGGTAAGGAAAAGTTATTTAAATTTTGTTTCTTATTGAAAGGTTGGGGTAAAATACCCATATCTTTGCTAATGGAGATTCATTATGTCTGATTGGAAAGTGTTATTAACGGATGGGCTGCACGAAAATGGGCAGGCGATTTTGCGCGCCAGCGCCCAGGTGGATAATCGCCCCGATATCAGCGCAGAAGAGCTGCTGAAGATCGTCGGGGAATACGACGCGCTGATTGTGCGCGGGCGCACCAAAGTGAACGCATCCGTGTTTGCAGCCGCTCCCAGGCTCAAGGTGGTTGGTCGGGCTGGGGTCGGCGTGGATAATATCGATCTGACCGCGGCCGCGGCGCACAATGTGCGCGTGATCAATGCGCCCGTATCTACCTCGTTAGCAGTGGCTGAACTGGCCATTGGAATGATGTTTGCCCTTGCCCGCCATATTCCACGGGCAGATGCGGCCATGAAAGCGGGAAAATGGATCAAAAAAGAACTGGAAGGGATTGAATTATCTGGCAAAACCCTGGGGGTGATCGGTATGGGCAATATCGGCGCCCTGGTGGCGCAGCGCTGCACGTTGTTGGGGATGAAAGTCATTGGTTACGACCCGCTCATCCCAACCGAGATCATCCGCAATCGCTGCGCGGAGCCGGTCTCGCTGGCTGAATTACTGGCCGCTGCCGATTTCATCACCATCCATATTCCATTGAACGCTGAAACGAAGGGCGCCTTGAACAAACAGGCCTTTGCGCAAATGAAGCACGGGGTGCGGCTGATTGATGTGGCGCGCGGTGGGATTGTGGACGAAGCTGCCCTTTTGGAGGCGCTCGAAACAGGGCAGGTGGCCGGGGCGGCGTTGGATGTCTTTGCGGTTGAACCGCCAGGGCAGACAAACCTGGTAACACATCCCAATGTAGTTGCCACACCCCACATCGGCGCACAGACAGAAGAAGCGCAAACTCGCGCCTCGCAGGATATTGCCAATGACGTTTTAATTGCCCTGCGCGGCGAAACACTACGCTGGAAAATTGTATAAAGGAGATTATGGAAAACAAGCTTAAACAACTCAAGGAAATCCTGGCCGAATGCGTGGATTTGATGTACGCCGGTGCATTGCTGGAATGGGATCAGCAATGCTATATGCCGACAGGGGGATCGGAAGCGCGCAGCTATCAGATGGCGACCCTGAAGCGCCTGGCCCATCAGCGCTTGACCTCCAGCGAAACCGGCCAACTGCTGGAAGATCTCAAACCTTACGCGGAGCAGCTTGACCCCGATTCGGACGATGCATGCCTGCTCAAAGTGGCGCAGCGGCGGTACGATAAAAATGTCAAAGTGCCATCCGAATTGGTGATGGAGTTTGCGCGGGCGGCCGGCGCTTCGCATGTGGTTTGGACCAAAGCCAAAGCCGAAAATAAATTCAGCGATTTTCAACCTTATCTGGAGAAAATCATCGCTCTGCGCCGCCAATACGCAGATTGCTTCGCCCCCTATACGCATGTCTACGATCCTCTGCTGGACGATTTCGAGGCTGGTCTAAAGACCGCCGATGTGCAGGCGATTTTTGCCGATTTACGCGCCCAGCAGGTGAGCCTGCTGCAAGAGATCGCGGCGCGGCCGCAGGTGGATGCTTCTTTCTTATTCCTCAATTTCGATGAGCAAAAGCAATGGGATTTTGGCGTCGAGGCCATTACGAAGATTGGCTACAATTGGGAATGTGGGCGACAAGACAAGGCGGTGCATCCATTCACCTCGAATTTCAGTTCAGGCGATGTACGCATCACCACCCGCCTCACTCCAGACTACCTGGGCACGGCGCTTTTTGGCACCCTGCACGAATGCGGCCATGCCTTGTACGAATTGGGGGTTAACCCGGCTTACGATCGCAGCTTGTTGGGCGGCGGCGCCTCGCTGGCGATTCACGAATCGCAGTCCCGCCTGTGGGAAAACCTCGTCGGCCGCTCATTCCCCTTCTGGCAGTATTTCTACCCGCGCTTGCAGGAATATTTCCCGGCGCAGTTCAGCAATGTCTCTCTGGAGACTTTCTATAAAGGCATCAACCAGGTGTCCCCTTCACTGATCCGGGTGGAAGCTGACGAAGCGACCTACAACCTGCACATCATGCTGCGCCTGGAATTGGAAATTGCCCTGATGGAGGGCAGCCTGGAGGTGAAAGACCTGCCAGAGGCCTGGAACGCGCGCATGAAGGATTACCTGGGAGTGGCCCCATCTACCGATTCGGAAGGCGTACTGCAAGATATTCATTGGTCCAATGGTTATATTGGCTATTTCTCAACCTACGCCCTGGGCAATCTGATCTCGGCGCAGCTATGGGAGCGCATTCAAACCGATATTCCCGATCTCGCCGACCAAATTCGCCGCGGGGAGTTCGCCCCCCTGCTTGGCTGGCTGCGCGAGAAAATTCACCATCATGGCAGCAAATATGAGCCGCAAGATTTGGTGCAGCAGGTGACCGGTTCCAAGATTAATGCCGCGCCCTATATGCGCTATTTGCGGGCCAAATACAGCGAAATTTACGGGCTGTAATCAATTTCTCCCCTTGAATCACTTCGCCCCTCCCCTTTCCAAAATCGGAAAGGGGAGGGGCGAAAATTTTTACTACCTGGGTTTCTTTTCCAATTCTTCCAGCGCCGCCAAATCTTGCTGCAAATTGCGCTGGCGGATGAAAAAACTGGCAATGTAAATGCCCAGGACAGTAAAAATAACGGCATAGCCGGCGATCAGATAGTTGGTGGTTTCAGGGACGTTCATAAGATCAATAATCAGGAGGCGAGAAATCAGGCGGATAGTTTCAGTTTAAGCTGTTCTACTTTTTCGGCCAGTTGACCCAGGCGGATGCGATGCCAGAGCATGTCTACAAACAAGATTGAGAAGACAATCAAGCTGTAAAAAAAGGTGACGCGCATGGCGGGCGTCATGCTAAAGCCGCCCTCTGCATTGGGATCGCCGCCCCCGACAACGACCGGGTGAATGGTGCGCAGCAAGCGGATTGACGCAAAAGTAATTGGAACGCTGATGCAGGCCAGGATGGCGTACACTGCGCCAAAACGGGCGCGCTTCTCTGCATCCTCAATACCCTGGCGCAGCATCCAATAAGCAGCATAAATGAGTTCGACAATTGCGGCGGTGGTCAGGCGGGTGTCCCAGGTCCACCAGGTGTTCCAGGCCGGGCGGGCCCAGATCGAACCGGTGACAATGGCGACAAAGAAGAAGACCAGGCTGATCTCAATTGCGGCCAGGCCAACAATATCCCACAGCGAGTGGTTGGTGCGTAGATAGACAACCCCCACCCCGGCCGCCACCATAAAGCCAAGCATGCCAACCCAGGCCGTTGCGACATGGAAGTAAAAGACGCGCTGCACCTGTCCCATGCTGCGCTCCAGCGGAGCGTAGAAAAAGACCAGGCCGACGGCGATCAAAAACAAAACGATACATACAGTATCTAAAACAGCCAATAAACGAGGTTTGGGGGTCATATCTCTCTCTCCAAAATAGAGTTACTCTTCGACGACGTAGTCGAAGATCATAAACGCTGCCGCAGTAAAGATGACATCATAGACCAGCAATAAGTTGAACCAGGGAGCAATTTCCGTCCATTCGGCAGCCAGCAAAAAGCCCTGGCTGGCCTTGACAGCGGAGATCAACACTGGCAGCACCACCGGAAAGAGCAAAATCGGCAGCAGCACGTCACGCGTGCGAGTTTGCACCGCCATCGCTGAGAGCAGAGTGCCAACCACCACATAGCCCAGTGAGCCTAACAAAATCACTGCCAACAAACCGGGATGAAACAGGTTGATATTGTATAACACGCTGTAGACCGGCAGGACAATGGCTTCGACTACAAGCATAAACACCAGGTTGCCAATCGCTTTGCCGAAGTAAATGGCGCTGCGATCCACGGGGGCCAACAACAAACCATCCATACAGCCGCGATCTTTTTCAATAGCCATCGAACGGTTGAGGCCCAATGTGCCAGCAAAAGCAAAGGTCGCCCATAAGATGCCTGAGGTGACCGTTTGGCGCGCCTTGATGTCCAATTCGAGGGCGAAGTTGAAGATCAAAATGACCAATAATGAAAAAACCAGCATTGCCGAGAGCATCTCACGGCTGCGCATTTCAGCCGCCAAGTCTTTCCAGATAATGGCAACCGTCGCCTGAAAAGTCCGGCGCAGTAAATTGATGGGTGGAGGGGATGTTTTCACTTTTCCACCGCCCGGCGATAAAAAGCCAATATCTGGTCTGGATCGATCTGACTGCGCTGAATCGAAGCGACGATTTGGCCGCGCGAAAGGACATCGAAACGCGAAGCCAGGTCGCCGACCCGCGCCAGGTCATGCGAGGTCATCACCACAGTGCGTTGGCGAGCGGCGACTTCGCGCAGCACCGTATCCAGCATCTCGCAGGCATCTTGATCGAGCCCGGTATGCGGTTCATCGAACAACATCACCTCAGGGTCATGTAACACGGCGCGCCCAATCGCCAGGCGCTGCTGCATCCCGCGCGAAAAAGTGCGCACCAGGTCGCGGCGGCGCTCCGCCAGGCCGACCAGTTCTAACACCTCGCCGATGCGCTGAGTTTCGTCCGGCAGGCTGTACATACGGGCATAGAAGCGCAAGTTTTCTTCGGCGGTCAAGTCGTTATAGAGCAAGGGCAAATGCGAGACAACACCCAACAAACGGCGCACCTCAGCCGCCTGCTGCGGCAGTTGATAGCCAGCAATTTTCACCTCCCCTAGCGAAGGACGCGTCAGGCTGGCCAAGATGCGCAAAAAAGTGGTCTTCCCGGCGCCGTTCGGCCCTAGCAAAGCGACGAACTCGCCAGGCTCGACCGAAAAATCGAGACCGCGCAAAACAGCTTTCAAACCAAAGCGCTTAACCAGGGAACGGACAACGATCATACGCCGTAGAAAATACCTTTTGCCTACATCACTCGCCGCAGTTGTTCTTTCAACTCGGCTCGCCGGGAGCGGTACACATCGGCGGGGATTTGCCCGGCGCGGAATTGGTCATCAAGCGCAATGATGGCATCCATCAAAGTATCTGCATCCATCTCTTCGCCCGCTTCCTCTTCCACGTCTACCTCTTCTTCATCTTCATCCGTCTCAGCAGCCGCCTGGGAGCGGGTGCGGCGGAACAGCCATAGACCGACTGCGATCAGAGTCAATCCCAACACGACCAAGCCTGTCACAAGGGTTTGTTGTGTATTGGGCGCAGCCGCATCCGCAGCAAGCGCCGCCCCTGGCTTCCCCTCGAGGGTAATGGCGATCTGTTTGCCAGCAGCAAGCGCCGAGGCGTCATAACGACGATAGTTGGTGCCTTCAAATAAACCGCCATCACTAAATTGATTGCCCTTCAGGGTCACATGTCCATCGGGGATCAACACTGTGGCGGCAGCAGTATTCAGTTCGACCGGTTGAGTAAAGTTGAGCTGATCTGAATACAGCATCGAGAATGAGATTGCCACCTGATAAGCGCCACTGCCAGGATAAACCGGCTGGGTATCTGCTACGCCGCCAGGAACCAAGATAAAACGTCCGCCAATTTCTTCACCTTCGACGGCCAAGTTGGTAGCCCCTTCCGGCACAGGAAAAGTAACGACTGGCAGTCCAGATCCGGCTGCCGCAACGGTCGTTTCAGAAGGGTTAGAAATGGCGTAAATCTCCATCACCGACACGCTGCCCGCCTGGTCAAAACTGAAGATAATGTGCATCCGATCAACCACCAGCACAGTGGGATCGGCAACCGAATCATAGATCTCAATCGGCAAGTTGACCACGCTGGAGGAGATCGTCTCGCTAGAGAGGATGTTTGAACCATATAAGGCATTTTGATATTCAGTAGAAGCGCCCAGGATATAGCCCGGCTTCAGTTCGACGTTCTCAAACGAGAAAGACCCTTGGGCGTCTGCGGTGACAGTTAGCGCAACCACCAGGCGCGGCGTAGTATCTACATGATCAAATGTGTAGAGGGTAACCAAGAGGTCGGACGGCGGTTGAGCGCCAGAACGGTTGGTGACTTTGCCAGTAACGGTGACGCTCAACGGGATAGTGGAAGACAGCGGCGCAGACGCTTCAAGCGTTTCGACAGGCGCAGGCGTCTCCGCAATAGCTGTATCGGTACTCCAGGTTAATGAACGCAAATAAGAAGCTAACTGCCAGCGCTCATCCTGGCTGAGTTTGTCGGCGAAAGCCGGCATCTGTCCTTTGCCCTGGCTGGTAATCTGATCGATCTGCAGCGCAGAAAGCTCGGCCATGCGCGCTTGATCATCAAAACGGATATTCTGATCATGGCATTCGGCGCAATAAGCCTGGTAAAGCGCCTTACCCGCCGCAATGGCCTCAGGCGGATTGGTCAGGCTGAAAGCATAAGCCACCACATCCCAGCGCTGCGCATCGCTCAAACTGGTAAAGGGCGGCATGAAGCGTTTGAGATTGCCCTGGGTGACCATGCTGTACCAACGGGCCGGCGTGGCGCTGCGGGAAAATTCGGAAATCCCCAAAGCCGGCACAGAGATATTCTGGTCGTTGAGCGTTTGAGAGCGAGGCCCATCGCCAAGCCCGGTTGTGCCATGGCAGGGAGCGCAATTCTCAACAAAGAGCGCCGCCCCGCGCGCCGGGTTGGGCGGCGCAGCCGGGTAGAACGGCCCGCTCAAAGGAGGTTGGGTTGGGGCAGGCGTCGGGGCCCGGTAACCAGGCGGAGGGGTCACATCAGCAGCCAGGGAACAGGCCGTCAGAGCAAAGACCAACAAGGCAAAAAGAGAGAGGCGGATCTTCATTGAACAGAAACCTTTAGGGATTTTACAGGGCAGCGCCGCATTTCGGGCAGAAACGGTCAGATTGCTGCACCGGTTTGCCGCATTTGGGACAAAAGCCGGCCGATTTTTCACGACGCGAGCGACGGCGCGAGGCAATCATCACCTCGATCGAATCATCAGAGTCAGGCATGGCAGTTCCGGCGTTATCCGCGGGAGAGGCGGCACTTGCCGGAGCGGAAGACTGGCGAGCGGCGCTGCGGGCGGCGATTGCGGCTTCAATCCGATCTTCTGCCAAAACGGCGTCTGCAGCCGCTCCAGAAGTCGCCGCAGCCGGCGGAATAGGATTCAAGGCATCCAACTGACGCAAAATATCGGCCCCGCGCTGAAGCAGCACCGTCCGCTGCACAGGATAATCTTCCTCGGGGACTTTTCCCAGAGCAAAGTCAAAGTCCAACTCTTGCAAGGCGCTCAGGGCCCGATCGCGTTCGGCCAGGAGAGAGGATAATGCTTGATCGCGCGAACGTTCCAGAGCAGACAAAGCAAACTGCGGCGCTTTCGATCGTTCCAAAAAGGGTCGCGCAATGTAGAGGGCGACCAGCAAAAAGAGGGAGATGATGAGAAAAATTGAGCCGAGGTCCATGAATATCGCCAGAGGAAAGAACAGTAAACAGCGGTTGCCCGCCGCTTATCATTTAAGCAGCGGCTCGATCGCTGCCTGGATTTCAGCTACCGATTGAAACGGGCTGAACTTAACGTAAACCAGCTTACCTGTACGGTCAATCACATACGTTTCAGGCACACCCGTGGCGCGGTAAAGCTGGTAAATACGCGTCCCCATATCCGGGCCATTGGGATAAGTGGTATTATAGCTTTTCAAGTAGGCTTTGGCTTTGGTATCCATATCGCTGTAAGCGACGCCGACAAACAGCACATCCCCGCGGTCGCGGTACAAACGCCAGGCCGTTTCGAGGTCGTCAGCCTCTTCTTTGCATGGTACGCACCAGGAGGCCCAAATGTTGAGCAAGACAACTTTCCCACGCAGCGCTTCAAGAGAAATCTCCTGACCGTCAAAAGTAGTCAGGGTAAAGTTGGGCGCCATATCGCCCACCGCCAACTGGCCGCGTTGGGCTTTGATCAAACCGATGCCGACAATGGTCAACAACAATAACAGCGCCGCCCAGGCGATAATTTTGCCCCATGGGCGAGACTGGGAAACATTGGTTGTAGCAGGAGATTGATTCATAAAGAATGGCTCACCGATCGCTGGCTTTCAACTGCTCTTCCAGCTTTTTCATGTACTCATCTTGCGACTGAGGAGCTTGCGTGGGCGAGGCGGTGAATTCTTCCGCTTGAAGGGGCGGAATCTGCCGCCAGGATTGAAACGCGCGGTAAAGGACGTAAACCCCGACCAGGATTAACACCGGCGGGAGAATGTATACCAGCCAGTTAATGCCGCGCGCCGGCGGCGCGCCGAGAACGCGGTCGCCAAAACGATCCACAAAATACTGCTTGATCTGATCTTTTGTCCACCCCTCATTCAACTTTAAGCGAATTTCATCGCGCCAATCGGCGCAGGCTTTGGTGGGACAGACATCCAGCGGGATATTCTCGCAAACAGGGCAATACAAATCTTTGGCCACTGTATTCACTTCGTCATCCGTCACCTCCCCGCCAGAAGACGACTGCGCAAGCGCAATGGATGGTAAGGCTGACAGACACAGCATCAAAACAGCGAAGGTGAAGAGAAAAAAGGAAGTCCGGTTTTTCATAGACCTACCTGCTCCACCGCTTTCGCCACGCGAGCCACCCGCTGCGGCTGCATTTCCATTTCTCGATCGGGCCAGGCGGCAATCAAGGTTCCCAGGATGAAAACCAAACCGCCAATCCAAAGCCAGTTGACCAATGGGTTATGATAGACTTTGAAGGTTGCGCCCTGGGTGGAAATAGGCTGCCAATCTACCAACAGGACATAAAAGTCATCCGCCAGCGTCGAGCGCACGCCAGGAATGGTCATCGGCTGCTGCGATTCGAGGTAGAAATCACGTCGCGGGTACAGTTGGGTGACAAATTGACCATCCTTATAGACACTGACCGTTGCGCGGGCCACTTCGCGTCCATCAGCCGTCGGAAATTCGACCAAGGACTCATATTGAATGGCATACTGATCCAATTGCAGACGTTCCCCGGCCGCCAGGGTGGCCTGGGTTTCGGTCTGGAAAATTTCAATGCCCATGATGCCCAAAGACATCAAGATCACACCGATATGAATGGTGTAGCCGCCATAACGCCGGCGGTTGCGTCCGGCCAGTTTCCAGAGAGCGGCGAACAGGTTTTCGTTATGGGCGCGGTGACGAGCCAGCGCCGAGCGCCAAAATTCATAGGCGGTGACAAAGAAGACCAGCCCGGCCAAAGTCAACCCGATCCAGGCTGCAACCTGGCGAATGCCCAAAACGATCAATAAAACCGGCACGACCAGGGTTACCAGAGCGGGTTTCCAGATGGCGCGCCCCAGGGTCTTGGAGGTCGAATGCCCCCAGGCGGAAAGCGGGGCAATCCCCATCAAAAACATCATGGCGGCAAACAATGGGCCATTGGCGCGCTCATAATAGGGCGGGCCAACGGTCACTTTTTGGCCGGAGAAGATGACCGCCAGGGAAGGAATAGCCTGGCCAATCAAACCGGTGGCCTCGCTCAAAATGGGGAAGACCACTCCCCAGAAACAGACCACAAAAACGCTGAGGAAGAGCAAATTATTCACCAGGAACAAGGCTTCACGCGACAACAGATTGGTCATCTGCGCCTCAGATTTCAAGCTGTTCCAGCGGTGAATTAGCAAACCCATCGAGACGCCGAAGGTCAAAGCAATAAAGCCAAAGAAAAGGGGGCCAATCGCGCTTTGCGCAAAGGCATGCACTGAGGACAACACGCCCGAACGGGTTAAGAAGGTGCCAAAGATCACCAGGTCATAGGTTAAGACAATCAACATCATGTTCCAGTGTTTGAGCATGCCGCGCTTTTCCTGGATCATGACGGAATGCAAAAAGGCGGTGCCGGTTAACCAGGGCATGGCGGCGGAAATTTCAACCGGATCCCAACCCCAATAACCTCCCCAACCCAACACATCATAAGCCCAACGCCCACCCAACACCAGGCCCAGAGAGAGAAACAACCAGGCCCACAACGTCCAGCGGCGCGTCACGCGAATCCAGCGATCGTCGGTGCGGCCTGTGATCAGGGCGGCAATCGCAAAGGCATAAGGAATGACAAAGGCGACAAAGCCCAGGTACAACATGGGGGGGTGGATGATCATGCCGGGATGACGCAAAAGCGGGTTGAGGCCGCGTCCATCGGCCTGCACCAGGGGCGTCGAGTTGGCCGGCTGGAACATGGCCGAAACGACATCTCCGGTAGGAGTCTGCCACCAACGTTCAAAGGGATTCTCAACGAAGATGCTCAGGGAAAGGAAAAACATCAGCGTCACCAGGGAAACAACGATAACCCAGGGCAAAAATTCGCGATCGCGATCCCATTTGCGCAGCGTGACGGCTGAAGCAAAGCCGGCCATCAGCCACGACCAAAAAATCAACGAACCGGCCTGCCCACCCCAGAGCGCCGTGACGCGCAGATAAAGCGGCATGCTGTTGCTGGTAACTTCAGCCACGTATTTAATTTCGTAATGCCCATAGACCAGCAGGAAAATAATGCTCAACGCGGTCACTGTCAAAAGCGGCCAGGTGAGCAGCATTGCGTTGCGAGCGCTATCTACGAACCTGGGTTGATTTTTAAGCCCCCCGTAGATTGCAGAACAAATACCATACAACGAAACAAGAAACGTCAAAATTAATGCGCCATAGCCAAGATTTGCTACCATACATGCTCCCAAAAATATATCTGAGGGCATCCGCCCTCAGATATACTTTATTGCGTTTGATCCGATTGTTCTGGGACGGCCTCTTCGTACTTGGTCGGACATTTCAACAACAGTTCATCAGCGTAGAAAAGCCCATCCTGGCCGAGTTGGCCGGTCATAATGGCCTGCGCCTCATTCTTCAGCAGATCAGGCTTGACGCCTTTATAAACCACTTCCAGGCGTTGACGATCGGGATCGCTGACAGCTTCATGCAAAACCGCCGCCAGCCCGCCCTGCGCCTCAATCTCCTTGTTATCCGCCGGGACATTGACAACCGTAAATTTAAGCGTCAACGTTTGGGCATCATACTGAATCGTGTCACCCAGCACCGCGCCGGAAACACGCACATTTTTGCCCGTCATGTTCGCGTTTTTGGCAACCAATTCGTCAATGGTCAAGAAGAACTCAGCATTGACCTGGGTAGAGGAAAAGATCAGATAGACTACTGCCGCCAAGATCAGTAAACCACCAATAATAAATTTCGGGCGCATAGAACCTCCAAATATAAGATACTGCTGCGAGCAAGACAGATCGTGAGGCCTAATTTTCACATGGAGGAATTAACCCAAAGTGAGAGAATTTGCAAAATCCGGTGAGAAAAGAAAGCGGCATGAGTGGGCTATTCGATGCGCAACTGACTGCCGCACGAGCGACAAAAACGATCGCCGGCTGTGGCGCGCCGTCCACATTGATGACAATAAACCGCTTCATTTGCCGCGGCGTCTTTCGCTGCAACATCTTTTGTCGCGGCATCTTTTGCTGCGGCGTCTTTTGCCGGGCGGCGGCGCTTGCGCGATTGGTGGGAATCAGTACGGCGGCTGACCATCCAATACCAACCGATGCCGCCAACAATCAAGCCAGCCCCCAAAATCCCCAGGATCCAGGGCAGCGCCTGCCAGGAATTGTTTTCTGGCAAAGGCGATACTGGCTGCACCTGCATATTCTCTGCACTTAAGCGGGTGGATGATTTTTGGTAGGTAAGATCCAGGCGATAGGTTTGCCCCGCATTCAACGCGCCGGCGCCTACCCGGTAATACATCAAGCCATCGCTGCCAACCTGCGGCTGATCGGCCGACGCTGAGAGGCTCAAGTCGGTCGCATCCAATGGCTGCTGCACAATGATTTGCAAATCAGCCGCAGCATAATCCGCCGGCCACTGATAGGTAAAACTGCGCTTTGTCCCGTCCGTGACCAGGCTGGCGTCATAATATTCCAATGTACCACGCAGCGAACGCATAATGAATGTGGCATACAACCAATCGCCCTCCACTCGCTGAGTGTAGCCATCTTGGACAGGCCGGCCGCCGTCTTCGGCGTAATAACCATAACCATTGAGCTGCGCCGCGGCCGGGATGCGAAAAGTGACGCTGGCGGGAAGAGTAGTATCAGCAGTCAACGAAAAAGAGTAAATCACCAATGCGTCGGGGCGATCATATTCCGGCCATAAATCAATTTGTAATGCAGCCAATTTCAGATCAGATTGTCCGCGCGCCGCGGTCGGAAGGATCAGCAAGCAGCCGAGCAAGATCACCAAAATCCATTTCTGTGCAACAATCTTCTTGAGTACCGACAGGTTCATCAGAGGCCTCCTTGTTTTAATTCGATGGAATTATACAAACGCATAAAATGCGAACGCATAAGATACGAGCGTATCTTACCAGCAAGTTGACAAATCAGCGAGACTGATCTACTCAATGCGTTCAATCGCTGAACGGATCTGGCGCGCCAGGCCGCCAAACTGCGGGGTGTAACGCATATCTTCATGGCGTGGGCGGGGCAGGTCTACCGTCAAATCCAGGCGCAGACGGCCTGGGCGGGAGGTCAACACCAAGACCCGGTCAGCCAGGAAAAGCGCTTCAGCAATTGAATGCGTTACCATGACGACCGTTTTTTGCCGCGCCTGCCAGATGCGCAGCAGTTCAGCGCCCATGCGCTCGCGAGTCAGGGCATCCAAAGAACCGAAAGGTTCGTCCAGCAGCAGCAAATCGGGATCGTGCGCCAGGGCGCGCGCAATTGCAACCCGCTGCGCCATGCCGCCTGAAAGCTCGCGCGGGCGCGCCTTTTCAAACCCGCGCAGGCCCACCAGTTGGATTAACTCAGCAACCTTGCTTTGCGCAAGGTCGCGGGGGACCTTTTGCAATTCCAATGGCAGGAGGATGTTCTCGCTCACGGTACGCCAGGGCATCAGATTGGCTTTTTGAAAGACAAAGCCCACATTGCGGCGCGCCGCGGCAAGCCGTTGATCAATCACTTCTCCTTCATAACACACATCCCCTTGCGTAGGCTTCAGCAGCCCGGCCAACAGGCGCAGTAAGGTGCTTTTGCCGCTGCCCGAAGGCCCTAAGACGCAAACGAACTGCTGCGGGTAAATTTCAAACGACAGATCAGCCAGGGCATACAAACCGCCAGTCTCATTGGCAAAGACGGCGCTTAAGTGATGCACCGCCAGCAAGGGCGATCCTGCGCCAGCCGAGGCGGTATTTGAGGCCGCCGCGCCCAGGTCGGCGGCGGGTTGCGGCTCATCATTTGGCTGGCAAGTAGTCATTGCGAAATGCTTTCTGCAGATCGAGAGGCTCTTTCAGCATCCCCATATCCAACAAGACGGTTTGCATATTTTCCCAGGCGGCGAGATCTGAAGCGCCAGGGGTCGCAGCCTGCCAAAACTCAATCGAAGTCGCCAGGATCTCCTTTTGCACTTTGGTCTGGGCTGGATCGGCCTGCGCCAGGGTGTCTACGTACTTTTTGCAAATTTCATACGCCGCGTCTGGATCGGCAATCGTATCAGCAATACCATGCAGCGTCGCTTTGACCATGCGCCGCGCCAAGTCAGGTTTGTTCGCCAGGGTGGTCTCGTTAGTGATTAAGCCGTTGGAGGCCAATGGGGTGTAATCGGCCACGCGCAGGACATTGATCGCATACCCCTGGGCGCGCAACTGCACTGGCTCATTGGCCGCATAAACTACCGCCGCGTCATCTCTGCCGCTGGCCAAGGCCTCCACCTGGGTAAAGCCGACCGAATCCAGGGTCACATCGCTCTCTTTCAGTCCACCAGCGTTGAGCAAGGCGCGCAAACCAATGTAATTGGCGCCGAACAATCCCGGCAAAGCGATCTTTTTGCCGGCCAAATCCTGCGGCGTGCGAATCCCTTTTTCGGCCAGTGAGACAACCGCCACAGGGTAGTCTTGATACCAGGCCATGATATAGACAATCGGCAAACCCTGGGCACGCGCCAGCAGCACCTGCTCGCCCGAAACTGCGGCAAATTGCAGCGCATCCGCCCCCACCAGGCTGACTGAGTCGGTTTCATATTTATAATCGAACTCCACTTCGATACCCGCCTCACGATAATAGCCCTTTTCGACCGCCACATACAGAGGCGCAAACTGGACATTCGGGATATAGCCCAACGGCAGACGGATGTGAACCGCTTCGGTTGGTTTCGCAGTACAACTGCTCAAGAGAATCGTTCCAAACAGCAAACAAACCGCGAAAAATCTTTTCATATTGCCTCCAAAGCAACTGGATTAATGTTTAACCGCGACACTTTCGACCCAGGCGACAAAGCCATATAAAGCCATCGCCATTAAGATCAATACCATCACTGCCACAAACACCAATGGAATGTCATAAATGCCCCGCGCGGCATTAACCAGGTATCCCAGGCCGCTGTCTGCGCCGACAAATTCACCGACCACTGCGCCGATCACTGACAACGTCGCCCCAATGCGCAGCCCACCCAGGAAGACTGGCAAGCCAGCCGGGGCCTCCAACAGCCAAAAGGTCTGCCAACGCGAGGCTTGCAGCGAACGCATCAATTCGCGCAACTCCGCCGGCGCCGATCGCATCCCGACCACGGTATTGATCAAGACCGGAAAGAAGACGATCAAAGAGCATATCATCACTTTTGAGACCCATCCCGGCCCAAACCAAATGACAAGCAGGGGGGCAATAGCCACAACAGGAATGGATTGGCTGGCAATGATATAAGGCGTCAGCACCTTTTCCAGCGCGGGCGATTTGGCCAGGCTGTAGCCCAAAAGCATGGCGGCGGAAGCGCCGGCCGCCAGGCCGGCCAGCACCTCACTGAGCGTCACCAGGCTGTGGCGCAGCAAACTGCCATCGCGAAACGCCGTCCAAAAACGCTGCCAGACATCCAGCGGCGACGGCAGCATAAAGCGCGGCAGATAGCCAAATTCTCTCACCGCCCACCAGACGGCCAAAGCCAGGCCTAAAGATATCAATAAGAAGAAAAAACGTTGTTTTAACATAAAAAAAGCCCTGAAAACGATTGGTTTCAGGGCCGGGCGAGATTCAAAAAGCGCTGACCATCCAACGATGTTCGACGCATGCCTGACTGTGAGGAGGCGTTATCTCGCAACCTTCTTCCTATCCGGACTATACCGTCGGCCCCGGAGTTTCACCGGATCATGGCGGAGGATTCCGCCTCGTGGGCTGTACCACCGATCGGGAATTGGAGCATGCTTTGCGCAAACTCCACACCCTGCCCTGAAGGTTCTCATTTTATGCGAATTATACATCAGTTCAGGGAACTTTTTGGGATCGCCCTACGTTCAATGCAAAGTTCTACAAAACAAGTAGAACAAAATATTCTCTCGGAGGTTCTCTTATGAAACACAATTTTTCTATCCCTGTCCTTTTCGTTCTGATGGTTTTGCTGCTCAGCGCTTGCGTTGGACAAACCGGCCAGGCGAATACCCCCCGCACACTCAGCGTCAATGGCAATGCGCAGGTGATGCTTGCCCCTGATGTCGCTTATGTGTCAGTTGGCGTTCATACCGATGGCCCGAATGCGGCTGAGGCGGTGGCTAAAAATAATGAATTGGCCAAAAACCTGATGAACGCTATTCAAGCTCTGGGCGTTGCAGCAGAGGACATGCGCACCACGACCTTCAACATCTCGCCCCAGCAGCAGTATGACCAAAATGGACAGTTAACCGGTACGATCTTCATGGTGGACAATACCGTGTACATTACGCTGCGAGATATGAATAAGATCGGCGATGTGTTGGGCGCAGCCGTAAACGCCGGCGCTAACAATATCTATGGCGTGCAGTTCGACGTGGCGGATAAAAGCGCGGCGCTCTCGCAGGCCCGCGCCCAGGCGATTGCCAACGCCCGCGCCCAGGCCGATGAAATCGCCGCTGCGGCAGGTGTAAAAGTGGTGAACGTGCAAGCGATCAACTTCTACAACAATTACCCTTCCCCGGTTGTGTATGCGGACAACAAAGTAGCGGCCGGGATTGGCGGAGGGAGCGTTCCGGTCAGTTCAGGACAAATTACCCTGAGCGTGGATGTCAACGTGACCTACGAAATCAAGTAATCGGCGACGCTTCGGTTAATAAAAATAGCCTGGCCTAAAAGGCCAGGCTATTTTGTTGGTAAGAAAAGGCTGTTTTACGGCAGTGTTCCAACCACGTCGAAACTTTGCAAGATTTCGGTCATGGCGTCGTAATCGGCTTCTTTGGTGATCTGCATCGCCAGCAAGAAGAGCATGCTGGATGAGTCCTGCTTGGGAACACCCGTCATCACAATAAAGACATTGTCCCCACCGCCGCAAGCGCTGAACAGGTCATATTTGCCGCGATACACTTCATCTTCATAGTCGAAACGGCCTTCAGCAGTGCAGTTGTCCCGGTAATAAGGGGAGAAAATATCGAGCAACTGAATGTAGCCGCCCAGGGTTGCCAGGTCATCGGAAACGCCAAAAAGGACGCCGGATTCTTCCCAGGTATTGTTGAATTTATCCAGGTCAGCCGCGGCAGAGATCATCGCGCCAATCGTCTTGCCATCATCCACCCACTCCGAGCCGTTAACGTCGCTCCACTCCACCGGAATAGAAATCTGGATCGCGCCGTAATCATCCTGCACGGTCACATAATCGCTGTAGGTAGTGGTGGAAAGATCGGCATTGCCAGCCTCGCCTGAGACGGTGCCGCCCAAATCGGCGGCGACCGCCAATTCACGTCCGTTCAACTGCCCTTCGAGGTAGGTCATATCATCGTAACGCAGCACGGACACATCCACAGTATCGCCGGGTCCGTGGCTGCGAATGATGTCACAGTAATCCGCCATAGTACCATCCGTCGCCAACACCTGGCCGGCCATCTGGTACAGAATATCGCCGGATTGAATGCGCGTTTTGTCTGCCGGGGAACCTGGCTCAACGCTGCGCACCCAAATACCGTACAACGGGTCGCCATTGGGATCGGTGTACCCGTAAAGGGTAATCCCATTGATGCCGATGGTATCCACGTCTTTGCCGGCGCGCAATTGATCAATGATGGGCAGGGCTTCATCCTCGCTGATGGCAAAGTTCTGATCGGAGGTCGAGATGCCAGCATAGTTAACGCCGATCACTTTGCCATCCTCACTGACGAGCGGCCCGCCAGAGTTGCCAGGGTTGATCTTGGCTGAGTGTTGAATCACGTAGTCTACTGAAGACCAGATGGTTTCGCCCGGCGCTTCCGTCACCGAGATGATGCCATCCGTCAGAGTGTAAAGGCCATCAGGATAACCGGCCGCATAAACCTTGGTGCCGACTTCCAGAGGCTGATCGTACCATTCCATATAGGGGTAGCCATCGCCCTCAATATCCAACACGGCCAGGTCAGAACATTCTGAAACAGCCAGGACGCGGGCGTTGCGGGGTTTGTCCTCGCCGCCGACATAGACTTTGAGCAAGGCTGCGCCAGTAACAACATGGTTATTGGTCACAGCGATTCCAGAGGGGTCAATGATAAAGCCTGAACCGCTGTAACCGACATTGACGTTCCAGCCTTCAGGTTCACGCCATGAACCCTCAGCGACAATGAAAATCATTGCCTTTTGCAGGTCTTTCAGGGTGTGAACCGCGCCGCTCTCGGTAGGAACCGGCGTATCGGTTGGGGCCGGAGTATCAGTAGGTTTGGGAGTTTCGGTCGGAGCCGGGGTATCCGTTGGCTTAGGGGTATCGGTTGGAGGGGGATTCGTGGGTGGAGGGTTGGTTGGAGGAGGGGGTGCGGTCGGCGTTGGAGCGGCGCTCAGACACGCCACGCTCACCAGCATCACAAATACGGTGAGCCAAATAAAAGGTTTAAGAAAATGGGGTTTCATGGTGTCCTCCTTAGGACAATAAATGGACGAACACAATAAGGGTAAAAGCCATGCTTTTACTTTTTAAGTTTACCATAATTCCGCCATAATGTATCGGATTTGACGGAGTTAAAGCGGGTTATTTAAAGACAAAGTCCCAAACGATGCAAAGCATCACTTGGGGCTGCGGTAACAAAAACCTTTAGGGTTTCGGAAACCCTAAAGGTTTTTGTTTCGGTTCTTGGGTAGCGCCAAAACCCGACGCCTGAGGACAAACCGGAGGGCGGGTGTTAGCGGTTGAGCAGCGCAACGGTACCGGCGGCCTGTAAGGCCTTAATTTGCGCCTGGCGGGCCAGGTTGGTGGCATCGGCCAGGATGCGCAGGGCTTCTTCGGGATTGTGGAAACCCATGCTGTTTTCGGCGGCGATGAAATCCCAGCGCAGTTGGGCCTCGCGGTGCAACTGGCGCGCTTCATCGAGTGCAGCTGCGTTGGCAGTAGAAGAAGCGGCGGCAGCTTTGATGGCGTCAATCGCTTCGACCAGGGCGTCTTCGGCAGCCAACATTGTGGTGGAGACCTGCTGCTGGATCGTTCCAACGCGCGCTGTCACATAAGCGACATCGGTGTGGCATTGGCCGCAAGCCACCTCGGGATTCAAGAGCGGGCTGTGCACATCGTGGCTGGAGTATTTCGCCGCCCCATCGCGGGTGTAGGGCATGTGGCAATCTGCGCAGGCAACGCCGGCCTTATAATGAGTGCTGTCAGCAGTGTAGAACTCATACTCAGGATGCTGCATCTTGATCATGGGCGTCTTGGCGTCGGGGTACTCCCAATCTTTGAAGCCCTCTTCTTGATAATAGGCAGCGATATTTTCAATGCGTGTGCCTTTTTCCCAGGGGAAGGTGAGGTATTTGCCTTCGCCGGCGAAGTAATATTCGACATGGCAGTTGGCGCAAACTACAGTGCGCATTTCCTGGCGAGTGAAGGAACGCCAATCTTTGCCCTGCGCTTTCAAAGCCTCTTCCAGAGCGGGGTTGGTAACGATCAGACGCATGGTATCTGCCTCATGGCAGTTGGCGCAGCCGATCGAGTTATTAATTTTGGGCGTCATGTCGCTGAACAGAGTCTTATCATAAGCGGCCATGCCCATTTCACTCCAGAGCTTCGGATTGTCGGAGGATTTGCAAGAATAACAGGTGGCCGGCGACTTTTCGTTAATCCGTTTGATCGCGCGAACATCCGCCAACGCGTTGAGATGGCCGCGGTCTTCATTGTATTCTTTGCTGAAAGGATAGCCGGCGAACAGAATCAGCAAGCGGGGATCAGCTTCCAGCTTGGAATATTTCAGGGAACCGCCGTAGGTTGTTTTGGTATCATTGGCGGCTGTTTTCAGCAGCGAGGCATATTGATTGGGAAAATTCTCTCCCCACTTCGCCGAGTCTGCTTCCATACTGGCAATCTCAACCAGGGGCGCGATGCCGCGCCGGACAGGGGGCTGGTTCTTGAGGTACAGCAGCACCCCGATCAGCGCAATTGCCAAAACCAGAGTGATGCCTGCCAGGATCAGAGTCCAGGGAAACTTTTTCATTTATCTATCTCCTTCTGTTGGTAGGGTAATAGCGAAATACCACGTTCTCCGTGAGCAACGGTGCGATGGCACTCAAAACAATAACGCTCAAGGGGTTGGGACTCAGCATACGAGCCGCCCAGCATGTCTTCTACAGTATCCTTGTGGCAGCGGATACAATTTTCTTGGACGATCTCTTTGGAGGCCGGCTTGGCGCGAATGGCCAGGGGGATTGCGCCTAAGGTAAAGGCTGAAACGTGATGGTAGCCAGATTCAGCCTTGACAATATATTTCGGAATCAAGTCATGCGGGGTGTGACAATCACTGCAAGTAGCCCATAACTTGTGCGGCGCGTGATACCAACCTTCATAAGCCGAGTCCATCACGTGACAGTTATTGCACGTAGAAGGATCGTTCCCCAAATAGGCGGTGAAGTCGGTGACATACAAGCCCACGCCGGCGACAAGCAGTAAGAGAATCACACCAAGGGCAACAGCAAATTTCACCATGAGAAAGCTCCTACAAGGTTTTGTTGTTCAGGTCGCTCCCATCTTAACCAAGTTCATTTGAAAGGAATAGGACTTAAGTTACACTTTAGTTTCCGCTAAGGTTGATAGGCCAAAACACCGGAAATCGCTTCCGGTCAGATCGAACCTTACAAAATACATGATTTTACGTGCGAAATCGGCTAAACCGGGGCTGGGGCAGCCT
>CAIQJJ010000112.1 GCA_903872065.1 uncultured Anaerolineales bacterium | reverse complement strand
TCAATTCCAACGATCTTGCCAGAATTTGTTAGATGGTGCATGAGCACTTTCATAGACTTAGGCTCGGTCTGAGCTTCTTCCCCTACGAGTTGAATGAACTGCTGAACCTCTGCTGGCATATCTTCAATTTCGAGCTTTTTCTCGATTATCTCATATCCAACAATTGATAAATCAGCATCTTTCAATAATTCTAAAATCAGTCGCTTATAATGCTCATCCCTTAGTGTTTTTTCAACGACCTGCACTGGTATATCATTAGACGGCAAACCTTGTAATCCTGGAGTAAACCACTCGTACACTTCGCTTAATAAGGGATTATTCAAATTAGCGCCCATCGAAAGGAAAAGCTTATTATATCGAGTAGATTGACGAATGGTCTCTTTTTGACCTCTAAATGAGTTTCCGAATGTATAGATATCTTCTTGCTTATCAGCATCCCATCGTCTCTGAAATAAAAGAGCTTCTCTACCCTTAGGCCAAAAATACAGCCATTCTTCATGCACGCGTTTTCGATCAACACTAAAGCCATACTGGTAGCGTGTGCCGCGGTGAATAAAAACCACCTCAAAATTTGAGGGAGTTGCAGAAGAAGATTCGTCCAGGATAAACGGCTCGACTGGAATAGATGCGTCAGGTTTTCTAGCTGCTGACAAAGAAACAAATATATCCATGAAGTTTAAAGCTGCTAACAAAGTGCTTTTTCCAGAAGCATTAGGACCATATACAACTGCGCTCCGTAACAAGTTAGGTGCAGATGGGATCCCGGTTTCAATCACATTCTCAGGTAATGAATCATCCGTTGTAGCTAACATGCTTAATGTGATTTCATCTTTGAAACATCTGTAATTGCGCAAGCGAAATTCGACCAGCATAGTGTCTCCTTTTTTACAAGACAATTTTACATCTTTTCTGCAAATTTGTCAAATAAAATAATATCAACTTATAAATAATTCGTTTGTCAGGAACTGCTCTTGCTGTTTTACGAGTAGCAAAACCACCATATTGCCTGTCTAGCAGTTTGTCGGAGAACAAACAACCCATTGAAGAGGAAGTTAAGCATGCCAATGTGCTAAGGAAGCGCGCTTTGTGCTACAATGGGACTATAGACTTCATGGAGGCTCTATGTTCCGTTCGTTCTTTCTCTACCTGTCCAAAGCCGCCTGGGCGCGGCAGATGATTACGGGCTTTTCGCCGGCGCGGCGCATGGCCGGGCGTTTTGTGGCCGGCGATAGGCTGGATGAGGCTCTGCAGGTTATCGCCAGGTTGAACGCCAATGGGATCCTGGCGACGCTCGATCACTTGGGCGAAAATACGACGACGCCAGCGGAGGCGCTCCAGGCGGTGCAAGATATCCTGGCCGCGCTGGACGGCATCGCCGCCAACCGCCTGCGGGCCAATGTTTCCATCAAGTTAACCCAAATCGGATTGCGATTGGATGAGAAATTGTGCGCGGAGAACCTGGCGCAGATCGCTCGCTGCGCCGCCGGCCAGGGGAATTTCGTGCGCGTGGATATGGAAGACGCGGCGGTGACGCAAACAACCCTGGATATGGTGCTGCAGGCCCGCCAGCAAGGGTTGACCAACCTGGGAGTGGTGATCCAGTCGTATCTCTATCGCAGCCTGGCGGATGTTAAAATGTTGGCGGCGCAAGGGGTATCGGTGCGCCTGTGCAAGGGCGCTTACAAAGAGCCGGAGAGTGTGGCCTTCCCGCGCAAAGCTGAGGTGGATCAGAATTACGATCAACTGACGGCGGTCTTGCTGGAAGGAGTGGCGCAGCGCTGGGACAAGGACCCGCAGAGCATCAGCAGCCTGCAGGCAAGTTACGCCGCTCTGGCGACCCACGATCCACGGCGCATCCAGTTCGCCATTGAGTACGCCAAACGCCGCGATCTCCCCAAGCAAGCGATGGAGTTTCAAATGCTGTACGGCATCCGCCGCGACCTGCAAGAGCGCCTGGCGGCGGAGGGCTACCCGGTGCGCGTGTATGTCCCTTATGGCACACAGTGGTACCCCTATTTCATGCGCCGCCTGGGCGAACGCCCGGCGAATGTGTGGTTTATCCTATCCAACCTGCTGCGGCGTTAGCGCCCTCGGCGCTTTGCCCAACCCCAGAAACCTATGACCAAACGTCGTTCGATCCTTCCCTTCATGATCCTGTTCTGCGGCCTGCTGGCTGTTCTCGGCGGGCTGATAGTCTTCTTAACGCTGAAAGCTAAGCCCGCGCCGGATGCAGGACTCAACACAACAAAGCTTGAGGCGACAAGCGCTGCCGCTACCAGCGAAGCCGCCATCCTGTCGCCGCTCATTACGCGCGAGGCCGGGCCGGTCGCCGAGATCGCCCGCGT
This sequence comes from uncultured Anaerolineales bacterium, assembly GCA_903872065.1. Lineage (GTDB taxonomy): Bacteria > Chloroflexota > Anaerolineae > Anaerolineales > UBA4823 > CAIQJJ01. The sequence continues at coordinate 478 of CAIQJJ010000112.1, read as the reverse complement.
GAGGCTGGCAGCCGCCAAAAATGCGTACGATACCAAGACGGCGGTTTTCATTGATGTGCGCGGGCAAAAGTATTATGATGAGCGGCACATCCCCGGCGCGCTGGTGTTGACGGCGCCGCTCTCCCAGGAGATTCTCGACCTGCCGCGCGAGACCTGGATCATCCCCTACTGCACCTGACCCGCCGAGCAAAGCAGCGTCCGTGGGGCGCAAATTTTGATCGAGGCGGGCTTTACGCGCGTCAATCCTTTGTTCGGCGGACTGGCGGAGTGGGAACAGGCCGGCTATCCCGTAGAGCCGTGATGAAGGAGCAGCGATGCGGACGGTGATCCGAGTGGCGCAGCCGCAGTGGTTGATCGGGGCGGCGCTGTTTTACGCCCTGGGCGGCGGCATTGCCCATTACCTGGGCGCAGAGATGGATTGGGGCCTGTACTGGCTAGGACAGGGCTGGCTGGCGGTCACGCAGTTGGGCGCGCATTT
>CAIQJJ010000111.1 GCA_903872065.1 uncultured Anaerolineales bacterium | reverse complement strand
TACGAAAGCATCCATTTTCATGCTTTGGGGTGTTCAGAAAAACATGGTGTCTGTTAAGAATGTTCAGCTTCTGTCGAGGCCTGGCTTACAGTCTCGAACAAGCCCATGTCCAGTTGGACAGGCTTTGCCCGCTCCAACGCCCCCGGCAGAGCGTCTTTCTCATAACCGCGTTTGATCAACAGAGCCTCTTCCATCGTATTGCGGAGAGACTCTGTTGAACCTATATAATAGAAATGGGTAAAGGTGCGCTCAACCGCAAAGTTCCAATGCTGGCTGAGGTGTTGATTCTGGCGATACTTGTTTTCCTTCCACATCGAAAGCGCAAAGCCGCATGGAAAGTTGCGCGCCGCCTGAGCTAAATCCGTCGCATCTGCATCGCTCCACTGCTCATAATAATCAGTGTGCCGGCCGATGTAGGGCGGGTCCAGGTAGACAAAATCATCGTTTTTCAAGTCGTTAAGGCAGTCGCGCCAATCGCCGGCGCGAAACTCCCAATTTTTACCGCGCATCAGTTTTTGCAACCGGTTGACCTGGTTCGCGATTTTGGTGATATACGCCGGACGGAAGCGATCCGGCTTACGGCAAAAAGGCACATTGAACTCCCCTTTGCGATTGAAGCGCATCAGTCCGTTGAAACAGGAACGATTCAAGAAGAGAAAATCGAGCGTCTCCCCTGTGGAGTTGAAGCGTTCTCGGACAGTGTAGTAATAATCGCCGTTTTGTAAAAGCTTTTTACCCTCTTGCGCCAGGTAGTCGCTCACATGCGAAGCCGTAATTACACCGGCATAAATTTGGCGGTATAGGTTAATGATATGAGGGTTGATGTCATTCACGAGCGCCCGTTCAGGTTGGACGCTAAACAAAACGACGCCAGAGCCTAAAAACGGCTCAATCCAACGTCCCTGGCCGTTCCAACGAATGTTGGATAGGATAAACTCAACCAGTTTGGTCTTGATCCCCTGGCATTTGATCGGAGGGATCATGGGAGTTGCCGCGGAACGTGGTAAAGGGGTAAATGTCACTTCGCCAGCCCCTTGTACTTTAAATAACTCTTGAGGTTTTTGTAGGGAGGTCGGGGAAGTTCCGCTGCCCGCGCCATATCCGCCGTCAGATAAAACATCCAATAATCGTCAAAAACCGACTCGCCGAGAGAGGCAAAAGGGCCGCAACCATTCAGCAGCTTGGCAATTTCGGTCACTGAGCCAATATTTTTGGTGTTGCCACTGCCTGGCCGATCGATCGCGATGCAATACTTCTCTTGGGCAAAAAACTCAAAATGATTGACCACCGAGGTGATATTCTCAAGATCATCCAAACGATATTTTCGGCGCTCATCCACTTCCCCTGCTGCCTTGGAGTAAATCACTCCCAAAACATAATGTCCCAGGTAAGAGCCATAAGGAAATGATATATTTTTCGTTGTTTGCCGCTCACGAAAGTAGCCCGTGAACGCACCCAATGTCATACCGTTGACATGCGCATCATCAACCCGATAAGTGCTTTTGATATCCAGCGCAAAACGATGTCCCTCGCCATCCACAAAGCTAATATCAGGATAGAAATTCTGCTGCCCAGCCAATACCATTTTGAGGCCATTTTGTTGCGCAAAACGCGCCAACTCGGGAAACAAAAGCAGTTCCATGATCTTGGAAATGACTTTGGTATCCATCGAAATAGTATAAATATTGCGCGCCACATCTATAAATCCTTTGATGATCCAGTCTCCGTTTTGAGTCGAGACTGCTGTGTTAAACGTGGCAACTTCTGTTCGCAGCGCAGTCAGAAATGTCTCTTTATTCATACCTGCTCTCCCGGCTTTCAAGACACCGCCGTTCAACGAAAGATAATCAAACAAGTCAGAGGCATGTTTAGCCTCTGTATTGTTGCATTATACCAAATCGGAGACCTCTATCAGGAATGTCAGCAGCAATCCGGTTTTCAACCGCGTTTTCTGTATCCAGCAGGTTAAATCAACAGTGCGCCCTCAGGGAGAGCGCACTGTTGTTCTAGAATGACTTGTCCAGCCGGTGGGCAAACGGTCAGGATGGGGTGTCTGTCATGCAGTTCTCACACGGAACATTTATAGTGCAAGAAAAATTAAACGCATTTGGGCCAGGCCCATAGACAGTCGTATCTTTACATCCCGTCAGAACTGCCTCTTCCGGATTGTTGCGCATAATGATGATTAGTTCGGGAACGATCCAATTTTTCTTTTCCATGATATTGTCTCCTGATTCGACCT
>CAIQJJ010000110.1 GCA_903872065.1 uncultured Anaerolineales bacterium | reverse complement strand
TCGCTTCTTCAACCCCGGCGCAGTCCGCCCCGCCTGGCCTGCCGGCAACCTTCTACGGCAGCATCCAGGTGGAGGGGCAGCCCGCGCCAGACGAAGCAATTTTACTGGCAAAGATTGATGGCGCAACGCTGATCAGCGCAACGGTCTTTTCCAGCGACGGGCAAAGCGGGCTGTACCAGGTGGATGTGCCGGCGGATGACTTGCTGACGCCGGAGAAAGAAGGCGGGGTCAATGGGGATACAGTCGTGTTTTGGATTGGGCCCTGCCAGTTGTCCCCCGACAGCCCGTGGCAGAGCGGCAAGGTGACAGGCTTGAATCTGAGCGGCTGCCGCGCGCCGGCGACGCCCAGCCCCACAATGACCGCCACTGCGACGCGTACTTCAACCGCCACCCAGCCAACTGCAACGCGCACCTCGACCGCCACTCAGCCAACTGCGACGCGCACCTCGACTGCGACGCGCACTTCAACCGCCACTCAGCCAACTGCAACGCGCACCTCGACTGCGACGCGCACTTCGACCGCCACCGCCACGCAAACGACTGCGACGCCAACCTCAACCGCCTCCGTGACGCGCACCGCGACCGCCACAGCGACAAAAACGAGCAGCATCCCCACACACACGCCGACGCGCACGCTGCCAGTCAATCGGATCAAGGTTTACCTGCCGTTGATCCAGTATTGAACCGCCCAGAGAAGAAAGTAAAAACCGTAACCGCTTGGGGACAAGCCGGTTTTCACCGCCAAGCAAAGATGAACCACGAATAACGCTAATCTACACGAATTCTTATTCGTGGTTTTAAGCTGGCTTCGCTTCCAATCTGCGAAACCTGTAGATGAATCAATCGCAAGAACGCCAAAGAAGCAGCAATTTGTACCGCTTTGCGTCAGTGATGCTTAAAAACTTCGCGTTCTTGGCGGCTTGGCGGTTAAATTTTCCCCGGCATGAAACCCTAAAGGTCTAAAAGACCTTTAGGGTTTCTTTTTGTCTCATCAATCACAAGTTTAACGCGAAACCAGAGGCAAGAAGACCTTCACCTGCGAGGTGTAAGTCTCAAAACTCCAGGATTGAGCCGCCGGCATGGGGTTGCCGTTGGCGTCGCCGGCGCTGAGGCTGACGGTGTAGCTCACGCCGGGCTCAAAGGGATTGTGAGCGGCGGTGAACGCGGTGTCGTCCGCGTTCCACCGGATCGTCCAGCCGCCGGGGTCGGGCGTGACCTGAAGCTGCAGCGTCAGCGGGCCGACCGGTTCGCTGAAGGTGATCTCCAGCGGCGCGGTCAGCGCCACTTTGAGCGCCCCACTGGCCGGGCTGAAGGCCGCCACAGACGGCGGAGTGCTGTCGGGGATCTGCCACTGATAGGCGACGCCGCCAGTCAAAATGCCGTCAATGCGCTCGCTGATCGCCAGTTCAAATTCCAGCCCGGCCGGCCCCTCAAAGTGCAGCCCGACGGCGGCTTCCTCGCCCGGCGTCATGGGGATGGCGCCGATAGTCGCCGAGATAGGATGCGTCAGGCGAATCTCTTGGGTGGCAGTGACCACCTCAGCCCCGGCCAGCCAGTGGGCGGAGGAACTGCTCCAGCGGTCGAAGAGCGTCTCAGGCAGGCGCACCGTGACCACCCCCGTGAGCGGGAAGGTCAGGCGCTCCAGGATCAGATCGACCTCTTTCGGCCAGTCGTAGATATTGACCGCCTGCACCTGGACATCGCGAATGTCGAGCAGCGAGTCTGGCCCGGCGGGCGAGCGATCCGAGGCGCGCCCGGCGCTCACGATGGAGGGCAGGATGTTGACATTGTGCCACTCGACATTGTTATCATAAGGCACCCAAAGCGGCGAACATTCCAGGGCGCGGTTGTAGGGGTCTTGCGGCGAGTCGATCACATCTTGCAGACAGGTATGACCGGAGCGGGTGGGCGTCCAGGGCAGGCTGAGGATGCGCACTTCGCCGGGGAGCAGGTTGGCAAAGGTCAACTGGCCGATCGGCGCCCAGCCGCCGCAGCGCACTCCAAGCGAGGGCTCAATCCAGTAGACATCCACCGTACCGTTATAGACCGGGGTATTGCCGCGGTTGCGCAGGCGGACATAGACCGTGTTGACCCGGCCGGCGATGGGATCCTGGTGAGTGAGGCCGCCATCCGGGACGTTGCGCACCCACAGGTCGGGCGAGGTGTACCAGGTGGTCAAGCCGCTGGGCGTTGAGCCATCGTCACGGGGGTTGTCCATCGTCCACGCATCGGCGATCTGATCGGTGATGGCAAGGGTGGTAGAGAAGACATCGTTGGCGGGAAGCTCATCGCCGGGCAGCAGGGCGCGGCACTCCAGGGTGTAGACGCCGTTGGTATTGAGAACCGCGGCCGGGAAGGAGACCGACTGCCACAAGGCCGGCGGCAGCGGGCCGAGGAGCGCATCCTGGGCATAGACTTCCACTTGCGCCGCGTCGAGGATGCGGCAGTGGATGGGGACATCCGTCTCAGGAAGCTGGCCCAGGTTGCGGGCAGTGACGAGCGGCGTGAAGGGGATGGCGACAGGGATTTCGCCCTCGGGCAGCGCATCCACCAACGCCAGGTCGTGCAGGCGGCCGGTGCTTTCAGTGACCGTCACAACTTGATCGGGGCTGACCGTCAGCAGGTCGAGGACGCCGGACGGCCACAGGACTTGCAGGCTGAGCGTCCCGGTGTAGCCGCCCAGGCCAAACTCAAGCGGCAGGGAGGGCTGTTGATAGAGGCCCTCGCCGCCGTTGACCTGGCGCAGCATTGAGAGGCCGCCCGCCACCAGGCGCGCCTGCGCCCCCACGCCGGCGGTATTGCTCAAAGCGCCGATCAGACGCACCTGCAGCCAGTGATTGGCCGGCGGCAGTTCGTTATGATACAGGCGGCCAGCCCCCCAGGTATTGGCAATGTAAAGATCGAGGCGGCCATCGTTGTCGTAGTCGCCCCAGGCCAGGCCGGCGTTGCCATCCCCGCCGAGGAAGGCCGCCGCCAGGCCCTGGTTGACAAAGCCGCGGTCTGGCCCGCAGCCTTCCGGCGGCAGACAGTGCAGGCTGCGCCAGAGGAAGATCGAGCCGCCAGGGGCCGCCGCGACCAGGTCCAGCCAGCCATCGTTGTCATAGTCGCCCCAGGCCGCCGAGCGCAGGCTGGGTTCGATCCAGGGGATGAGCAGGTCGGTGACATCGGTGAAGGCTGCGCCGTCGTTGCGGTAGAGCGTCCCGCCGCGCGGACAGCCGGCCATGCAGGCGACGAAAAGGTCGAGGTCGCCGTCATTATCGTAGTCGCCCCAGGTGGGCGCGGACTGGCCCTCAAGCTGCAAGCCCAGGGCCGGGGCCAGGTCGGTGAACGTACCGTCCTGGTTGTTGTGGTAGAGATGGGCCGGGGAGGCCGGGACGTACAGATCGGGCCAGCGATCGTTGTCGTAGTCAGCCCAACTGACGCCGCTGTTGGGGGAGGCGGGAGCATCAACCCCGGCCAAGACCGCCGCTTCAACAAACTGATCGCCCTGGTTGTGGAAGAGGAAACTGCGCTCCTGGCCGGCCAGGAAGAGGTCAAGCCGGCCGTCGCGGTCATAGTCGGCCCAGGCCAGGCTTTCCAGGTCGCCGGAGGCGGCCAGCCCCCAGGCCGCCGCCTGGTTGGTGAAGTTCCCCGTTCCATCATTAATGAAGAGACCCAGGTCTACGTTCGGGCCGCTGACGCCGGCAAAGGCCAGGTCGAGGTCGCCGTCGTTGTCCACATCCGCCCAGGCGGCGGCGGGTTGGGCCGAGTTGATCTCCAGCCCCGCCGCGGCCTCGCTGAGGACGCCGCCCTGGTTGCGATAGAAGGCGGAGGGCGCGCCGGCCAGGAAGAGGTCGAGGGCGCCGTCATTGTCCGCGTCGCCCCACGCCGCGCCCCACGCGCCCGCAGCCAGGCCCAGCGAACTGCCGCTGAACTGCGGGGCGACGATCTCCAGCGCGCCGGGGAGGGTGGCGCTTTGCCCGTCAGGGTTCGTCACGGTCAGATCGTACAGTCCCGGCGCGGCGGTGGGCGAGACCGTCACACCGATCCAGAGCAGGCTGCTGTCGCCGTAGTAGACCCAATCCACCGCCAGGCCGTCGCCGCTCAGAGCAACGGACGGGCGGTTGAAGAAGTCCTGGCCGTGGACGCGCAGCGCGCCGCCCACGCCGGGGGCCATCTGCCAGGGGGTGACGAACGTGATCGTGGGCGGGGCCGGCGGCTCGCCAATGAGGCTAAAGCCGCCAGCCAGCGCGCCGCGCTGCCCATCATAGTTGGTAAAAGTAACGTCGCGCGGCCCAAGCGGAGCGTTGGGAGCGATATTCACCAACGCCGAGAGGCGCTGAGGGGTCTCAAAGCGCAGTTCAGTGACCTGAACGCCTTCCCCCAGGTCGAGGGTCATGGGCAGGTTCTCCTGGAAGTTCTCGCCGTCAATCGTCAGCGCCAGATTCACCGCGCCGGGGACGTACTTGTGCGGGGCCACCGCGGTCACCAGCGGCGCGGGGGTCGAGAACTCAGAGGTATTGCCGGCGGGATCGGTGGCCGTGGCGCGGACGTCCGCCGCCTGGAAGGGAGCGCCCTTGTTGAAGCTCCAGGTTCCACTCACCGCCGCGACCGCCCCCTCGTAGCCGCGCCCATTGTCACTAAAGACTTCAACGAGGCAGCCGGGGCAGGCCGTGCCGCTGGCTGTTCCCGCGGCGGGGTTGGCGGCGAGGACGATCGGCGGCAGGGCATTCTGGTTGGCCCCCTGCCAGAGCAGGATGCTGTCTTGCAGGAAAAGCCCGAAAGCGCCCGTGCCAAGCGGGTTGTAGAGAGAGTTCTGCGAGATGGAGACGCCGAAGACCCGGCTTCCCTCAACCGCGAGGTTGACGCCGCTGTTGGCGATGGTGTTGCCCTGGATCAAGTTGTGGTAGGTGGGATGCCATTCATCCGCGGCGTAACCGTCGGTGAAGTCGGAGATTTCGACGCCGGCGGTGGAGTAGCCCCAGGCTTCGCCGTTCGGCCCAACGCCGATCTGATTATTGCGCAGGGTGTTGTTCCAGCCCATCAAGACCACGCCGGCGAATTCCTCGCCGCCCGCGCCGGCGAAGGTGTTGTTTTCAACCAGCGTATCATGAACCGGGCTGACCAGCGCCAGGTCGTAATAGCGATTGGACAGGAGGCGGCCATCGGCCCCCAGGCCAAAAGTATTGGCAATCACCGTGTGGTAGGCCGTTCCCCATTCAGAGAGGCGCAGCCCACAGCGCAGGTTGCCGCTGAACAGGTTGCCGCTGAAGGTGTTGTACTGCGCGCCGCGGTGCAGGTTCACGGCGCATTGTTCATTGGGCAAGGCATTCAAGCCATCGGCGCTCAGGCCGGCGTAGTTGTTTTGAATCAGGTTGTAGTCGCTGCCGCTGATGCGCAGGCCCCAGTTGTGGCTGCCGGAGATAAGGTTGCGTTCGCCGCTCAACGAACCGCCCACTATGGTATGGTAACTGCTGCCCTCTACCCCCAGGCTGTCGGCGTAGATGCTGTCGGCCGGCCAGGGGATTGCGCCGCTGGGATCAACGCCGATATGATTGCCGAAGAAACTGTTTTCAATCAGCAGCGTCCCTCCGAGGCTGGCATTCTCATTCTGGCCCAGGCCAAAGGTATTGCCCTGGCCGTTCGGGCCGCCGCCGGTCGAGCGGTCGCCGCCGATTTGATTGAAGCTGGCCAGCCAGTTCAGCTCCAGGTTCGTCCAACCGCCGTGGATGACGGTCAGGCCGCGCAGGACATTGCCATCCGAACTGATGCGAATGGCGACATCGCGGTATTCCGCATCGAGGATCACGCCGGCGTTCGAGGCGTCAATCGTCAGGTAGCCGCCCCACAGGTTGAGGGTGGTCTCGCCGCCATCCTGGCCCAGGGAAATCGTGGCCGGCGCGGCCGGCGGGAAGACCGCCGGGTCAAAAGTGATCGTATCGCCGGGCGCGGCGTCCCAAACGGCCTGGCGCAGCGAGCCAGGGCCGTTGTCGGCGGTGGTGGTAACGGTGATGACTTTGCCGGGCCAGATATTAAATGTATAGTGGAAATCGTCCGCCGGAGAGCCTTCCGCGCGTCCGTTGTGATTGCCGTCGAGCGGATTGCCTTGCAGGTCGGCGACGGTCGCCCGCAGGGTGACTGTTACCGTCTCGCCGGGGGCGAAGGGCTGATCGGGCAAGAAGCGCAGCAAGCCGCCGCACAGCCCGACATTCAGCGGTTCTAGCGCCGGGCCGGCCTGGCAGAAGCGGATGATCCGCCCCGTGTGCTGGCCGCTCTGGCTGCCTTCGACGCTCAAATCGTCGGCGGCAATCGAGGTCGGGTCAAGCGTCTCATTGAAACGCAGGCGGATGCCGGTCTGCGCCGCGCCCCAAGCGCCGCGCGCGGGATAGGTCTCGCTCACATAAGGCAACAGATCGCCCAGCGCGCCGGCGGCGTAAGAGAGCAGGTTGCGCAAGACGGGGTAG
>CAIQJJ010000109.1 GCA_903872065.1 uncultured Anaerolineales bacterium | reverse complement strand
TGGATGAGGCGGGGTTGCCAGCATGCAAAGCCAGCCTGGTGACGAAAGACGCGCGACATCCCACCCACGCCGCCTTCGCCGGCTGGCTGCGCACCACCTGGCTGCCTTATACCCAACGCATTCCCGCCGACCAACGCGAAACCTTCATCGAGGAAGTTGTTGAAACGTATCTCGCCGCGCATCCGCCGGTCAACGGCGCGGTGCATGTACAAATGATACGGCTCGAAGTTGAATCGGCGCTTCCCCCGTCCACTTGACACCCACCCGGCTGAACCCCTTATCCCCTCTTATGGCTCAATTCACCACCCTTACCTCCCGTCTCGTATCCCTCCCCGTCAATGATATTGACACTGATCAGATCATCCCGGCCCGCTTTCTCAAAGTGACCGACAAAGCCGGCCTGGGCGCCAATCTCTTCGCTGATTGGCGCTACAACGCCGATGGATCGGCTAAGCCCGATTTTGCGCTGAACCAACCGCAAAGCCAGGGCGCAGCCATCCTGCTTGCCGGCGATAACTTCGGCTGCGGTTCGTCGCGCGAACACGCCCCCTGGGCTTTGACCGCCTACGGTTTCCGGGCGGTTATCTCCACCTCTTTTGCTGACATCTTCCGCAATAACGCCCTCAAAAACGGTTTGCTGCCTGTGATCGTGGACAGCGCCAGCCACAAAATGCTCTTCGATCTTTTTGCAGAACTGCCCCAGGCTGAAGTGACGATTGACCTGGCGGATCAGACCCTCCAACTGCCCACCGGCCACAGCGTCTCATTCCCGCTAGACCCTTTCTCCAAGAGCTGCCTTTTGCGCGGGGTAGATGAATTGGGCTATCTGCTGGCCTTTGAACCCCAGATCGCCGCATTTGAGAAAAGACTTTAGGGTTACGGAAACTCTCATGATCCAAATCTATGACACCACCCTGCGCGACGGCACCCAACGGGAGGGCATCTCCCTCTCTGGGGCTGACAAAATTCGCATCGCCCGCAAATTGGATGAGCTAGGCGTGGCCTTCATTGAGGGCGGCTGGCCCGGCTCTAACCCCAAAGACGCCGAATTCTTTGAACGGGCGCGCCAGATTGAATGGCGACATGCCCTGGTCGCCGCCTTCGGTTCCACCTGTCGCGTCAAAGGCGGGCCAGAGGATGACGCCAATATCAAGGCCCTGCTCAACTCGCAAGCCCCCGTCTGCACCGTCGTCGGAAAAACCTGGACGCTGCACGTCACCGATGTCCTGCGCACCACTTTCGATGACAATTTGCGCATCATCGAACAATCCCTGGCGTATCTTAAAGCGCAGGGGCGGCGTGTCCTCTATGACGCCGAGCACTTCTTCGACGGCTACAAAGCTGACCCCGCCTACGCTCTGGAAACGCTCAGAGCAGCAGCGCGCGGCGGCGCAGAGACTCTCGTCTTATGCGATACCAACGGCGGGACAATGCCCTGGGAACTCGGCCCGATTGTGCGCACGGTCAAAAACGCCTTAGCCGCCGCCGCCCTGCCCACTCCGCTCGGCATTCATGTCCACAACGATGGTGAATGCGCGGTCGCCAACTCAATTGTCGCCTTGAGCGAAGGAGCTATCCAGGTGCAGGGAACGATCAACGGCTACGGCGAACGCTGCGGCAACGCCAACCTGTGCGCCATCATCCCGAACGCCGAGCTCAAAATGGGTCTGCGCTGCCTGCCCGAAGGCCATCTGGAGCGCCTCTTTGAGGTCGCCCACTTCGTCGCCGAGGTCGCCAATCTCGCCCCTGACGAACACGCCGCCTACGTCGGCAAGTCTGCCTTCGCCCATAAAGGCGGCATCCACGTCGCCGCCATGCGCCGCAACGAAACCTCTTACCAACACATTGACCCGGCCCTGGTCGGCAACCAAATGCGGGTCGTCGTCAGTGAACTCTCTGGGCGCGGCAACCTGGTCAGCAAAGCGGAGGAATATGGCTTGAAAACACTCAGCGCCGAAGAAGTGGCCGAAGTGCTGAATGACATCAAAACCCTCGAAGCGCAGGGATTTTCTTTCGAGGCGGCTGAGGCTTCTGTGGCGCTGATGCTCAAACGCCAACAGGCCGATTACACGCCCCCCTTTGAGCTGATTGACTTCACCGCGATCGTGGAACACCGCCAGGGGCGCGGCATGTTCGCTGAAGCGACCGTAAAGGTGCGGGTGAAAGGCGAAGTCCTGCACACCGCCGCCGAGGGCGATGGCCCTGTCAACGCTCTCGACACCGCACTGCGCAAAGCCCTCAGCGCCCACTACCCTGAGATCAACCAATTCCACCTGGACGATTACAAAGTGCGCATTCTCAATGGCGAAGCCGGCACTGCGGCGACCACCCGCGTCCTGATTGACACCGCCTGCGTCGATTCCAACGCGGTGGTTTTTACCGCTGGACAAACGTCGCCCGCCCAGAACGGCGCGGCGGAAAAGAGCCACATCCGCCGCTGGAGCACCGTCGGCGCCAGCACCAACATCATTGAAGCCAGTTGGCGCGCCCTTGCCGATGCAGTTGAATATGGCCTCTTAATGATCTAGCCAGCCGGGCAAAGCCATCGTGGCATTGGCTTTGAAGCATCTATCCTACCCCTTTTTCATCCTTTTCTTGGAGACCTTTATGAACTTCACCATCACTCTCACCCCTGGCGATGGCATCGGCCCTGAAGTCGTCCGCCAGGCTGTGCGCGTTCTGGATGTCATCGCCGCCAAATTCAATCACACCTTCACCTATCGGGAACGACTTCTCGGCGGCTGCTCGATTGACCAATTCGGCGCTGCTCTGACTGATGAAACCCTGGCCGACTGCCAATCGGCTGACGCCGTCTTGCTCGGCGCGGTGGGCGGCCCGAAATGGGACGATCCCCAGGCCAAAGTCCGCCCGGAACAAGGTCTGCTCGCCCTGCGCAAGGGACTGGGGGTCTTCGCCAACCTCCGCCCCGTCAAAGTCCACCCGGCTCTAGTCAACGCCTCGCCTGTGCGCGCTGAACGCCTGCACGGGGTGGATATGATCGTTGTGCGCGAACTCACCGGCGGCCTCTACTTCGGCCAACCCAAAGAACGCCGGATGATTGATGGCAAAGAGCGCGCCGTAGATACCCTGGAATATTGGGATTACGAAATCCACCGCATCATCGAACTGGCCTTCCAACTCGCCCTGCCGCGCAAAAAGAAAGTCTCTTCGGTAGACAAAGCCAACGTCCTTGAATCCTCCCGCCTGTGGCGGCAGATCGCCATCGAAGTGGGCAAAAAATATCCCACCGTCACCCTGGAACACATGCTCGTAGATACTGCCGCCATGCGCCTGGTCGCCTCCCCAACCAATGTGGATGTGATGGTGACAGAGAACATGTTTGGCGATATCCTGACCGACGAAGCATCTGTCCTGGCCGGCTCGATGGGGATGCTGCCCTCCGCCTCCCTCGGCGCCAGCGGCCCTGGCCTTTACGAACCCATCCACGGTTCAGCCCCCGACATCGCCGGCAAAGGCATCGCCAACCCGGTAGGCACCATCCTGAGCTGCGCCCTCATGCTGCGCTACTCGCTCAAATGCGAAAAAGAAGCCGCCGCCATTGAAACCGCCGTCGAGCGCGCCATCAGCGCCGGCTGCCTGACCAAGGACCTGAATGGCAAATTGGGCAGCGCTCAAATGACCGATGAAATCATCGCCCGTCTGCGAGGTTGAGCATGAAAGTCGCTTTTCAAGGCGAGCCAGGCGCCTATTCTGAAGCCGCCGCCCTGGCATATTTTGGCGGCAAAATCGAAACCGTCCCTTGCGAATCTTTTGAGACTGTCTTTGAAAGCATCCACGGGCAAGTGTGCGACTGCGGCATCATCCCCATCGAAAACACACTCGCTGGCAGCATCCACCGCAACTATGACCTCCTGCTGCAGCACCAACTGTACATCGTCGGTGAATATTTTCTGCGCGTCCGGCACTGTCTCATCGGTCTGCCCGGCGCCGCCATGAGCGATATCCGCACGGTGATCAGCCACCCGCAGGCGCTTGCCCAATGCGACCACTACATCCGCCGCATGGAAAATCCCGCCGGAGGGAAAGTGAAGACAGAAGTGGGGTATGACACCTCGGGCAGCGTCAAAATCATTAAGGAACGCCGCGATCCTGGCTTCGCGGCCATCGCCTCCCGCCGGGCGGCTGAATATTATGGCATGAACATCCTGGCGGAGGGCATCGAGGATGACCCAGCCAACTACACCCGCTTCCTGATCCTGGATCGCACCCCCGTCTTCCCGCAAGAAGACGCCAAGACTTCGATCGTCTTCACGCTCAAAAACCTGCCTGGGGCCCTCTTCAAAGCCCTGAGCGTCTTTGCCTTGCGCGAGATTGACCTGACCAAAATGGAATCGCGTCCCCTGATCGGCAAGGTCTGGGAATACCAGTTTTACATTGACATCGCCGGCTCTACGACCGAGCGTCGCGTGGCCCGCGCCCTGGAGCATTTGGGGGAATATGCCCTCACTTTGAGGTTGCTAGGATCCTATACTCGTCATCTGCACAGTTTGGAAGAATAAGAAACCCGTCTTTATTTTTTAAGGTACAATCAAGCCAGGTAATCAGTCAACACTTCCCACACCCGCGGAGGTTTTCATGAATTCTGTCCCACCTTTTAACGCGCCTGTCTTGCATGAACCTTCTGTCAGCACGCTCACCTTAAGCGACCTTTTCCGCCTGGCGTTCAACCAGCCAGTCCTGTGGTTGGCCGGCGATATGAATGCCCGCCCCAGCTTCAATTGGGTCGCCCTTTCAATCGAAGAGGCGCGGCGCGGCGATATCCTTTTGCTTGCCTCATACCACCCCACAGCCCCAGAGGGAACTTCTACCGCGGATATGAGGGAGGCGCGCCGCCCTCTAAGCGCGCCGGAGTTGGCGCGCGTCCTGCGCCAGGCCCAGCAGGCCGGGGTTTCAGCAGTACTTTTGCTTGGAGAAACCGCCTCCCCCGAGGAAGAACCGCTGACTTCTCCGCCAGACGCCGCTGCAATGGCTATCGCTGCTTTGCCTGGCCAGGCTCACGACCTCCAGGCCATTCAGCGCGCCCTGCTGACGATTCTGCTCAATCAAAGAGCGGCGCTTATGGAACGCGGGGTTCGCATCCACGCCCAACTCTCCCAACTGGCTGCCGAAGGCCAGGGCCTGGGCGGGCTGGCTGAGGCTATGGCCGGACTGGCCGGGCGAGGGGTGATCGTTCAGGACAAACGCCTGGCCATTCTGGCGCACGCCACGCCTGAAGGGGCGACACTGAACTGGGAGGAAATCTTAAAGCAGGTGGTTAACTTTGAGCTGCTGCCCGAAGCCTTTCGCGACCGCAAGCAAGCCGCGCAGCGGGCGGTGACCTTTGAACAAACCCTGAGCGGAGGCTTGCGCCGCATTGTCTCCCCGATTATCGTCGCCGGTATGGCGCGCGGCTATCTCTCGCTGATCGGAAGCGGCAGTGGGCCAACCGACCCAGGCAGGCTGGATGTGCTGGATGACTTGATCGTTGAGCAGGGCGCCCTGGTGTGCGCGGTGGAAATGGCGCGCGCCAAGGCCGTGCGCGAGGCTGAAAAACGTCTCAAAGGCGATTTGCTGAACGCCTTGCTGCAAGAAAACATTTCGCCCCGCGACGCCGAGTTGTGGGCGCAAGGGATGGACCTGGACCTGAGCCAGTCCCATGCCGCGCTGCGTTTTGCCTGGGGTGGGTCGCCATCGCCCTCGCGCCGCCGGCTGGAGACAATTGTCAATGGCGAAATGGCGCGTAAAGGGCTGCGCGCCATCCTCAGCCCAATGGGAGCGGAGATCGTCTGCTTTTGTGAACTGCCGATGGGCGCGATGCGCCCGGAGACGGCAATTCTATTAGGCCAGTCGGTGGTTGATCAGGCGGCGCGCGAACATATTGAGGCGCCGCTGCTGTGCGGCGTCGGATCGGCCAGCAAGACATTAAATGAGTGGCGCGTCTCTTTCCGCCAGGCTGGCCAGGCGTTGGAACTGGCGCGGCGATTTAAGGAGCGCAAAGCTTTATACTTCCCTGACCTCTCCGTTTATCGCCTCCTCATCCAGATCGAACACAGTCCAGAATTAAGCGCCTTCCAGGAGGAAATCTTAGGCCCGCTGCTTTCCAACGAGGGCGGGCGAGAGCTAATCCGCACCCTGGAAGCTTACTTTGAACACAACGGCAACCTCTCGCAAACCGCCGAGGCGCTCTATATCCACCGCAACACCCTCATTTACCGCATGGATCGAGTTGCCAGCATTACCGGGTTAAACCTGGATAACCCGGAAACGCGCCTGGCGGTGCAGTTGGCGCTGCACATCTACCGCATGATGGGTCACGCGAAAGGATGAAAACCAGACCTTTAGGGTTTCAATAATCCTGAAGGTCTTTTTACACAACAGAATTTCTTCAGGAGCATCTATGCTAACAATATCTGGCGATCAATTCCTGTTTAACAACCGCCCTTTCCGCATCCTTTCAGGGGCGATGCACTATTTTCGCGTGCCGCCGGAGAATTGGGCTGACCGCCTGCGCAAGCTGCAGGCTATGGGTCTCAACACTGTGGAGACTTATGTCGCCTGGAATCTGCACGAACCGCGTCCGGGTGAATTTCACTTCGAGGGAATCCTGGCCCTGGAACGCTATTTAAACCTGGCCGCTGAGATCGGCTTAAAAGCCATTGTGCGCCCCGGCCCATATATCTGTTCGGAATGGGACTTCGGCGGGCTGCCGGCCTGGCTGCTGCAAGACCCGGCCATGCGCGTGCGCTGCGCCTATCCACCCTACCTGGCAGCAGTAGACCGATTCTTCGCCGAACTACTGCCGCGCCTTGCGCCGCTGCAAGCCTCGCGCGGGGGACCGGTGATCGCGGTGCAGGTCGAAAATGAATATGGCAGCTATGGCAACGACAAAACTTACCTGCGTCACCTGGAGACAACCCTGCGCGCGCACGGCATTGATGTTTTGCTCTTCACCTCAGACGGCCCTGAAGATCGCATGTTGCAATTTGGCACGCTGCCGCATATCTTGAAAACGGTCAATTTCGGTTCACATGCCAGGGAGGCCTTTGCCAAGCTGCGCGAATACCAGCCGGAAGGCCCGCTGATGTGCGGCGAGTTTTGGAACGGCTGGTTCGATCACTGGGGAGAAGCTCATCACCAGCGCCCTGCGGAAGACGCCGCCGCCGCCCTGGCCGAAATTCTCTCCCTGGGCGCTTCAGTCAACCTGTACATGTTCCACGGCGGGACGAACTTTGGCTTGATGAGCGGCGCAAACGAGGCCCCTTATCCCAATTATCAAGCCACCGTTACCAGCTACGATGATGATGCGCCGCTGAACGAGGCCGGCGACCCGACACCCAAATATTTCGCTTTGCGCGAAGTGCTGCGCCAGTACACTCCTATACCATCGGCTATCGAAATCGCCGCCTCTGCTCCCAGGTTAGCCCTGGGAAAGGTGGCGCTCACCGAGACCGTCGGGTTCTTCGAACTGCTGGATCACGCGGACAGTGAGCCGGCCTTCGCAACCCCGGTTGCCAGCCCCACCCCTGAGCCGATGGAAACTTTCGGATTCAACACCGCCTTCATCCTCTACCGCACCCGTTTAGCCCCCCGCAGCCGCACAGCAGAGGCGGGTACCGCAGAACGACTGACCCTGCGCGGCCTGCACGATCGGGCGCAAATCTTCATCAATGGCAAGGAAATTGGCGTGCTGGAGCGAGAACTGCACCAGGACAACCTGGAAGTAAAAATTCCCCCCGGCGGCGCACAGTTGGACATCCTGGTGGAAAATATGGGGCGCGTCAATTATGGCCCTAACCTGACCGATCGCAAAGGGATCACCGGCGGGGAGGGCGGCGCGGGAGGCGTCCTTTTAGGCCAACAAATGCTCTTTGATTGGCAGATTTACGCCCCAACGCTAGAAAATATCTCAGCCCTGCCTTACCGCCTGCTCGAAGCCGAGGCGGCGGCTTTTTCCACGCCAGAACCGCCTGGCCCGGCGTTTTACCGCGGTTCATTCACCGTTGTCGAACAGCCTGCCGACACATTCCTGGCGCTGCCCGGCTGGACGAAGGGAATCGCCTGGATCAATGGCTTTTGCCTGGGCAGGTATTGGTCGCGCGGGCCGCAGCAAACGCTTTACATCCCTGCCGTCCTGCTGCGCCAGGGAATGAACTGGCTGACCATTTTTGAACTGCACCAGGCCGGAAGCAGCGCCGGCCATCCAACGGTTGATCTGCTGGCGCAGGAGATTTTGGCTTGACCAGGACAGGCAAAAAATACGCTTTTTGCTGAAGAGAAAGGCCGCAATTCTTAGCCGCGCCAAGTATAATAATAAAATCTGAAGTTGGCGCAACCACAGCATAATAATATATGAGCAGAATTAAGGTAATGATTGTCGAAGCAGTGGTCTGTATCACCGCGGTGGTTTTTACCGCCGCGGTGGTTTTTCTCGCGCCGGCAGTCTTTAAGCTGCGTTTCAATTTTCCCCGGCGCGATACGCTCACTCTGGGGACGCACGAGGCAATGCGCTATGACCGATGACCGCCAAAGCAGTGATCTGTACCGCCCCTCTGCTTTAGACGCTCAGGTATTAGGGCGGCTGCTTCTCATGCAAAGCACTTTACCGAACCTGCCCGACAGACAAGCTATCTTCAGCTTCATCCGAAATGGACTGAGCGAAATCCCAGGCGTCGTCGCGGTGCAAGACAGCGAGTCGTCCCCCAGCATCGAACAAACAGCCGCAGCGCCCCTGCCCACCGTCCGCCTGCCGCTATCCGTTGGCAATTCCATCCATGGCGAAATCCGCCTCAGCCTCTCCGATCCTCTGGCATTTGCCCCTTACGAAACTTACCTGCAGCACTTTTGCTATATGGTCGCCATGATCCTGGAGGAACGCGCCCAGCGCCGCATAAACGAACTTCATCAGGATATATTAGAGCAGCATATCCAACAGCGAACGCAGCAGTTACGCCAGGAAATGCTCGAACATCAGCAAACGGAAGACGCCCTACGGCAAAGTGAGCTGCTATTCCACACCGCCTTCGACAGCGCCGCGGTTGGCGTCTGCCTGGTCGATCGCGGCGGGAAATTCTTAAGGGTCAACCACGCTTTCTGCCAGATACTCGCCTACACCCAAGAGGAACTTGAACAAAAAACCTTTAATGACATCACCTTCGAGGCCGACAAGCCCATTGGCAATGTTTTTTTCCAACGCGCCTTAAATGGCGAAGAGACCAGCGCTGCTTTCGAAAAACGCTATCTGCGCCGGGATGGCAGGATTGTTTGGGGCGCTGTCTCCAGCGCCATTGTACGCGCCGATGACCGATTACCTCCTTATTTCATCACTTACTTGCAAGATATCACCGAACGCAAGCGCGCCGAACTGGGCCGTCAGGCGCTGCTCGAAATTATGCAAGGCCTTGCCGCCGCCGCCGATGTAAAAGAATCGCTGCGCCTGGTCCACCAAGCGGTTAAGAAAGTCATCACCGCCGAAAATTTCTTCGTCATTCTTCACCGACCCGGCGCCGGTCTGAGCAATGGAGAGCCATTGTTTGAAGAAATCTACTCAGTGGATCAGTACGATCCACCCGTCACAACCCCCTTTGTCTTACAGAAGAGTATCAGCGCTTATGTCTTTCGCAGCGGCGCGCCCCTTCTGCTGACCCAGGAGAGGTTTGACAAATTGGCTGCCCAAGGGGAAGTCGAATTGATTGGCGCCAATTCCCTCTCCTGGTTGGGCGTGCCGCTGAAAGTGTTTGGCGAAACCATGGGCGTCATGGTCGTTCAAGATTACGAACACGATGGAAGTTATTCAGCAGATGATCAGGAATTCCTGGCCTCCATTGCCGGGCAAGTCGCCTTGGCCATTAAGCGCCAACAAATGGAAGCCTCCCTGCGAATTAGCCTGGAAAAATATCGCGTGCTCTTCGAGTCCTTTCCGCTTGGCATCAGCATCACTGACAAAGACGGCGTCATCATCGAAAGCAATCACCAGGCAGAAGAGCTTTTAGGGATAGCGCAAGAAAAGCTCGCCGGCCGGCACTCCCTCTCAGCCGATTGGCGCATGCTGCGCCCGGATGGTACACCCATGCCTGTGGAAGAGTATGCCGCCAGCCAGGCCATTGCCCAAAATCGCCTGGTTTCCAATGTAGAAATGGGCTATCCCAAAGAGAACGGCGAAATCGCCTGGATCAACGTCACCGCCGCCCCGCTGCCTCTGGAAGACTATGGCGTAGTGCTGGCTTATAACGACATCACCCAACGCAAGCAAGCCGAATCGGCCCTGAAAAAAAACGAGCAGCGCTTTCGCGCCCTGGTTGAACACAGCGCCGACGCCATTTCCGTCATTGACGTTCACGGCGCGGTCATCTATGAGGGGCCAACTGTCGCTGCCATCACAGGCTACCCTATCACAGAGCGCATCGGACACAGCGGCCTTGATACCATTTACCCCGACGACGTCCCCGCCGTCCGCGCGGCCCTGGGGCGCGTCCTTTCAAAACCTGGGGGGGTTGAATCTGCCCATTTTCGCGCCGTGCGCAAAGACGGCTCTATCTGGTGGGTCGAAGGCGCTGCCACCAACTTGCTCCATGAACCGAGCGTGCAAGGGATTGTCATCAACTACCACGATGTTACGCAGCGCAAACAAGCCGAGCAAGCTCTGCAAGAAAGTGAAGCGCAATTACAGCGGCAGAATGAGTCCATCGCCCGTCTGAATGCCGAACTGGAACAACGCGTGATCGAGCGCACCGCCCAACTGCAAGCCGCCAATCAGGAACTAGAAGCCTTCTCCTATTCCGTCTCGCACGACCTGCGCTCGCCGCTGCGTGCGATTGATGGCTATACCCGCATCTTGCTGGAAAATTATGCGCCGCTGCTCGACGCAGATGGAAAGCGCATTTGTGGGATTATTCGCGGCGAAACCCAACGCATGGGCCGCCTGATCACCGACCTCCTCACCCTCTCACGCATGGGCCGCTCGGAGATGAACTTCACCACACTCGATATGCAGACCATCGTCCAAACCGTCTTTGAGGAGATGGTTCCCCCTCAAAATCGCTCACACATCGTCTTCGAGTTGGGCGACTTACACCCGGCCGCCGGCGATGCCGCTTTAATCCGCCAGGTATGGATCAACCTGCTGCAAAATGCGATTAAGTTCTCGTCCAAGACCGAAAATCCCGTCATCCACATCGAAAGCACCCAAAACGAAAGCGAGATCATTTATGCCATTCGCGATAATGGGGCCGGCTTCGATATGCGCTATGTCGAGAAATTGTTCAGCGTGTTTAAACGCCTGCACAGTGAACATGAATTTGAAGGCACTGGCGTAGGCTTGGCGATTGTCCAACGCATCATTCAACGACACGGCGGGCGCGTCTGGGCCAAAGGCGCGATTAACCAGGGCGCCGCATTCTACTTCACCCTTCCGCAAAAAGGAACTGTTCATGCCTGAACCGCCCATGAATGAAGCCACTCGTATTTTGATCGTTGAGGACTCGGCGGCTGATGCTGAGTTGGCCGAACATGAGATTTGCCGTTCTCTCACCCCTTGCCAGTTTCAGCAGGTGGATAATCGCCGTGAATATCTTGACGCGCTGGAAAATTTCCGGCCGGACCTGATTATCACCGATTACACCATGCCGCAGTTTGACGGCATGATCGCCCTGCAACTGGCCCTGCAGCACACCCCCACCACCCCCGTCATCGTCTGGACTGGCTCAATCAACGAAGATATTGCCGTCAAGTGTATGAAGGCTGGGGCCAGCAATTATGTTCTCAAAGACAATCTCAAACGCCTGGGAGCTGCTGTCCTCCATGCTCTCGAAGAGAAAAAGATTCTCATCGAGCAGCGGCAGGCGGAAGCCAGGTTGCAAGATAGTGAGGCCAAATACCGCGCCCTGGTTGAAAACCTGCCCGATATCATCATGCGCTTCGACCGCGAGTGCCGTCATCTATTTGTCAGCCCCTCCGTCAAACGCGTGGTTACTATTCCCCCCGAAGAGTTCATTGGCAAAACCCACCGTGAACTCGGTTTTCCGGCTGAACAGGCAGAGTTTTGGGAAAAAACAATCCGGTTCGCCTTCAGCGCCGCGCAGCCTGTCCGCCGTGAGTTTGAATTTCCCGCCAGTGCAGAAAAAGCGGCGGGCTTTACCACCATTGTCTTTGAATGGGACCTGATCCCTGAAAAAGACCCTCAAGGCCAGATCAACAGCCTTTTGAGCATTGCGCGGGATATCACCGCCCGCAAGCGCGCGGAACAGGCGCTGGAAAAGCACATCGTCGCCTTAACTCGCCCACTGGAGGATGAGGCGTACGGCGCGGCGCATGGCGTTTTTGTCGGCCTGGCTTTTGAAGAACTATTCAACCTGGAAGATATTCAGCGTTTACAAGATGAATTCGCCCAGGCCGTAAACGTCGCCTCAGTTATCACCCGTCTCGATGGCGTCCCGCTCACGCGTCCGAGCAACTTCACCCGCTTTTGCAATGATATCGTCCGTAAAACCGAAAAGGGACGCTTCAACTGTTTTCGGGCTGAAGCTGCGCTTGGGCAGCTCGCCAGCCCTGGCCCGGTTATTCTACCCTGTCTGAGCGGCGGGCTTTGGGATGCTGGAGCCGTGATTTCCATTGGAGATCGACGCATTGCCCACTGGCTGATCGGCCAGGTGCGTGACAACACCCAGACCGAGGAGACAATCCGCCAATATGCGCACGAGATCGGCGTAGACGAACACAATCTGGTCGAGGCCTATCGTGAGGTGCCCGTCATGTCGCCAGAACAGTTCCGCCGCATTGGGCAAATGTTGTTTACCCTCGCCAACCAGCTCTCCACCGCCGCTTACCAAAATGTGCAGCAAGCACGCTTTATCACCGATTTGCAACGCGCCGAGGAAAAAATCAAAAAGAACCTGGCCGAAAAAGACATCCTGCTGCGTGAGCTTTACCACCGCACCCGCAACAATATGGGTGTGATCAGCGCCTTGCTGGAACTGCAAGTGGCTGAAGTCGGCGACGAACGCCTGCGCCTTGCCTACACAGATACCCAAAACCGGATTCGCGCCATGGCCCTGGTGCATCAAAAACTGTATGACGCCGGCGATCTCTCCCACATTAACCTGAAAGAATACATTATAGATTTATCCACCCTGTTGATGAACAGCTACCACATCACCAGGGGCGAAATTTCACTCAACCTTGAGTTGGATGATATTATGCTCATCATTGATATGGCCATCCCGTGCGGCCTGATCCTGGATGAGCTCATTTCCAACGCCCTTAAATACGCCTTTCCGGGCGATCAAAATGGCTCTATCACCATCATCCTGCGCAAAGCCGCCAATGGCGAGATTTACTTACGTGTGGCAGATGATGGGATCGGAACGCCGCCCGACTTTGACTTCCGCCGCGATGGTCATCTGGGCTTGCAAAACGTATTTGCGTTGGGAGAAAACCAGCTTGGCGGCGAGGTGGGTTTTACCTCCAAGCCAGGGGTTGCCTGTCAGATCAGCTTTCGCAGCGATTCTTACAAACCCAGAGTCTAACCTCGATCCAAGGAGTGACGACATGAATGACGCCGACCAACAACCTGCGGTGGTTCCTACCGCAGCGATGAATTCTATCGCTATTGAAGATTTAACCCAGGCATTGCTCTCGCTCGACCGGTTAACCGCCAAAACGCTGCTCACCCAATCCGCCGAGTCGTTGATGGTTCCTGCGCTGGAACAAATCGGCGCGGGCTGGGAGCGAGGCGAGGTAGCTCTCTCGCAGGTATATATGGCCAGCCGGATTTGCGAAGATATTATCAATCAGACTTTTCCCAGCCAAATCACCGCGGCAGCGCAGCCGCCGCGCATTGCCATTGCCGTATTAGAAGATTTCCACCAATTGGGCAAGCGCATTGTCAGTTCAGTCCTGCGCTCGAATGGAATTACCCTATTGGATTATGGCACGCTCAAGGCGGATGAATTAATCCAGCGCACTCTCGCCGACCACATTGAAATCCTGCTCATCTCAACCCTCATGCTGCCCTCCGCCTTAAAGATAAAACTGGTCACAGCCGGCCTGGCAGCCGCCGGCGCGCAGGTCAAAGTAATTGTTGGCGGCGCGCCGTTTCGGTTTGACGACCAGCTCTGGCAAGAAGTCGGCGCGTATGCGATGGGAAAAAATGCTTCGGATGCCCTGGCAATTCTCCGCGACATGAGCAGCGAGAATTACCACGGCAATAAAGATTGCCGCGAAGGAGGCGCTCAATGAATTCCTTACAACGCGTATTGACCAGCCTGGGGCAAAGCGAGCCCGACTACGTGCCGTTTTTCTTGTTACCCACCCTCCACGGCGCCAAAGAATTAGGGTTGAGCATCGAAAAATATTTTTCAGAAGCGGAAAATGTGGCGGAAGGGCAGCTGCGCCTGCGCGCCCGCTACCATCATGACTGCCTCTACAACTTTTTTTATGCGCCGATCGAGGTTGAAGCCTGGGGGGCTGAGATCATTTTTTCCCCCGATGGTCCCCCCAATTCTGGACAGCCCTTCTTAGCCAACCCCGAAGACATCCAAAAACTGCACGTTCCCTCGATTGAAGAAACGCCCTGCTTAAGCAAGGTGCTAAAGGCCACCCGCCTGCTGAAACAGGCGGCCGGCGATGAAGTTCCCATTATTGGCGTTGCGGTATCGCCCTTTTCGCTGCCGGTCATGCAGCTTGGTTTCGACAAATACTTTGACGTGATGCTTTCGCGGCCTGACTTGTTTGAACGCTTGATGCAGGTTAACGAAGAATTCTGCGTAGCCTGGGCCAACGCCCAACTGACCGCCGGCGCAACCGCCATCTGCTATTTCGACCCGGTTTCCTCCAGCACGATTATTCCCCCGGCGCTCTACCGCCAAACGGGGTATGAAATTGCCAGGCGGACTCTGGCGCGCATCCATGGCCCGACCGCTACACACCTGGCTTCTGGCCGCTGCCTGCCGATCCTCGACGACCTGGCACAGACTGGTACTGCGATCGTCGGCGTGAGCGCACTGGAAGACCTGGCCGAATTAAAAACAGTGGTCTGCGCCGCGGGCCGCAGCCGACTCAGCTTGCTAGGCAACTTGAACGGGATTGAAATGCGCCGTTGGACGCCGCGGCAAGCCGAGGCGCAGGTCAAGGCCGCTATCGCCAAAGCCGGGCGCGGGGGAGGCTTCATCCTTTGCGACAATCACGGCGAAATTCCCTGGCAAGTTCCCGATCAAATTCTCATGGCAATCTCCGATGCAGTCCATCAATGGGGCGCTTACCCATTAAAGTGGATCGAAAATGATCAGGAGTAAGCTCTGTTTCATCATCTGCGAAAATTTTAAGGATGAATTTGACGCAGCAGTCTCTCCCACAGTTGAAGATATTGAGTTCACCGCGTTTCCTGCCGCCTGCGGCTGCCCGCCGCTGACCTGGAGCGACCTGGAGCAGACTGCCAACCAAATCTCCCCTGCCACACACTACGTGGTTTGCGGTTCGGCCTGCATTACCAACCTGGAGCAACCGCCGGACGTCTTGCAAAACTACAGACTGCGCCGGTTTAGCCAATGTTTCTACTTTCTGGCCCCCCCGGATGTGATCGAACACTACAGTCAGCCCGGCGTCTATTTGCTCTCGTCCGGCTGGCTGGCGCGCTGGCCGCAGCAGATCGAGCGCTGGGGCTTCGATCAACAAACCGCGCGCGAGTTTTTCGCCGAGTCCACGCGCAGCCTGCTGCTGCTAGACAGCGGCCTCAACCCTGACAGCAGCGAACAGTTAAAAGCTTTTGCTGCCTTCGTTGACCGCCCCTATGCCACGGTCTATGTTGGGCTGGAATACCTGAAACTGTTGATCTCGAAAATAACCCTGGACTGGCGCTTAAAAAACCAACAAGAACTGGTCAACAAGGCGCGTCAGCAGACCTCTGAATACGCAATGGCGATGGACTTGCTAAACAATCTGAGCAATACCATCACCGCGCCTGACGCCATAGACCAGATCGTCGAACAGATCATTACCGTTTTCGGCATTATGTTCGCGGCGGCGGATGTTTTCTACCTGGCGCTTAAAAATGGACAGGTAGAAAAGATGCAGCAATCCCCCACGACCGCCGCAGTGGACGCCCAAGCAATCCTGGCCAGCGCCCTGGCAGACAGCGCCGCCTATACCTGGACGAAATCGGGCAGCGGCTTCCTGCTCAAAATCTCCGCCGGCGAGCGGTGGTCTGTACCGCGTTTAAAGGGTGAGGTGGTAGGGGTACTAGGGGTAGATCAAATCTCTTTCCCAGAGTTCAAAGAGCGCTACCTGGACATGGCGCTAAACATTGTGGGGGTCTTTGGACTGGTCATGAACAACGCCCGCGCCTACCAAAAGCTTCGAGGCGCTTTGATCGAGAAAGAGATGCTGTTGAGCGAACTCAACCATCGCACCAAAAACAACCTCAACATCATCAACTCGATCGTCCAGCTTCAAGCGGAAGCCAGCAATGACGCCCAGTTTAACGCCCTGGCCCTGACGCTGGAAAATCGCGTCCATTCCATCGCTATGGTGCATGAAATGCTTTACCGCTCGCCAGACCTGGCCCAGATCGACTTGGAAGAATATGCCCAGGAAATGGTGGAACTTTTGCTCTCAGGCTTCTCCATTTATCCCGATCAAATCGAAGTTGAAATGGACACTCAGCCGGTGCTGGTAGGGATCAACACCGCCATCCCTTGCGGACAAATCCTTAACGAATTAATCGCCAACGCGTTCAAATACGCCTTCCCATCCGGGCAAGCAGGGCGCGTCTATATCCACATCCACCAGGCTGAAGATGGGGAGATCATCCTGGGCGTCGCGGATAACGGTGTGGGACTGCCGGCCAGCTTTGACGCTGGCAAAACGAAGTCCCTGGGCATGACTATCGTGCGCATGCTCACCGAGCAGCTCCAGGGCGCAATGCGGATTGAATCGAACGGCGGGCTGCACTGTGAGGTACGCTTTCGAGAGCGGGGGTAGTAGTCACGCATCCGAATGGATCGTGCGCGTCAGCGTCAGGACGCACACGCGCGCGGCGCCGGCGCGGCGCAGCAGGCGGCAAATTTCTTCCAGGGTAGCCCCTGAGTCAAACAGATCGTCCAAGATGAGCAGGTGTTTACCAGCAACGGGCGCCTGCAATTGGAACGCGCCGGCGACGTTGGCGCGCTTCTGCGCCAGGGTGTGCATCTCTTTTTGCGGGGCGGTCTGGCGGGATTTGACCAGCGCCGGCAGGCAGGGCAGTCCCAGGCGCTGCGCCAGGGCTTCGGTGAATTTTTGCACCGGATCGTTTGGGCGTGGGATGGAAGGCGGCGTGGCGACCAACGCTTCTACCTGGGCCAGTTCGGGATGTTCAGCGATCAAGTGCATGGCCTGTTCGACCAGCGCCGGCAGCGCCGCCAGGTCGCCCTGGTACTTGAGACGATAGGTCAGTTCGCCGGCCTGGCTGCGCTTCCAGTCCGCTCCGTCGAACTGGCTGTGGAAGCTCAATGACCAACCGGCGTCCCACGGCCCTGGCAATTGGCGGGGGTGCGAACGCGACAAAAAGGCGACCACAGCCTGTTCCGCAGAGATTTCAGGCGGCGGGGTGTCTATTTCCACCGCTGCACTTTGCGACGGGGCGCGGCGATAATGAACGTCGCTGGGCGGCGAGGAGGCAAGAGGCCCAAGAATGACGCGTCCATGTTCATTTTCCGCCAGTTGGCCGCTTTCCAACAAGCGATCCACTTGCGCCAACACCTCCGCCCTTTTATGTCCGGCGAGGCAGTTGAACAAGGGATGCTGGCAAAATTCCTGCACCCGCTCGGAATCGGAGCCGCTGAGCAGCTTGGCGACGCCGCTGCGCGGCAAACGGCCAGGCAGCGAACGCACACAATCCAGGATGACTGCACTCATCCCTGCACCCTGCTCTGCACGAGCCGCCGGCGGCCCATCTTGCGCCGGCGCGCCGGCCAGGCTTTGGGCGCGCCGCCAGCCCTCCACCACGCAGCGGATGATCTCGTAATCCATCTCCGGCGGCAGGATGGCTTTGAGCGGGGCCAGGTATTCCACGGGCCCAATCTGGCGGATGGCGGCCTCGACCGCGCGGCGCGTTTCATCTGCCACCACTGCTTCCACAGGCAAGCGCCCGGCGGCGATCAACTGGGCGGCGTGGCTGTAGATCGTCCTAAGCGCCAGGCCGCGCTGGGCGGCGATCTGCGCCGCGCTCAACCCCTGCCCAAAAAGCTGCTCGGTGTAGTTCAACGTCCCCCCAGCCTGGCGCTCGGCTTTTTTGCTGGCAATCACCTGGCTGGAGACCTGGCGCGGCAGTTCTAAGGGGATAGCGCTCTTGCTGCGAATGGCGCTCTCGCCCTGCGGCGTCAATTGCAGTACGGGATATTCGCCGCCGACCACCTTCAGGTAGCGCAGGTCAAGCAGCTGGTCGATCAGATGCTTCAATTCGACTTGCGAGAAAACCGCCAGGCGACCGTAATAGACGCTCTTATCGTAGCCAAACTGCGCCATGTCTTTACTTTTGGAGCCTTTGAGGATCTGCGCCAGCTTCTCAGCGCCCACCTTACGCGGCAGCAGGCGGCGCAGCGTGTCCAGCAGAATCAGGGCGACGCGCTCAGCCTGGCTCAACTCCATGAGGTCGCCGCCCGGCGCAACGGCGGTGGTAGAACTGCGTGACTGGCAGTTATCGCAGCAGACTTCGGCGTCGGCCGGCCCGCCATCGCCAAAATGCCGCAAGATGATCCGGCGCCGGCAGGCGTTGCTCTCGGCGTAAGCGATGATGCGATCCAACTGGGCGCGGCGGTGAGCCTGGTGCTGCTTCAAACGCGCCAGGCTGGTTTGGATTTCGGTGGGTTTCCAGGTCTTCACCCGCAGGCGGAGGCGCAGCCCCTCGTCGCCCAGGTGTTCAACAACGCCGGCGCGCTCCAACTCAGCCAGGCCTACATTCACTTTGACATCTGGCAGGCCGGTCTGGCGCGAAATCTCGGCCGCGGCGACCCATTTCTCGTTGAGCGGGCGCAGCACATCAAACAGCAAACGCAGTTCATCGGCGCTGAACAGGCTGTTCTCGATGAACCACTCTTGCAAGGCGCGATCTTGCGGCGCATAGAGCAGCACGGCGCGGGCAGGCAGCTCGTCGCGCCCGGCGCGCCCGGCCTCCTGATAATACGCCTCCAGCGAGCCAGGCAGCGAATAATGGATCACCTGGCGCACATCCGGGCGGTCAATCCCCATGCCAAAGGCGTTGGTGGCGGCGATGACCGACAGATCGCCGGCCATAAAGGCGTTCTGGATGCGCGTGCGCTCCTCGGCCGGCAGCCCGGCGTGATAATACTGAGTGGGGATGCACAAGACAATGCTGACGAAATCGGCCACTTCTTCAGCGTCGCGACGCGTGCCGGTGTAGACGATGGTCGCCCCCTGGCCGCGCTGCGCCAACAGTTCGTGCAAGGCTTTCAGACGCGCCGGCGGGTCAGGGATTGAACGCACTTCCAATGTGAGGTTGGGGCGGTTGAAACCTGTAACTACGCGCTGGATTTGCGGCAGATGCAGCAGGCGGGCGATGTCCTCCTGCACCTGCGGCGTGGCGGTGGCGGTCAGGGCGGCGGTGAGGGGATTGCCCAAGACGGCGCGAAATTGGGCGATATGCAAATAATCGGGGCGAAAATCATGTCCCCACTCCGAGATGCAGTGCGCCTCATCCACCGCCAGCAGGCTGAGCGTCTGCCGCTGCGCCGCTTCCAGGAAAGGCAGGCTGCGCAGGCGCTCCGGGGCGATATAGACCAGGCGGTAGCGGCCGGCGGCGAAATTCTCCAGGCGGCGGTTCTGTTCGCCGACCGGCAGAGCGCTGTTAATAAAAGTGGCCGGGATGCCGCGCCGCTCCAGGCTGTCCACCTGATCTTTCATCAACGCAATCAAGGGCGAAAGCACCAACGTCACACCGGGCAGGTTCAGCGCCGCCAGTTGAAAGACGAGCGACTTGCCCGATCCGGTCGGCATGACCACCAGTGTATGCTGCCTATCCAACAAGTACTGCACCGCTTCCGCCTGTCCTGGACGGAAGCCGGCAAAGCCAAAATGCGCCTGGAGGCTGGAGACGAGGTCTTTGCTCACGATCAAATTCCCAAACAGTCTCCAATGATTATAACCCAGAATTTGTCCGCATCTCCCTCCCCAACGGAGAGATACTCACTCAAAACGGAACTTCCAGACTGCCAGAGCAAAGAAAAGGGCCGCATAGGCGCTCAAGACGCCGGCCGGCAGCAAGACCGAGTCAAACGCCAGGCCGCGGGCGATGATATTCTTGAAACCGTCAATCACCCAGGCCACCGGCGTCAAATGCCCCAGGGTTTGAAAGGCGCTGCCAGTAACTTCGAGCGGCACCCAGGCCCCGCCCAGGCCAGCAAAAAGGAACATGCAAATCATGGAGAAGATGATCGCTTGCTCATCCGTCCGCGCCAGCGCGCCGACCAACAAGCCCAGCCCGGCGACGCAGGCAGCGGTCGTTACGGCCAGCAGAAGCGTGGCCCAGGGCAGGCGCAGGTAGTCCAACTTCAGCACGATCTGGCCGAAGAGGATCAAGAGAAGCAGTTGCGCCAGGATGAGGACAAAGATGGATAAAGAATGGCCCAACAAAATCTCGGCCCGCCGCGCGGGGGTGGTCAGCAAGCGCTGCATGGCGCGCGTTTTGCGCTCTTCCACCAGGAGTTGAGAAGCGACCAGCAGACCAGCGATAGCGAACTGCGCCATCATACCCGGCGAGGTCTGTGAGGGCTGCAAAGGCGAGGGCTTTGCGGCATCCGCCTGCGATGCGGTTTGCGACGCCGCTTGCGCCTCTCGCTGCGCAGCCGCCAGGCGGCTTTCGACCGCCGGCGCATCCACCTCACCTTCGGCCCGCGCCGCGCTGACTGCCATCAGCAGGCGGCCCACATCCGACAGTAAGGCAGCTTGCAGCGTCGCGCTGGCGCTGCTGGCCGGATCCACGATGACCTGGAGCTTGAGCGGGCTGTCGGCCAGGATTTGCTGGCTGTAGCCGGCAGGAATGATCACCGCCGCCGCCAGTTTGCCATCCCGCACCTGTTGGGTCAAATCGGCTTGACTCTGCCCTGGCTGCTCCACCAAGCGCAAGTCAGCTTGCAATAGATTTTTCAAGGCCGGGCTGAACAGGCCGCCGTCCTGGTCAAGATAGCCCACCGCCAGCCGGCCATCGGACCCTTTGCCAAAGGCGAACCCAAAGAGCAGAGTGAAAGCCGCCGGCATGAGCAGTAAGAAGAGAAAGGTTTTGCGGTCGCGCAAGTTTTGCCGCAGGTCTTTTTGTGCAATGGCGAGGATACGAGCCATAGTATTATCCTTTCATGTAGCGCTGGCGAAAACGCCGCACGCCAATCCATAAGAAAGCCAATGTCCAGATCAACAGCGCCAGGCTGTTAAGAGCCACTTCGCCCAGGCTGGCCGAGTGCAAGCCCAACAGCAATCCATTCACCGCCCAGCCTTGCGGCACGCAGCGCGAAACCAGCAGCAGGGGCGAAACTTCACCCGACGCGGAGCTGGCAAAGACGGGCATCATCCCCAGCATCCCGGTCAGGGTCAGCAAGCCGCCAGTCACTGCGCCAGCCTGGCGCATGTTCTTAAGCAAAGAGACAAAAAAGATGCCAAAGCCGGTTGCCGCGCCGGTCGCGCCGAGGGCTGTCAGCGCCGCCGAGGCCAGTGAACCCCAGGGGATGTGAAAGATCAACGCCGAGGCGGCCAGCAAGAGGCTGATCTGCACCAGCACGGTCAGCCCCACCGCCAGGAACTTCCCATTCAGGATCGCGGCCGCCGAAGTGGGGGTGGTGAACAGGCGCGGCAGAGTGCCTTCCTCTTCTTCCTTCAAGATGGTTTGCGCAGCGGAGACGGCAGTAAAAAAGGCAAAGAAAATGAGCATCCCGCCCATTACCGGCCCGATCACGTTCGTGACCATGTTCCCACTGCTCACTGGCTGCCGCTCTGGGAATGGCGACTGCACATCGAGCAGCGCCGCGGCCGCAGCTTCCATAGATACCTGCCCGGCGTCGGCAGTCTCTGGCGGCGAAGCAGACTCTTGCAGGTTGCCAAACATTAGCGCAAACATCCCCGTCACCAGGAGAGGGATGCCGAACATAAACATGAGCAAGAACGCGCTGCGAAACGAACGCAGCAGGTCTTTGCGGGCAATATCAAAGGTTTTTAGCAGAGCGGCTGTTCCTTCCATGGCATAGCTCCTTTCAGCCGTCGCGCAGAGCGCGGCCGGTCAAGTGTAGAAAAACTGCTTCCAGGTTCGGCTCCTGAATCTCAACCGAGGTGATGCGCACACCGGCCGCGGCAGCACTCTCGAACAGGCGCGGCAGAGCCTGGTTGCTGTCTTCGACCAACAGCATCAAGAGACCCTCTTCGACCGTCGCTTGCTTCACCCCGGTGATCGTGCGCCAGGTCGCCAACACCCGCTCTACATCGCCATTGATC
Organism: uncultured Anaerolineales bacterium; assembly: GCA_903872065.1. GTDB lineage: Bacteria > Chloroflexota > Anaerolineae > Anaerolineales > UBA4823 > CAIQJJ01. The sequence continues at coordinate 2,819 of CAIQJJ010000109.1, read as the reverse complement.
GCCAGGCGGATGCGATCCAGCCCGCCCACAAGCTGGATCAATTCCTGCTGTGTTCCGGAGGCGATCAGTCGTCCGGAATCCATGATCGCCAGGTGATCGGACAATTCCTGCGCCTCTTCCATGTAATGAGTTGTGTACAGCACAGTCATTCCCTGCTCTTTCAAAGCTACCACGCTGTCCAGAATGGAACGACGAGACTGCGGATCAATACCGACTGTGGGTTCATCCATATAAATCACTTTGGGCTTGTGCAGCAAAGCAGCCCCGATGTTGACGCGGCGCTTCATCCCACCCGAATATTTGCCCACCGGGTCTTTCTGCCGCTCGGTCAGGCCGATCATTTCCAGCACCTCGTCGACGCGCTGCCTCAGCGCCCCGCCGCGCAGGCCATACATGCGCCCCCAGAAATCCAGGTTCTCGCGAGCGGTCAGATCCATGTACAGGGCAATGTCCTGCGGCACAACGCCCAGCGACGCTTTTACCGCTGCGGACTCATGCTTAATCGAATGGCCCAGGATGCGAGCATCGCCGCCATCCGGGCGCAGCAGCGTAGAGAGCATCGCGAGAGTAGTTGTCTTGCCAGCCCCGTTCGGCCCCAGCAAGCTGAAAATTTCACCCTGCCGCACGGCCAAAGAGATGCCATCCACAGCGCGGCGTGTACCAAAAGATTTTTGTAAGTTTTCAATCTCAATTGCGTTCATGATCAGTGCTCCATCTTTATCATTTTCCTGGATTCTAGCCCGCGGCGAGGGGCGAGGCTATTGCGCCTTCGGTCAGCCAGGGATTGTCCTTTCGTACAGTGTCCTTCCAAACAATTGCGCAAATCACAGTCCGATATACAATTAGCGTATGCAAACTCTTTTTCACCGTCTCAAGCTTCCTGCGTTTCCTGAACGCGCCTTCTTTTACTTCCTGACGATCGTTTTCGCCGGCGTTTTCATCCAGGCGGCGGCGAGCGATCCGGCGGTGCGCCAACCGCTGCGCCTGTTAAGCCTGGCCATTCTGCTGATTGTCCATATCTTCATTCACTGGCAGATCGTCTGGCTGGAAGAGAAACCGCGCTGGATCATCCCCTACGTTATCGGCCAGGGATTGCTGGCGCTGATCATTTGTCTCATCTCTGGCGCGTATGCCATGATCTTTGCCCTCTACCTGGCCTTGTTTGGGCAGGTGGTAGGGTTATTTAGCAAGAACTGGCGCCGCCTGGCGGCTGCCATTGGCTATCTCTTACTGCTTTCGGGCTTGAGTTATGCGCTGATCTATGGCCTGGAGGACCTGCCGTTATGGGCGTTGGCGGTTTGTCCAATGGCGCTGTTCGTCTATATTTATGTGACCCTCTACAACCGCCAGACTCAGGCGCGCCAGGAGGCGCAAGCCTTGTTGGCGCAGTTGGAGGCGGCGAACCAACAGTTGAGCGATTACGCCGCCCGTGTTGAAGATCTGACGATCGCCGCTGAGCGCCAACGCATGGCGCGCGAACTGCACGATACGCTCTCGCAGGGGCTGGCGGGGCTGATTTTGCAACTGGAGGCGGTGGACGCCCACCTGGCAAACGGACGCGCCGAACGGGCGCAGAGCATCATCAAGCAGGCCATGCTGCAAGCGCGCAGCACTTTGGCCGAATCCCGCCGCGCGATTGATAACCTGCGCGCCGCCAACAACCAGAAAGATGGCGAGTGGCTGGAAGAAGCAGTGCGCCAGGAGGTGGAACGCTTTCGCGCCGCCGCCGGCATCCCCTGCACAGTGGAGATCGATCTACCAGGCGACCTCCCTGAACTGGCGCTGGAAGCAGCACAGCGCGTCATCCAGGAGGGGTTGAGCAATACTGCCCGCCATGCTCACGCGACGCAGACCAGCTTGCGCCTGGGCATCGAAGAAGAAAATCTGCTGGTAGAGGTGAAGGACAACGGCCGCGGCTTCGATCCTCAGGCGGCGGAAGTGCAAAGCGGGCATTACGGCTTGCTCGGCATGCGCGAGCGCGCCCGCCTGGCAGGAGGAGCGCTCCAGGTTGAGAGCGCCCCCGGCCAGGGCTGCCAGATTCGTCTGCGCCTGCCGCTGCGCCCTGGTCAACACGCATTGAACGCTAAAGGGTAAGCGCGCCATGACATCCCCCATTCGCATTCTCATTGCCGACGATCACCTGATTATCCGCCAGGGCCTGCGCTTGATTCTGGAAACCGAACCGGACTTTGAACTGGTCGGGGAAGCGGCGGATGGCCTGGCGGCGCTGCGCCTGGCGGCTGAATTGCAGCCGCAGGTGATCCTGATGGATTTGCGCATGCCTGGCATGGACGGCCTGACGGCGCTCGAACGCTTGCGCCAGGCACAGCCGCAAACAGCAGTCGTGATCCTGACCACCTACAACGAAGACGACCTGCTGCTGCGCGCCCTGCGCCTGGGAGCCAGGGGCTACCTGCTCAAAGACACCGGGCGCGAGACTGTGTTCCATGCCATTCGCGCCGCGGCAGGCGGCGAAATGCTGTTCAGCGCTGAGGTGATCGGGCGGCTGCTATCCAAAATCGAAGCGCCGGCCGCCCCCTCCGCCGCCAACAGCGAAGTCCTGACGCAGCGCGAGCAGGAAGTGTTAGAAGCTGTGGCGCGCGGCGAGCGCAGCAAAGAGATCGCCCTCCGCCTGGGCATCAGCGAACGGACGATCAAAGCCCACCTGGCCAGCATTTACAATAAGTTAGGCGTCGACTCGCGCGCCGCGGCCATCGCCACTGCCGCCCAGCGCGGACTGTTGAAACGCTGAACCATCTCAGCGCAGCAGCATCATCTCGTACAGCGCCGGCCCTTGTTCGAACGCTTGCAGGCCGGGC
>CAIQJJ010000108.1 GCA_903872065.1 uncultured Anaerolineales bacterium | reverse complement strand
TGTAACAATAACCGTTTTATCACCAATCGTCAATCATCCTGTCTTGCGTAAGTCCTATGATTGATGTTCGAATCAAGTGAAGGTCGCCCGGATTTCGCTACTATTCTAAAAGTAATCAATGCACTTGACTCGACTGTTGTATTTTGAATCATGAGGACAACCCGGTCTTGGCACTGACGAGTTGTTTGGAGAACAGGAAATCGAAAACCGCCTTCACATCTTTGCCATCTTGGATCATATCGTGGGCCTTGACAATGAGCAATTCGATCAACGCTCGTGCTTGCTGGCGGCAGGCTTCGCCAATGGATTTGGTTGGCAGTTGTTCTTTTGCCAGTGGTGAAGGTAAGCAATCCAGGTGCAACAACGAATAGGCCACGAACACCAATACCTTCGCCAATTAGGTATCGGCGGATGGCTGAACAACCGGGTGAATAGCACCCAAACGGGCAATTTGCTCAAAAATGTTCGCCAATAAAATGGCATCAGGTTTTTGCGGAAGCATTTTTATCGTTTCGACGGCATAACGGTAGCCGCGATAGTGCGCTTTCAAATCTAAGACGCTATAATCAGGTTGGTCTTGCCGAATTGGCTGCAATAATGCCTGGCTGAAATTGACCATGAAAAAAGATAGGTTGGCGGCATTAGTCACGGCAGTTTCCTTGACGTTCATGAAGTCTTCCAGACCCCAATATTGTTTGGCGTCACGGAAATTGAACTCGATTTGGAAGCGCAAGCTATAAAACCGGATGATTTTGTCATTGGCCAATTCGAGGTCGGTGCTGAAAAGAATGACATGTGCTCGTGCATTGGTTTCGAGGTTGGTCTTGACGATGATGACCACATTCAAGGCAAAGGCAAATTCCTTGTTGTAGAACTGGCCTTGATAGATGTCGGTACGCAGGTTGTTTTCGACGGAGGTCTCCTTCAGGTACTTTTTATCCATCTGGTACACCTTGATTTTTGAGCCATATTTCGTGTGCGGCCCTTTGCCACTGTATGGGCCATCATAGGCCGAGTACAGAGCAGCATCATGACGCATTTTGGAAATCAGGTGCAGCTTCTCCTGTCTGATCATGAACGCCGTTGGATAGTTGCCAAAATGCCCATCCAGGACGACATAGTTCAGCACGATAGTTGTCCCTATCGTTTTCAAAAAGCTGCGCAAAGCAGCCTGAATGCGCAGTAATTCCGCATTCAGTACTGTTTCCAGTTTCGCTTTGTTCTTGCTGCCCTTGGGCCGTCCCGCTTTTTTCTTTTCACTCGTTTTCTGCGCCTTTTTCGCTTCCGCTTTTTCTTTGCTGGCTGCTTTTTCCTCTGCACTTTTTACGATTTGTGTCACTTGCAATGGATACGACTGCTCTTTGCACACATTCACCAGCGAAAAAGCAAAAAATGAAATGCTTGGTACCACGCGTTGTTGCAGCCCAGAGAAGAAACGATCCAGTCCGTAGGTGACTTTACCTGACTTGGTCACCACTGTTTCGTCTCCTGCGGCGATGTACTCATCTTCTGACTGCAACAGGCGTTTTTCAAAAAACAACCACTGGATTGCTTCCCAGGGCAAGGCGGTCTGATAGAGACGTTGAATCGTGCGGTAACTTCCACCTTTCTCTGTCCAGCGCGACAAACCGAGCATGGTGATGCGTCCGCTGATGACTAGCATCCCAAAGACAACCTGCCTCATTTGGCGCAAAGTCTTTTTCTCTAAAAGTGTTGCAATGGTCTGTAAAAGTGCTACAATCTCTGGCATGGGCTTCTCCGGTTTTGTTGGCGTTGTGGCTAACAACAACTTTACCAGAAAAGCCCTATTTCTTTCAACTCATTTTGGCGAAGGTATTGACAATTGACACAGTATTCTCAATCCCCCTGGAGGTAGCATGAAAAACCTGGCACAAACGATCCGCCAACTTACCGTTCAGCCCGGCAGCCTGGCGCTGATCTGGCTGGCGCAGGCCGGCTTCGCCTTCAAGACCCCTGCCGCCAAGATCATTTACGTTGACCCCTACCTGACCGATTCGGTGCAGCGTCTCTTGCCGGAATACGGACTGGGCTTTAAACGCCTCACGCCCAGTCTGATCGAACCGCAGGAGGTGGAGGCAGATTATGTGATCAGCACCCACTCGCACCAGGATCACCTGGATGTGGATGCACTCCCAATCATGGCGCGCAATCCGCGGGCATGTTTCATCGGCGCGCCCGACTGCCGCGCCGCCTACCTCGACGCCGGCCTCCCCGACAGCCGCTTCGCCATCCTGCATCAGGATGAAACGCTCGACTTGCCCGGCTTTCAGTTAACTGGCGTCTACGCTGATCACGGCAGCCTGGCCCCCGACGCCCTGGGGTTGTGGTTCAATTTCGACGGATTGCGCGTCTGGGTAGTGGGAGACACCGCCTACCGCCCTGAACGGTGGGGAGCGCAGTTCGCTCAAAATCCCGATCTGCTCATCCCGCCGATCAATGGCGCGTTTGGCAACCTGAACGAGGTGGAGGCAGCCCGCCTGGCGGGAGACGCCCACGCGCGCTGGACCCTCCCCTGCCATTTCTGGATGTTCCCCCTGCATCAAGGCAACCCGCTGCGCTTCCTGGAAGCCTGCCAGCAGCACGCGCCGGAGACTAAGCCGCTGCTGCTGACGCCGGGTGAAGTTTACTATCTCAATGGATAACGAGGACAAAATGCTTGAAAATCCCTTTAGCCTGGAAAACAAATTGATCCTGGTGGTCGGCGCCGGCACCGGCATTGGGCGCGGCGTAGCGCTGCAATTAGCGCAGCAGGGGGCGGATGTGGCCCTCAGCTACCGCGGCAGCGCCCAGGGCGCGATGGAAGTGGTCGAGGAAATCACGAGCTTAGGCCGGCGAGCGGTGGCGCTGCAAGCCGACTTGAGCCGGGTGGAGGAGTGCCGCCGCCTGGTGACAGAGGCGGTGCAGTTCTTGGGCGGACTGGACGGGCTGTTCAACAACGCTGGCCTGACCTTCACCAAAGATTTTCTCAAAGTCACTGAAGCGGAATTTGACCAAATTTACCACGTCAATATTCGCGGCCAGTTCTTCACCTGCCAGACCGCCATCCCCTACCTGATGGAACGCGGGCGCGAACTGCGCCAGCGCTTCCCCGACCGCCCGTGGGCCGGCGGCAGCATTGTCAATGTCTCCTCAGTGCATGGCAGCGCCGGCTTTACCGGTCACTCGGTTTACGCCGGCACCAAGGGCGCCATCAACGCCTTCAGCCGCGAACTGGCCGTCGAACTGCTGCCAGCGCACATCCGCGTCAACGTCCTCGCTCCGGGGACGATCGAGGTCCCCAGCTACTTCATTGACCCGAATTACACCCGCGACATGGGCAACAGCGTCGTCCCCTGGGGGCGGGTGGGCCTGCCAGAAGATGTCGGCTACCTGGCAGCGTATTTGATGTCAGATGCCGCTGAATTTATGACCGGGCATGTGCTGTGCTTCGACGGCGGCCTGACGGCCAAGATGGCGATTGACGCCAAACCCGCCGAAGGGACGCGCTACAAGCCTTAAAACACCAAAGGAGAATCATCATGAACGTGAATCTGGAAAACAAAGTAGCCATCATCACCGGCGCGGCGGGGGGCATCGGGCGCGGCATGGCGTTGATGTTTGCCCAAAATGGGGCCACAATTGTCATCGCCGATATCAATGAGGAAAAAGGGCGCGCGACGGCCGCTGAAATTCAGGCCCTGGGCGGCAAAGCAGCCTTTATCAAGACCAATGTGGCCGAGATAGCCGAGGCGCAGGCCCTGGCGGCGCAGACGGTGGAACAATTCGGCAAGATTGACATTTTGATCAACAACGCCGGCATCAACATCGGCATGAAAGAGCGCGGCCCAATCCACGAATTCCCCGATGAGACGTGGCTAAAGATCATCCAGGTGGACCTGGATGGGGTCTATTATTGCAGCAAAGCGGCGCTGCAAAACATGACTCAAAATCGCTACGGCAAGATCATCAACATCGCCTCCATCGCCGGGGCGGTGCCGCTCCGGAATCAATGCGCTTTCACCGCGGCCAAGGGCGGCGTCATCCAACTGACGCGCGCCATGGCCATCGAACTGGCCCCTTACGGCGTCAATGTCAATGTCATCCTGCCCGGATCGATCAACATCCCCGCCATGAACAGCAGCGGCGGCATGTACGCCGACGGGCGCTATGCCAGCATCATGTCGCACATCCCACTCAAACGCCCCGGTACGCCTGAAGACATCGCTTACGGAGCTTTATACCTGGCCTCCGACGCCGCCAGTTACGTGACCGGCAGTCAGTTGGTGATTGACGGCGGCTGGACGTGCGGCTTTGCCAGGGATTGGTAGCGCACAGGAGGTGCAAAATGACTACGGCCAAAATTATCCATCCCAGCCAGGTCAAGCCTTATGTGGCCGACCAGAGCTACTCATCCAAAATGTTGTTGGATGACCTGGTCGCCGGCGTCGAGGCGATCAACGTCAACGAAGGCACTCTGCGCGGCGGCGGCAAAACCGGCGGCGGCGTGCATGAAGAAAACGAGATTTACTACGTGGTCAAGGGCGAGGCTGTGCTGCACCTGGACGACGAGGTATTCGACATCCGCCCGGGCGATTTGATCTTCATCCCGGCGGGAGTCTTTCATTCCCTGGACAATAAGAGCGCCACTGAGGAGTTTGTCCTGCTGACCTTATGGCAGCGCGCCGTCTACAACGAGATGTGGCATATCCGCATGAAAGCCTGGGGCAAGTCGTTCAAGACGATTGACGAGGAGTGAGGCAAAAGCTGGCTCACCCCTCGCGCAAGGCCTGGGCATGTTCCCAGGCGATCAGCGCTTGCTTGCGCTCAATGCCGTGGCGATAATTGCCAAATTCGCCCATCTTGCGCAGCACACGATGACAGGGGATGAGATACGACACCGGGTTGCGCGCGATCGCACTGCCCACGGCGCGGCTGGCCTGGGGCATGCCCAGGACGCCGGCGATGTCCTGGTAACAGGCGACCGCGCCGGGAGGGATGCGCAGCAGCGCCTCCCAGACCTTAATCTGGAAATTGCTGCCATTGAGATGAACGGGCAGCGCCTCGGCACGCGGCGCAAAGACGCGTTCCATCAAAGGCGCGGTGAGATCGATCGATTCGCTCAATTGAGCGTGCGGCCACTGCGAACGCACTTCGTCCAGGGCGGCCTGGCGGCCTAACCCGGTGGTAAAGCCTAAATAACAAATGCCGCGCCCGGTTACACCCAAGAGGCACTCACCGAACAGGCTGGGATGAAAGCCGTAGGCAATGGATAACCCCGCCCCGCGCGCTTTGTACTCGCCAGGTGTGACCGCCTCGGTGACAATAAATAGGTCATGCAGCCGTCCTGGGCTGGAGAGGCCCACCTCGTAAGTGGTATCCAACAGGCTGTGTGAGTCCGCCAGCAATTGTTTGGCGCCCTCTCTGGTGACAAACTGCAAAAAGCGTTTGGGGCTGATGCCCACCCAATGCGTAAAGAGGCGTTGAAAGTGATATTCGCTCAATCCCACATGGGCGGCAACCGCCTCCAATTCGGGCTGGCGCTGAAAATTGGCGTTCAAAAAGCGGATCGCTTCTTCGATTCTCTGGTATTCTTGAGAATATAGTTGTTGATCGTCCATTGGTTTGCTCCTGGTAGACTGAGATTTTACCCCTCTTGCCGGAGAAAGCCACCCGATTCTTGCGCAATGGAGAGATTATGGCAGCCAATATTGAGATTAAAGCCCGAATAGACGATTTTGACCTCTTGCAGACCAGGGCAGTGGCGCTCAGCCATACCGCCGGCAAGTGGCTGCAGCAAGAGGATATCTTTTTCCACACCGCCCGCGGGCGGTTGAAGCTGCGCATCTTCAACCGCGAACATGGCGAACTGATCTACTACGAGCGCGCCGACAGCCACGGGCCGCGCCAGTCGTCTTACGAGATTGCCCCCTGCGCCGACCCGCTGGCGCTCAAGGCTACCCTGGCCGCCGCGCTGGGCGTGCGCGGGGTAGTGAAAAAGCGCCGCCTGCTGTTTTTGGTCGGCCAGACGCGCATCCACCTCGATCAGGTGGAGGGCCTGGGGCATTTCATGGAATTGGAATATGTCTTGCAGCCTGGGGAAAGCGCCGGGGCCGGCCTGGCTGCAGTGCACGCGCTGATGGCGCAGCTTGGCGTGAAAGAGGAAAACTTGCTCGATAAGGCGTATATTGATTTGCTGACGCCCTTGTAGAAATGGATCAGGGTGCTGCAGCAGCCCTTTCCGATCCGCGCGCCCTACGCCCGCAAGCTCTGCAAGATCGCTTCCAACTCCGGCGGCAGCGCCGCCTCGAATGTGCGCGGCTGGCTTTCGCCGGGTAAAGTGATGCTCAAACGCGCCGCGTGCAAAAAATGGCGCTGAATGGGCAGCGAGGGGCGTTTCTGCCCGTACATGGTATCTCCCACAATCGGACAGCCGATAAAAGCAAAATGCAAGCGGATCTGATGGGTGCGCCCGGTGATCGGGTGCGCTTCGACCAGGGTATGCTTCGGGAAACTTTCCAACGTGCGATATTCGGTCGCCGCCTCGCGGCCCTTCGCCGCCTCGACAATCGCCATCAATTTGCGATGGGTTGCATTCCGCCCGATCGGCGCTTCGATGCGTCCGGTGGGCGTCGGCGGACGGCCATCTACCAACGCCAGGTATATTTTATGCGTACTGCGCGAGCGAAACTGCTCTTGCAGCCAAAGATGCGCAGTATCGTTCTTCGCCATCAAGATCAGGCCGGAAGTTTCTTTATCGAGGCGATGAACCACCCCTGGACGCAGCTCGCCGCCGACGCCATCCAATTCCGGCGCGTGCGACAGGGCAGCGTGAACGAGCGTGCCGGTGTCATGCCCTGGCGAGGGATGCACCACCATGCCGGCCGGCTTGTTGATCACAATCAAATCGTCGGTCTCGAAGACAATATCGAGCGCAATCGCTTCGGGCTGCAGATCAGTCGGCTGCGGCGCGGGAATATGCACCGTCAGAGTGCAGGGGTGTTCCAAAATCAGCGCCGGCTTAGAGACCGGCGCGCCATCCACCAACACGCAGCCGCCGGCAATAAAAGATTGGATGCGCATGCGCGAAAACTCCGGCAGACAGGTGACGAGGAACTTATCCAGCCGCTCCGGTTCGTGATGGAAGAGAAAAGTTTCAGTGCGCATACTCGTTGGACGCTCATTCACTGCTAGGGGTCTCCACGGCATCGGGGGAGGCAATCTCAGCCGAAGGCGGCTGCACTGTCAATGCCGCTGCCTGGGACGAGGCTGCAACAGCCCTGGCCTGGGCGCGTTCCTTGAACCACACCCCCACCAACAAAATCGCCACTCCGACCGAAATAGACGAATCCGCCACGTTGAAGACGGCGAAATTGCCCACCGACACAAAATCGGTGACATAACCCTGGGTAAAACGATCCACCAGGTTGCCTAGCGCGCCGCCGCACTGCATCGCCAGCGCCAGGCGCAGCCACCAATCCTCTTCTGGCACGCGCGGGAAATAATAGACGATCACTGCCGAGACGACCATTGCAAGAACCTTGAACACATCCCCAAAACGCTGAAACATGCCAAAGGCAGCCCCCGTATTTTGCCAATGCACCAGGCGGGCGTAAGGCAAGAGCCAATCCCAGGGCGCCCACTGCCCGCCAAAGGGAATGTAAAGACGCACCAGGTACTTCGTCCACTGATCAAAAGCGATGATCGCGCCGACCAGAGTAAAAAGGAAAAGATAACTTTTGAGAGTTTTCGACAAAACGAACCTCCAGGAAATAGTTTCAAGTGAGACAATCAAGCCGGCGACTGGCAATCCCCCTCGGCCAGTGGGAGCCAGACGGCAAAGGTTGTGCCGCGCCCTTCCGCCGAATCGACATCAATCCGGCCGCCATGATGGCGGACAATCCAATACGCAATGGAGAGACCCAGGCCAAATCCCTTGCCATCTTTTGAACGGGTGCGCGCCTTCTCGCCGCGATAGAAGCGCTCGAAAATATAGGGTTGATCTTCGAGTGGAATGCCCGGCCCATTGTCGCTGACGGTCAGGCGCGCCTGGTTGCCAACTTTTCCCACCCCCATTATCAGCTCGCCGCCGGCCGGGGTGTATTTGATGCCATTCCCAATCAGGTTCACCAACACCTGCTTCAGACGGTCGCTGTCGCCGCACACCAACACCTGATCAAAGTCGCCTAAACGCAGGGTCAGCTTATCCCGCGCCAGCACACGCATCTGATTCATTACTTCTAACACCAGGGTGTCCAATTCCACCAGGCGGCGGTCGAGGGGCATCTTACCGGCTTCGGCCTGCGCCAACAGCAGCAGATCGCCCACCAGCCGCGTCAGGCGCTCGACTTCGCTCTCAATGCCGCACAACGACTCATCATCCGCGCCGATGCGGCGCATCAAGTCCACATTGCCGCGAATCACCGTCAGGGGCGTGCGCAGCTCGTGGCCGACATCCGCCATAAAGCGGCGCTGCGAGTGAAACAAATTCTCCAGGCGGCCCAATGTTTGATTGAAGGCGCTGATCAAACTGCCGATCTCATCTTCAGGCGGGCCCTGGTACGGAATGCGACGCGAGAGATCATCGGCATGGGTAATTTGCAGCGCCACCTGGGTCACATCCTGCAAGGGCGATAACGCCTGCTCCGTGCTAAGCCAGGCCGCTACCCCAGCAATTGTCAAAGCCAGCAAAAAACCGATCACCAAAACGATCAACAAGGTGCGCTGCACCGCATCAACCAAAGACAGGCGCGTCCCAAGCTGCAAAATGCCGATGATACGGTCGCCCACCGCCAACGGCACGGTCAGCACACGCAAATGGATATTGCGCGGGTAAGCGTCGCGCACCAAAGAACGGCTGGAACTCAACGCCGCCTCATCCAAAGGGGCGTCCAGAAGATCAACGTTGGGGGAAAAGGCTTGCAGCTTCCCATCTGTCCCCCACACCTGGACATAAACATCCGCCGGCAGATCGAGCAAGGGCCAGTTCAACACCTGCCAGCCGCCGCCCACGTGCGTGTTGCTCCACACTCGGACGGCCGTATGCACCAAAGTATCATCAATCTGGCTGGTGATGGTAATACTGACAGCCGTATAAACCGCCACGCCAAATAATAGCAAAATACCTCCCACCAGGGAGGTATAAAGCAAGGTTAAGCGCGCGCGCAACGACATGGCGATTTATGAGGCTTCGCGCAAAACGTAGCCCATGCCACGCACCGTATGCAAGAGGCGAGGTTCATCGCCAACTTCGAGCTTTTGACGCAAGTAGCGCATGTAGACTTCGATGATATTGCTCTCGCCGCCGAAATCATAACCCCAGACGCGGTCGAAAATCATATCCCGCGTCAATACCTGGCGCGGATGACGCATAAAGAGTTCGATCAATTCATACTCTTTGGCGGTCAACGAAATCACGCGGCTGCCGCGCTGCGCCTGGCGTGTGCCAGTATCCAGCGTGAGATCGGCAAAACGCAGCACTTGCGGGCGCGCCGGTTGGGCGCGGCGCAATAAGGCGCGGATGCGCGCCAAAAGCTCATCCAGATTGAATGGCTTAACCATATAGTCGTCAGCGCCCATATCCAAACCCTGGACACGATCGCTGACCGACTCTTTGGCGGTCAAAATAAAGATTGGCACCGGCCCGCCGGCGCGCAAGCGACGACAAACCTCCAACCCGTCGATCCCTGGCAGCATTAAATCAAGGATCACCAGGTCCGGTGGGTTATCGCGGGCCAATAATAATCCAGTCTGACCGTCAGACGCAGTATCTACCTGATAGCCTTCGTAGGCTAATCCGCGACGAAGAAATTTCAGAATCGCTTCATCATCTTCGATTACTAAAATTCGTGGGCTCATAGCGGCCTCCTACTCTGAATATACCACAGGCAGGGCAAAACAAAAAGACCGCTCGCGCAGAGCGGCCTCTTTGTTTCGTTGGGGTAGCAGAAACTACTTGACTTCGACGACAGCGCCGACAGCTTCGAGTTTGGACTTGGCATCCTGCGCCACTTCCTTGCTCACAGCCTCGAGCAGCTTCGACCCGGCGGTCTCGGCGACTTCTTTGGCTTCTTTCAGACCCAGGCTGGTGAGTTGGCGAACGACTTTGATGACATCAATCTTCTTGGGCCCGGTTTCTTTGATGATCACATCAAATTCGGTCTTCTCTTCGACGGGCTCAGCAGCCGCGGCGACGGCGACGGGGCCAGCAGCAGCCGCGACGGGGGCAGCGGCGGAGACGCCCCACTTCGCTTCGAGTTTCTTCACCAGTTCAGCAGCTTCCAACACAGAAAGCGTGCTCAGTTCTTCAACGAGTTTTTCCAGATCAGCCATTTCAATCTCTCCTGTTAAGGGCTTGCCCTTGATTATCTTTGATCAAGGCAGGCCCAGATAATTCCGTTTGAGGCGGATAAATGATGTTTTCAAACCAGTTTGAAGGTCGCCATTGAAAACCGTCAGAGGCCCAGACCTTCGCCGACAGGCCGCTGACATTCAAGCCGTTAAGCAGCAGCGGGTTCAGCTTCTGTCGCTGGCTCCGCATGAGCCTTGATCACCGCCGCCAAACCGCGCGCCGGTTCAGCCAGGGTGCGTACCAGCCTGCTGGCGGGCGCCGACAAGACGCCGAGCAGTTGGGCGCGCATCACGGGCAGCGGAGGCAGTTCAGCCAAAGCCTTGACGCCAGCCTCATTAATGGGTTTCTTGTCGAGGGCGCCGCCCTTGATCTTCAGAAACTCAGAGCCTTTCGCCGCATCCAACATCGCTTTTGCCATTTGAGGAGCATCCCTGAGGGCAAAGCAAATCGCTGTGCTGCCTTGCAGATACTCATCCGGCAGAGAAATGCCCGCCTCTTTCAGCGCGATGACAGCCAATGTGTTTTTCACCACATGAAACTCACCGCCTGCATCACGAACTTTGGCGCGCAGGGCATCCACATCTTTCATGCTCAAGCCTTTATACTGGGTGATGATAAGGGCCTGGCTGCGATTGACCCAATTGCTATAACGGGCAACCAATTCACTCTTACGTTCTTTTGTAATGGCCAATGAAATTCACCTCCTTTCAAGCGAGGATAATCAACCTGAGAAAACAAAAAGTCTTTGCCATCCTGCGAGGCAAAGACTCTCCACCCCAATGACGGGGAAAAATGATCCACAGAGAAGTCTTCACCTCGGCAGGGAGAAAATTAAGCGTACTGATGAGCCATGCGGCTCACACGCGCCTGCGGTCTACGGCGAAGGAAAATTGTAAAAAATCAGTCGCGCGCATCCATCGTGATGGCCTGGTTCGGGTCAACCTTGATCCCAGGGCCCATCGTCGAAGTCAGCGTCACGCGCTTGATATACACGCCCTTGGTGGAAGCCGGACGAGCTTTCTTGACCGATTCCATCAACGCGGCAAAGTTCTCGAAGATTTTCTTGCTGTCGAAAGAAGTCTTTCCAATCGGAACATGCAGGTTCGAGGTCTTATCAACACGAAACTCCACGCGGCCAGCCTTGGCTTCACGAATGACGCGCGGCAGGTCTTCCGCCGGCACCACCGTCCCCGCCTTAGGATTGGGCATCAAACCACGCGGGCCCAAGATACGGCCTAAACGACCAGCCTTGCCCATCACATCCGGAGTCGCCACTGCGACATCAAAGTCAGTCCAACCGCCCTGGATCCTGGCGATCATTTCATCATCGGCGACATAATCCGCCCCGGCTTCGCGGGCCAACTGTGCGCCCTCGCCCTGGGCAAAGACCAACACACGCACGATCTTACCCAGGCCATGCGGCAGGACGACCACATCACGCACCTGCTGATCGGCGTGACGAGGATCAACCCCCAGGCGCATGTGCACTTCCACCGTCGAGTCGAATTTGACGACGGAGGTTTCTTTTACCAGATTGACCGCTTCTTGCGGCGTGTACCAATGATCACGCTCAATTTTTGCGGCGGCAGCCAAATATTTCTTACCGTGTTTTGCCATAATAACTCCTTCGTGGTGCAAACGGGCCGCGCGCGCCGCGCGCCAACCCTCCCACAGGTTTAGTCTTCTACTGTCAGGCCCAGGCTGATGGCTGTGCCTTCGATCTGCTTTACCGCGCCTTCGATGTTGACCGCGTTCAGGTCTTTCATCTTAAGCTCAGCAATCTCGCGGATTTGCTTGCGATTCACTTTGCCAACCTTTTCGCGGTTCGGCGTGGCGGAACCCTTGGCGACTCCGGCCGCCTTCTTGAGCAGTTCAGCCGCCGGCGGGGTCTTGAGGATAAAAGTGAATGAACCATCGCTGAAAATGCTGATTTCGGCGGGGATAATCTCGCCGGCGCGATTCGAAGTGCGGGCATTGTATTCTTTGCAGAACGCCATCAGGTTGATGCCATGCCCGGCCAGCGCAGGGCCGATTGGGGGTGCAGGATTAGCCTTAGCGGCAGTAATCTGCAGTTTGACAATTGCTTTTAGTTTCTTTGCCACAGTTTTACTCCTTAGTGGTAATAACGGGCGGGATACACCCTCCCACGTTTATCGTGAGACAACCGATGCCTGTTTCAGTTAGGTCAGGAGACTCACGTCTTTTCTACTTGCAAAAAGTCCAGTTCGACCGGCGTCTCGCGGCCAAAGAAATTGACCATCACGCGCACCTTGGCGCGCTCCATATCAATTTCTGAAACCGTTCCACGGAAATCATTGAACGGCCCATCCACGATGCGCACACGCTCCCCAGGTCGAAAGGTCACTTTGATGCGCGGCGCTTCAGCTTCCATGCGCCGGATGATCTGCGCCACTTCTTCGGGACGCAGCGGGGTGGGGGTATTCCCCATGCCCACAAAGCCAGTAACGCCCGGCGTATTGCGCACCACGTACCAGGATTCTTCACTCAGAGCCATGTTGACCAGGATATAGCCAGGAAAAACGCGACGCTCAACTGTGCGGCGCTTCCCCTCTTTGACTTCGATCTCTTCCTCGGTAGGAACAACGACATCAAAGATCTTGTCTTTCATGCCCATGGTCTCGATGCGCTGCTCAAGGTTATGGCGCACCTTATTTTCATAGCCCGAGTAACAGTGAACTACATACCAGGCGCGACCACCTTCTTCCGGGACAACTTCATCTCCTCCATAGGAGAACTCAGTGATGTCACCCGGCAGAGAAGATTTACCCGATGAAGGATGGGGGCGCTCCTCTGGAGCATCGGTTTGATCGTCCTGCTTCTTTTCGTTCATGTCCTACTGCCATTCAGGCCACGCGGCCGCATCGATTCGAGAAAACTAGATTCCAAGCAACAGCTTGAATAACTGGGAATACAGAAGATCCAGTGTTCCCAGGAGGAGACCCATGACTGCTAACACAATCAAGACAACCTGAGTCAACCGAAAAGCTTCTTCGCGCGAGGACCAATGTACCTTGCGCAATTCACCGATAGTTTCCTGGATTGTCTGACGAGACCAATTGACAAATCGCTGAATAATATTCGGTTTTTGCTCTGTTGCCACGGATAACTCCTCAGATTGACGGTTAAAACGCCGCCTCAAAGGACGGCGTCTTCATTCAGGCAGGCCAGGCAGGAATCGAACCCACAACCCCCGCTTTTGGAGAGCGGTGCTCTGCCAGTTGAGC
>CAIQJJ010000107.1 GCA_903872065.1 uncultured Anaerolineales bacterium | reverse complement strand
GCGCTTCTTTTCATCTGGTCTATTCCTATCAAAACCCCAGTCCTTTCTTCCTCGCCAGCACCCCATCCACCCAGCGCTTCTCATCGCTGCCGCTCGGATACAGCGCCGAGAGCGCCTGGGCCAGCCGCCAGAAACGCTGGTCTTTGCCTACACCGTCCTCCACCAGGAAGCGCTTGAACGCCGCGCTGCGCCCGGCGGCAAAGAGCAGCATGGCCTGGTGCAGACGATCCAGCGTGGCAGCCCCGGCGGCTGGCGCGATCGGCTCGTCCCAGCCGGCTTCCTGCGCCTCGACCTCGTCCACCTCGCTGAACAGGTTCATCTGCGCGGCGGCCTTCTTTTTGCCCTGGCCCAGGATTTGCTCCCGCTGTTTGCCGAATAACCCCCGCGCCCGTTCTGAGACGCCGCGCAGGCGGGCCTTATCGCCTTTAATTTCGACCAGCGCCTCCAACTGCTCAAGGTGCGCCCCCAGGCCCTGGGCGATCTTGCGGGCGGCGTCAAACTCCAGCACGAAACTGCCGCCGGCCGCGCCAGAGGCCTCAGGTTCGTCCTCCTCGCCGGCGTCTCCGGCTTCTTCCAACCCGGCCTGCCTTCCCCCTTCATCTTTCATCTTTCCGCCTTCCTCCTTCGTCGAGAGCGTCCACAGCCACATCGCCGTCAGGCGGGCGTCTTCTTCAAAACCGCTGGCGTCGGCGCCCTCGAAGATCATGCTGAGGGCCTGGCGGGCGACCTCGGCCCAGACCACTTCCAGGTATTCGCGCAGCGTGACCTGCTCGCCGTTGGCGCGCTCGACCCGGCTGTAGCGCGAGTAGATTTCCAGCGCTGGGCCAAGACAGGCGAAGATGGCATCCGCGCCGACCACGCCTTCCTGGGCCAGGCGCGGCAGCCAGTCGTGGATGCGCGGGGGCAGTTCGGCCAGCACATCGCGCCAGTCGCCGATGGTAGCAGCCAATTCACCGCTCGCTTCTTCGCGCGGGCGGCAGACCAGGTGGATGGAGGAGGCCAGGCGCGCCTGCCCTTGCGCAGAAACGCGGGCTTCGCGTTCTGTATCTATTGGCCAGGAGCCAGTGATTACCCAGCCTGCATCAATCACCGCTTGTAAAATAGCTTCCCAACTGGTTGTGGTTTTGCTGGCAAAAACAATGGTACCTACGCCATCTGGCGCGAGAACACGCCGCCCCTCGGTAAAAGCTTTGGTTAGCTCACGCTCGTAGTAAGCGATATTATGAGTAGAGTTACTCAATTCATGTGGACGATCTACAACAATCTCTTCGTCTTTGGGTACAGTAGGGATTGCGAATAAATCCGGGTGAACATCTCCTAACGATCTCCGTAACCATACATAAAAAAAGTCCGAGAGATGAGCATAAGGAACAGAATCGTAGTAAGGTGGATCGGTAACAAATGCTTGAATCGAGTCGGTTGGCAAGGGATGCTCAGTAGCTGATGCCCTTTCTGCACGAGCCATTGTGTGTAAATTGGGGCAGGAATTTTCAATTACCGATGCTATCCAATTGATCGCTCCATCCCAATTTCCAGAAGCGTCGGCAAATAATTGACATTCAGGCCAATCCCACACCATGGGGACAGCTTGACGACCAAAAGTATGTGCAATAAATTCGCCTGAGATTGACCATACTGCTAGCGATGATAAATAATCTGCTTGTCTGTCAATACCAATAGCCAAGCAAACACGTAGTGCTTTAATAAAATCATTGCTGCCTTGGATTTGTGATTTTCTTTCTAACCTTACCAGTGTTGTTAAAGCCAAAGCTTGACGAGGTGAAAACAGAGTTCCCCAATTATTGAGACCATAAATCATTGCCCATGTGTGTCTAATACCACGAATATCCAGGTCTTCATCCGGTACCAAACTCAACGCCCCCTTGTGTTCCGCCTTGCGGCGTTCCAGTTCGGCGGCGGCCTGGCGGACGGCTTCGCGGTCGGCCTCGGTAGGCAGGCGGTAAAAGCGGCCCTGTTCATTGGGGTGGGTAGTGACCACGCAAAACAGGCGCGCATCGTGCGCTCCGCCGCGGCGGGGTTTGAGCTGCGCCCGCACCCGTTCCACCGGCGTAGTGTAGCCGCACACCGGGCAGGTGGCTGAGCCGCGCCGCACTGTGCCGTCGAAGGATGGATTTTTGACCTCCATCGTCGGGTCAGCCTGCAAAACCCACCTGCCCTTTTGCCTGG
>CAIQJJ010000106.1 GCA_903872065.1 uncultured Anaerolineales bacterium | reverse complement strand
GCCCGTTGCCCCACACGCCTTGAATCAGCGCCCCTGTGGTTTGAATAACAGCCCCATGATCTGGAACCAGTTCAATCACCTCTCCAGGAATGCCGGCCTTCAATTCAAAAGGATGGGAGGCCAACTCCAGAAACACTTGCCCGCGATGAATGGCGACAATGACGCCGGCTCGCGGCGCAGTGCTGGTGCGCGGGAACCCCATTACTGAACGTTCAGCCAGGATGTCCCCTTCTTCCAGGTAGTCGCCCAGCCGGCGCTTAATCAACCGCTCAGCTTTTTCCGGCGGCAAATTTAAGGCGCGGGCAACATCTACAATCAGATGTTCAGGCGACATATTCCCCTCAACAACAGTGTCAACGGCGCTCACCCGCTGTCCTTTGCGGGCAACCACCTTGCCAACAATGGGCAACACTCGCTCACGCTGAATGATGGCTATCGGCAAAATATGAAGTACAGGGGCAACCATGGTAGAGTCTCGATCTCTCGGAAAAATGACGGTTAGTGTTCAAAACTGGCCAACCATTTGCGCATCAACTCCGCGCGCTTGGGCAGTTCGGGCGGGATCTGTAACGGACGACCGCGCGCATCCACGATAATTCCATACAATCCACTCACCATATTATCCACCTTTACCGCCCGCCCAGGGCCTTTGCCCATATCAAAGCGGTGATAAGGCTGGAAAGAGACACTGGCGGGCTGGCCGGCCGGGAGTGGAATGACCTCGATGGCGCCAAATTTGACTTCGGTAGTAGAGGAATAGCCCGATTCAGAAGATACTTTGACTTGCAAAACAGGCGCGCCTCGTTCTGCGCGCCCGATAGGGGAAGCCACTGTTCCCAGAGTAATATAGGAGCCTGTTTCAAAGACTTGTACAGTCAGGGCGGCATTGATCATTGCTGCAGCGCCCAAGACCGCTGACAATTCATTTTGATCCAGCATCAGACGCGTTACCCCCACTGGTTGAATGGCATCCAGCAGCATCAGCACTGCGTGCGCATACGATGGCGCATTGACCAAAACCGCGCCCGAACCCACAATGGGATTGACGTAGGGCATCAAATTCCACTGGATGCGACTGGCCTGGGCAGGGAAGCGAGAATTCAGACGACGCAAAGACAGGCTAATCAATTGGCGCGCCAAAGCCTGTTCAATGATCAGATCGGTTGGTGTGCCGGGGACAGAGGTTGGGTAAAGCGCTTTGTTCTGGATATAATCGCGCAGCGCATCATCCGTCACTTCAATATCAATCCAGCGGCTGATCTCGGCCAGAGAGGTATGGTTCAACAATCCATTGATGGTCTCGCCAAGCCCAAACTGCGGATAAACGCCCAAAGCGAGTTCGCCATCAAAAGCGGCCGCGATTGTTGTGGCCGAAGCGCCCACATCCACGCCCAAAGCCGCCCGGCTGGCGCTATAAACCCGGCTCAACAAACGGATCATCCGCCCGTATGCAGAAGCGGTAGGCATCCAATGGCCGCCCGTCCACAAATCCATCTGCTGCATCCCAGGCATCCCCTTCACCCGAACATTACGATAGATTTGATCCAACACTGTCTGGGCAGGCTCAAGCTGCTCCACATCAAGCGTGGGGCGAATATTGGGCGCGACGTGAAAAGAAGGCAGAGCCAAAGATTCTTTGACCTGATCCGCCAGCTTTTCATTGCCGGCGTAAAGCACCTCTGGGCGTTGGTTTTCGGGCAAAAATTGGCAGGCCAAGCCGATTGATTCGAGGATTCCCAGGACAGACTGCGAAGCGCCGCCATCCGTGCCGCCAGCCACCACCACCACATCCGGGCGCAAACGCACAATCGTATCCAGACGTGCGGCTACCTTCCGGCGATCATTCAAGCTCAATGTATCTACCACCTGCGCATAAGTTGTCGAAGCCAGGCTGATAGCGCTTTGCACCGAAATATCTTCCAATAAGCCCACCGCGACCAACTTTAGAGGCTCGCCAACAGAAGTTGTCACCACACACCTATCTACCCCTGAACCATCTGTCGTACTGGGGAGAATGATCTGCTGATCTACACCCATAATGGTGCGTCCAGTGATCTCTTGCAGTTGGGTGAGAGCAATATGAATCCCTTCACGAATATCATGATAAGGCGCTTTGGCTGTCGTTGGAGAAGATCCCATTGCCAAAAAACGATATACCCCATCCACCACATCAAATAAAATGGCGCGAGTATTGACCGTCCCTATATCAATAGCCAGAAGCGAATCAGCAACAGTCGAGTTAGCCATAAGCCCTTACTGTAACGGAAAAAGAGGGAGGATGTACACTCCAATAAACTGCCAGAGCGCCCATAAGCGTTCCGCCAGAGCAGTCAAGGCGGCGACTAATGCCGCGGCAAACAATACACCAAAGGTGATCGAGACAAATATCTGCCCTATCCAACCGATTCCTTCAATCCATTTTGCGCGCTGCGCCGATTGTTCCCCAATCTGACGCCCGCGGAAGTTAAAATAGATGAGCGTCGTCACGGTTCCAAGCAGGGCAACCGAACCTCCCAACAAGTCAACCGCCACCAGACTGCCAGCGGCCTCAACCTGGGGAATGATGGTGCCAATCAACGCGCCGCCAATGGCGGTTGCCGCCCCCACCCCAGCCAGATAGCCTACCACCGGGCGGCCAAACGGCGCCCCGCGCGCCAGGAAGAACCAAATCCCTAATACGATGGTCAGAATGGCTACCAGGCTGTAATTGCCAGTGGGAATGCCAACCTGGATGATGGGCAAGATCAAACGCTGCCAAAACACATTGTAGACGATCAAAACCGTGACCAAACCGGATGAAACGCCGATAAAAATTGCACAGGCGGCGCGAAACAGGCCATTATCACCAAGTAGGTAACTGAAAACCATCAAGGTGAGAAGAAAGCCAATCAAAGCCCCGGCCGGCTCCGCCCATTTCATACTAAGAGCTAAAGTCTCTGCATCCATCTTTACGCTCCATTCTTGGCGCGCCGTGAACGTGCAAATAGCGCGGCGAATAAATTGAAGACGCCGCCAAGCACAATCATCAGTGCAGCAGCCAGGGAACTGATCGCCAAAGCATCCCAGGTCTTCCAGGGCGCGCTTTCAACCCCCCGCAAACTTTGATAAGCGACACCGCCAAGGATGCCAGCCAACAAACCAGACACTTGCTGCTTATCTGGCTGGATGCTCTCGCTGTAATAAGGTCGAACAAAAGGCTCGGCCTGTGCGCTGACCAACATCACCAGACGAGTATCGGCATCCAGTGTTGGACGCACTTGCTCTACCCAGGCCCGCGCCGTATCTGCATTATCGGTAATCACCACTACCAGAGCAAAATCGGCAACCGTGTTAATCGCCCGTAACGCGGGGCTTGCCCAGCCCTTGTCAGAATTGGATGTAAACGGGGAAATGGGCGTAAACGTACTATCAATGGAATACGGAATGGTCTGATGAGGGTATTTGGCAAAGCTCAACAAACCACCCGCCCCGCCAGGGATGTAGCCCAAGTTTGTGACATTGGTATATGTGATGCCCCGCTGCGCCTGCACATAGTTAATCATTTGATCGGCCAATGCCGGGCCCAAAGGACTGGTGGAAACCATGGTCAAAAAGGCGTTCTTCTCCTGCAAATGCGTCACCACCACGCCGCCAATCGCATTCATCTCGGCGGACAAAGCTGGTTCATAATCAAAGGACACCAGGACCGGGGCATTGCTGACCATTTCGACCATGCCCCGCACCGCGACCACTTCGGTCATTTCTGATTCTACCAGGGAGCGATCGGGCAGCGACACTTGTTGAGCGCCAGACCAGACAAGCCCCCACAAGGTGGCCAGGATCAAAATAACGGCAATAAGCAAACGCAAAATTACCTGCGGCCGCACGGGGGGTTGAACCGCAACCGGCTTTGCCTTGCCCTCAGCAGCCAGCAGCGTTTCTAATGACTCGACGCGCGATTGGTGGGCAGCCGATAACTCCAATTTGCTCAAGAGCGGCGGCGGACGGCGGATGCGCCCCACCTCTGGTTCAGCTCGCAAAACGCCGCGCAGGCCACTCAATGGGCCGCTGTTCTCAACATGGGTATCGGAGGCGTCTTTGAAAGCATCCGGTGCGATCGCTTCCACCGGACGCATGGCTTCCAACCAACTGGGCATATCGGCGGCGGCCAGGGCCTCAGCCGGCGATTCGCCTTCTCCTTCAGTCAATGCCTCATCAGAGGCCTGATCCGGGGAGACTTGCGAGAGCCAATCCGGCGACTCGCTCAAGCCTGTATCGCCAACCGCAGGGGATTGTTCATCACCAAACCAGTTCGCCGACTCATCATCCATGATAAAAGCAGGGGTTGAGGACGGTGTTGATGAAGAATCACCCAGATTTGACAGCCAATCGCTGCCAGCGGCGGGTTTGCTCTCAGTCAGCGGCTTTTCTTCCGCCGACGATTCTGCGCCGGCGCGCAGTGCATCAAACAAGGCGCCATCCTGATCCGCAAACCAGGCCGGAGGGGATGCCTCGGCTTTCTCAGCCGGCGAGGTCTCTTCTGGCGCGCCAAAAGCCCTCTGACCAAATTGTGAAAGCCAATCATCGCCGCTTTGCTCTTGCGCCGGCGGGGCGGGTTCGGTCGAGAACTGACTCAACCAATCCGGCGCAGCCTGCGCGGGTGGGGAGGCCGGCTCTTGTGTGGCAGGGGTCTCGGTCGCAGCCCCCATCTGGCTGAGCCAATCAGGCAAATCAGCTTGTTTGGCAGGTGGAGCGGCTGGCCCTGAAGCTGCCGAAGAAGCCAGGTTCGCAAACCAATCTGGCAGACCTGTCGAGGATTCTTCTGCAGGGGGCGTTTGGGCTGGCTCGGTAGATTTGATTGAACTTAACCAATCCAGCCCCCCTTGATCGACCGGTTCTGACGCAGCAGGAGAAGTGGGAGCAGATCCCATCTGGCTCAGCCAATCCAGGCCATCTTGATCAGCCGCCTGGGCTGGTTCCTGTGCGGCAGGGGTTGAGGCCGCGCCCAATTGGCTGAACCAATCCAAACCGCCCTGGTCGGCTTCTTGCGCCGGTTCCTGCGCGGCAGGGGTTGAGGCCGCGCCCATCTGACTCAACCAATCCAGACCGCCCTGGTCGGCTTCTTGCGCCGGTTCTGGCGCGGCGGGGGTTGAGGCGGCGCCCATCTGGCTGAACCAATCCAGACCGCCCTGGTCGGCTTCTTGCGCCGGTTCTGACGCAGCAGGGGTTGAGGCCGCGCCCATCTGACTCAACCAATCCAGACCGCCCTGGTCGGCTTCTTGCGCCGGCTCTGACGCAGCAGGGGTTGAGGCCGCGCCCATCTGGCTGAACCAATCAGGCAAATCAGCCTGTTTTGCCGGCTGCGCAGCCAGCCCTGAGTCTGTTGCGGCCGCCAGGTTGGAAAGCCAATCGGGCAAGCCACTCGAACTTTCTTCAGGCGGAGGCGCATCAGCCGGTTCGGGAGATTTAAATGAGTTTAACCAATCGGGGACGCCTGGCTCAGATGGCAAAGCTGGCTCACGCGCTGCGGGAGTCTGAAATGCAGCTCCCTTTTGGCCGGCTCGATCGGATGGATCAGGCTGCTTTGGAGGCGAAGCAGCCGGCCCCGGATCGGTGGCAGCGGCCAAATTGGAAAGCCAGTCTGGCAGGCTGCCGCTATCTTCGGCCGGAAAGGCCTCAGCCGATTGACCGGCGCCGATTGAACTTAACCAATCAGGCGTTTCTTGCTGAGAAGCTGATGAGGGTTGGACAGGGGAGGCAGGAGCATCCTGGCGGCCCAAACTCCGCAGCCAATCAGGGACATCCTCTTCTTCTTGCCTGGCTGCGGGTTGAAAAGGCCCGGCCGGTGGCTGCGAGGGCTTGCTGACAGACTGTAATGGTTTGCTGGCAGGCTGGGAAGGTTTGGCGGGGGGCGGCGAGGGCTTGCTAGCGGGCGGCGCAGGCGGCGAGGGATTGATCCCTAATTCTTCCATCCAATCGGGAACATTGGGATCGCCCTTTTCAGAGGGCGCGGCCAACCAATCGGGGAGGGCGTCGCCTTGAACGGGCTGCGCCTTTCCAGGCGCGGCAGGAGATTCTTCTACCTGGCCAAGCCGGCTCAACCAATCAGATACGTCGCCTGATTCAAAAGAACCTTGATCCCCGCTGCTCTCGATTTCGCCTCCGCCGGCGCGCAAATCACTCAACCAATCTGCGCCTCCCCCCGATGAAGCTGGAGGGGTACTCTCACCGCCGGCGATCAAAGGCTTGAGCCTGGCCTGGCAATACTTGCAGACACTGGCCCCAGCCGGGTTCGGTTTACTACACATTGGACAGCGAACATCTGCCATGCTCTACCCATAAGGGCGATCCACGCCCATCAAAATGCGAATACCAGTAGCGATCGTGCCCAGGGCTACTCCTAATAATAAGCCGCGCGTCCCGCCGGCAGCCAGAACCTGGGTGAACAAGTTTCGCACACCACCCAGGCCAAACTGCGTCAGGAAAACGGAAATATAAGGAGAAGTGAGCAGAAGCACCAAAAAGATGGTTACAAAGAAAACCAGGCCGGGAATATCGAGGCGGCGGCTTAACATGCGCGCGGCTGCGTAAGAAAGCGTCACCGCTAAAAGGGCAAACAAGCTGGCTTCAACCGGCACCTGGATGTAACGAAACGCCCAAAGCGTCCAATACCCCATAGGCCTGCCCGAAAACCAAAAATCCAGCCCGGCCGTAATCAAAGGGATGATGAATGAGAAGACAAGCAAGATGCTGTAGCCGCTGCCAGGCTTGCCAGTGTCCACACGATTCCAATGCACCCCCAACAAATTAAAAATGCCGGCCAACAAAGCAAAGGATGCCAACAGCACCGCGACTTGAACGACGAGTTCTTGCAACCAACCCAGGATGGGAACAAAATACCCCACCAAAACGGCCAGCCCAGCCAGTAAAGCAACCAACCATGAAAAGGAAAATTTCATGCTACCACATCCCCATCAATTTGAGCAATGCGCCAACGATCAATACAACACTTAACACCCAGCGCAGCGCATCCTGCGCTTTCAGGCTGGCCGTATGCGCCGCGCCTGCCCCCAAATAGACGCCGCCGGCATAGAGTTCTTCGCCAATGAGCGGCTCATGGGCAGCAGCGTACAAAACGGCCTGAGCAGCGATATTATCACTGCCGGCGATGACTACCCCCCCATTGCGCTCGCCAGCTTCGGCCAACAAAGCCACCTCACTGCCGAAATGACCGATCAAGGCATTGGCTGAGGGCTGTTCCGCCTGCATCAAGGTCATCGCGCCGGCCGCATAGGCAAAGGGAGAAACGCCGCTCAACTGCCCGGCCTGCGGATCGTATTGATCGTCCACGTCCATCGCATGATACGCGCTGCGCAGCGTGTTTTGACTCAACGTGACCAGGACGCCATCTCCAGCCGTGACCACCGGCGGACGGTCGCTGATGGAGGCGGCGCGGGCAATCCGATCGAGCAAAGACAGCCCAACCAAAGCTGAAGCGCCTTGCACACCGATCAACCCCCCCCAGCCCAGAGAAACGTGCAAGCGAGTTCCGGCTTCCACCGCCAGGCCAACCACGCGACGAAGGCGGATAAAGGGGGAGAGATCGCGCACTTCGCGCGCCGTACTTTTGCGCCCTGTGAACCAAAACACCCCGACCAGCGTCACAAAGACGAGCAGGAAAATGGGACCCAAGAGAAAAGAAATGATATCAGCCACATTTGCCTCTTGAAGGTTGCAAATCAGCCTCGGGCTGGCGTAAGAGATGCACCAATACGCCGGTTTGTTCGGGTTCCTCAAGCATTTGCGCCAGCGCATCCAGGCTGGCGGGGGAAACCACTTTCCCTAGCAAAGGCTGGCAGAGATAAACCATCTGCGCGCCCAGAATCGAAAACGGCCCGGCGGCCTCTAAAACCGTCGCGAGCCAATCATTGACCCCCCACTGCTGGAGGGTTTTTGCCCAACGCTGCATCAATTGCAGAGATATGGTCATAGTTAAGAGTATAGCACAATTCGTGCATTCAAGGCCAAAAAAAACCAACAAATCTTTGAAGAGAACGCGAATTATAATTGGGTTTACACAATCTGTGTTTTACTATCTTAATTTCCTGGAGAATTTTATGCCTCTCGATCTAAGTATGATCCGCAGCCAATTCCCCGCCTTGCAGCAGCAAGCGGGTGTGATTTTCTTCGACAACCCTGGCGGCACCCAAATCGCCCGACCATCGCTCGATCGCATTAACGCTTACCTGACCCAACACAACGCCAACCACGGCGGCGCGTTCACTTCCAGCCAAAAATCTGATGCTGTGTTGGACGAAGCGCACGCGGCGATGGCGGATCTCTACAACGCCGCCCGCCCGGAAGAGATCATCTTTGGCAACAACATGACCACCCTGACGCTGCACATCAGCCGCTCGATCGCGCGCGCCTGGAACCCAGGCGATACAATTGTAGTCACCCGCCTGGATCATGACGCCAACGTCACGCCCTGGATTCTGGCGGCGCAAGACCGCGGCGTGAACGTGCGCTGGGTGGATTTCGATGTTGAAGATGGGACTCTGAAACTGGATGATTTCGCCGCGGCGCTGGAGCTGCATCCCCGCCTGGTGGCGGTGGGTTATGCCTCAAATGCGTTGGGGACAATCAACCCGGTGAAGAAGCTGATCCAAATGGCCCACGCGGCCGGGGCGCAGGTCTATATTGACGCGGTGCAGTACGCTGCGCACGGCCCAATTGACGTGCAAGATTTGGGCTGCGATTTTCTGATCTCGTCTGCGTATAAATTTTTCGGGCCTCATGCGGGCATTTTGTACGGCCGCGATGATCTGCTGGAGCAATTGTTTGCCTATAAAGTGCGCCCGGCGCCCAACCATCTCCCTGGCCGCTTCGAGACCGGCACCCAAAATCATGAAGGAATTGCCGGCGTCTTAGGCGCCATCGAATACCTGCAGTGGGTGGGACAGACCTTCGGGCAGGATTATGGCGAAAAATACAGGGATCGTTTCAGTGGACGCCGGCTGGACCTCAAGCAGGCCATGTCGGCAATCCGCGCCTACGAATTTGAGATCAGCCGCGCCGTGCTGGGCGTTTTGGAAGAGCTGCCCGGCGTGCGAATCTACGGTCTGACCGATGCGCGCCGCCTGGAAGAGCGCGTGCCCACTTTCGCTTTCACGCTCCAAGGTTGGCGACCCCGCCAGGTGGCTGAAGCGTTGGCCCAGCAAAATATCTGCGTTTGGGATGGCAATTATTACGCCATCAACGTCACCGAGCGGCTGGGCGTCGAAGAGCAAGGCGGCATGGTACGTGTAGGGCCGGTGCATTACAACACGCTGGACGAGGTGGCGCGTCTCAAAGAGGTGTTGGGGAAGTTGGTTGAGACGGCCTGACACAATGCTGCCTTCTGAAGACCGAGGAGAGAAAAGGATATTTTCTTCGTGATCCCATGAAAGACAAACCTTCTATCCAACGAACGACGCTGGCCGCATTACTGTTGATAGGCTACCGCCGCCAGCAGTTTTTCCTGGTACGCGGGCAGTTGGATGCCCCGATTACCCCAGTGCGCTGGCTTGGCTACAGCAAAACGGAGCCGTGGACGCGCTTCGGCTTACACTGGTCTATTTACATCACCCTGGGTACGCTGACCTTCCTGGTCATCGCCGGCCGGCCATCGCTGGCGACTGTGCAGGCGGCGCTGCCCTATCTGCCGGCGGCTCTGCTGCTGGCAACGATGAACGCTTTCAGCGAGGAACTGACCTACCGGGCATCCTGGAGACGCGCGGTTTCTTCTGGGCCTGGTTCATCCATTTCTGGCAGGACCTGGCGATCTTCAGCTTCATGGCGATCGGCGCAGTGACCGCTGGAGGGATGTGAGGAAGATCATGAAAACTATTGCTCCGATAAACCTGCTTGTCCCCCTGATTTGTATCTTGACCCTGATCGCGACTCTGGCCGGGCTTTGGCCGGCCGAAGGCGCACCCTACCCACTGACCACCTTCCGCCGTGAAGAGGTGACCATCAACGCCGGCGGCCTGTATTACTGGGATACGGTCAGCTCCGTCGCCCAGATGCAGGCCAATGACCTGGTGACGCTGGTGTTGGGGCTGCCCTTGCTGGCGATCTCCTTCTGGCTGGCGTTGCGCGGCTCGCTGCGCGGGCGGTTGATGCTGGCAGGCGCGCTGGGCTTTATCCTCTATACTTACATCACCATGTGCTTTGGCGCGCAGTACAACCCTCTGTTCCTGGTATACGTGGCCCTGTTCAGCCTGAGCCTGTTCGCTTTTGTGCTGGTGATGATGTCGTTCGATCTGAAGACCTTGCCGGCGCACTTTTCGGAAAAGCTGCCGCACGGCTGGATCGCCGGCTTCTTATTCCTGGCGGCGGCGTTTATCTCGCTGGCATGGCTTGGACGCATCGCCGCCACATTCGCGCCTGGCGCTGTCCCCGCGCTGGAAAACACCACCAGCATGTTCATCCAGGCCATGGATTTGGGGATCGTCGTCCCGACCTGTATACTGTCCGGCATCTTGCTGCGGCGGCGCAGCGCCTGGGGCTACCTCTTGACCTCGGTCGGACTGGTCAAGTTCACTACCCTGGGCATCTCCGTCAGCTTGATGGGGCTGAATATGGCGCGGGTGGGCGCGCCGGACAGCGCGGTGATGGTGGGAATTTTCGCGACGCTGGCGGTGGCCGGGGTCATCATGACAGTGATGCTATTCAGGTGTATTTCAGAAGCGTAGCGAGTAAGGCAATAAGTCGTACTGGATAAGATTTCACCGCGGAGATCGCCGAGAACGCAGAGAAAAACTCTGCGTTCTTTGCTTCGCCGAGCTTGACAATCCGCGGTCTATCGTCTATTATGCAGTATCAATGCAGATTAAACGACCTTCTTCAAGGTGAAGTATGTATATCCCGCGAACCATCGAACCGCAGATCGTGCGGGCAAGCCAGCAGTTTCCGGCGCTGCTGCTGACCGGGGCCAGGCAGGTGGGCAAGACCACGCTCTTGCGGCATGTCAGCCCGGCGCAGCGCACGTATGTGACGCTGGACGATCCCCTGGTCTTGAGCCTGGCCAGGACAGACCCGGCGCTTTTCATGCAGCGTTTCACCCCACCGGTGTTGATTGATGAGATCCAGTACGCCCCAGGGCTGCTGCCCTATATCAAAATGGCCGCTGACCGCGCCGGCGAGGCGGGTCTGTTTTGGCTCACCGGCTCACAGCAGTTCCACCTGATGAAAGGTGTGTCCGAGTCGCTGGCCGGGCGTGTGGCGATCCTTCACCTGTTGGGGCTGTCCCGCCGGGAGCAGTTGGGCAAAGGGCTGGAAGCCGCGCCGTTCATCCCTGCGCCGCAGGAAATCGCCCGCCGGAGCGCCGCGGGGCGCAAGCTGACCTTGAAAGAGTTGTATGGCCTCATCTGGCGCGGCGCGCTGCCGGCGATTGCCCTCAATCCAGCAGTGGAACGCGACCTGTTCTACGGCTCCTATGTGCAAACCTATTTGCAGCGCGACGTGCGCGACCTGGCGCGGGTGGGCGATGAACTGGCCTTCCTGCGCTTTTTGCGCGCCGCGGCGGCGCGCAGCGGGCAGCTCTTGAACCTGGCGGACCTGGCGCGGGATGCAGACGTGGCCCCGAACACGGCCAAAAACTGGCTCTCCATCCTGCAGGCGGCTGAGACGATCTACCTGCTGGAGACTTATCACACCAATGTGACTCAGCGCCTGGTCAAGGCGCCAAAACTGTATTTTCTCGACACGGGCCTGGCCGCCTATCTGACGGAATGGGCCAGCCCGGAAACGCTAGAAGCCGGGGCCATGTCTGGGGCAATCCTGGAAACCTGGATTGTGGCTGAACTGCTCAAAAGTTACTGGCACACAGGCCGCCGCCCGCCTTTCTACTATTACCGGGATAAAGACCAGCGCGAGATTGACCTGTTGATCGTCTTGGATGGAGTCGTCTATCCGCTGGAGATCAAAAAAACCGCCTCGCCCGGCCGGGACGATGTGCGGCATTTTGGGACATTGGAGCGGCTTGGGCTGCCGGTTGGCCCAGGAGGAGTGATCTGCCTGGCCGAACAAGCCCTGCCCTTGACGGAAACGTCCCAATCCATTCCCGCCTGGATGTTATGAAGCGCAGGATGCTCCCCGACCAAAGCCGCCGGCCGGCTTGCTTGGTTCTATCCCTCACCCCCGCTTAAAGCATCAGTCACTTGAGTGAGGGGGGCACCCAGGTGACTGATAAGGGCAATGATACTCGAAGCCCTTGTGTTTGTCAAGGGACAATTTTCTCGTTTTTTCAAACTGCCTGGTCTTTTAAGGCGCCCCAGGCGGGAATCGAACCCACAACCTAAGCGTTAGGAGTGCTTTGCTCTGTCCATTGAGCTACTAGGGCTGGCGAGGCAAATTATAGCATTCTCTCAAAGACATGGCAAGCCGATTTTCCTCGGCCACGCCTTACAGGTATTCTTTCAACTGGCGCGCCCGGCAAGGATGGCGCAAGCGCCGCAGCGCCCGCCCTTCAATCTGGCGGATGCGCTCGCGGGTCAGACCAAACTTCTGCCCCACTTCTTCAAGCGTGTAGGGACGGTCGCTATCGAGGCCAAAGCGCAAGCGCAGCACCCTGGCCTCGCGCGGCGAGAGCGATGAAAGCACTTCGTCCATCTTCTCTTTGAGCATGCCCTCGTAGACCACCTGGGTCGGCGAAGGGGTGATGTCGTCTTCAATAAACATACCAAATTCTGAGTCTTCGTCGTCGCCGACCGGGCTTTCCAGCGAAATCGGAATCCACGAAACGCGCAGCATCCATTCCAGCTTATCTGGCTCAAGCCCCAACTCCAGGGCCAGTTCGTCGCTGGTCGGAGGGCGGCCCAATTCTTGCTCCAAATCGTGAACGGTTTTATACATGTGACGGATGCGGTCGGTCATGTGCACCGGCACCCGAATGGTGCGAGATTGATCGGCGATGGCGCGGGTGATGGTCTGGCGGATCCACCAGGTGGCGTAGGTGGAAAAGCGAAAGCCGCGCCGATATTCAAACTTTTCTACTGCTTTCATCAGGCCCAGATTGCCTTCCTGGATGAGATCGAGGAAGGGCAGGCCGCGGCCAATGTACTTTTTGGCGATGCTGACCACCAGGCGAGTGTTGGCTTTAATGAGATGTTCGCGAGCGGCGATCCCTTCTTGCACCGCCCCCTCAAGTTTTTGGCAGCGTTCCGGCGTCAAACGACTGGCAGATTTGGCAATCGTCTGCCTGGCCTTGCGCCCATCTTCAATGTTTTGGGCCAGTTTAATTTCTTCGTCCAGGCTGAGCAAAGGCACGCGCGACATTTCTTTCAAGTACATGCCCACCGTGTCTTCAGGCGAAATGAAATCCACCCCAATGACAGCGTCAAGGTCCGAAAACGAGGCGTCGGCTGCGAGGCTGTCCGCTTCGTCGCTGTCGTTGATTTCGACCCCGCGGCGGCGGAGCGCCAAGACCAGATCGTTGAGGCGATCGTCGTCTTTTTCGCAGTTATACATCTCCAGAATATCATCTGGAGTCAGATATCCCTGAACATCCGCTTTTTCGAGCAGCAGGCGAAAAACTTCAGCGCTCGTGGAATGCTGCGCCGGGTAAGCCATACACGTCCCTCCGGGCCATAACCAAAAAGTGCTGGTTATGAGATCACAATCCTAAATTACCGATACCACATCATCAATATTCACAGTCAGACATTGGAATCAGCCTGAGAAGCGCCATGCTCACAGGGAGTTTCATTCAAGTTGGTCCCACAAACCAGGCACAAACCCTTACAGTTCGGGCGGCAAAGTGGTTTGATAGGGATTTCAAGCAGCATATATTCACGCACCAACGGTTGCAAATTCACATATCCGTCTTCAGGCAGCAATAAACCTGTCTCAGAAACGGTGCGTTTCGAGAAAGCGTATAACTCGGTATATTCAACTTCAAGCGGCTGTAAAAAGGAAGACAGGCAGCGAACACATTCACAGGCGCAGTTGGCTTGCAATTTGACTTGCGAGAGCAGTCCTTGCGGAGTGCGGGTAAAGCGCGCCGTACCCGCCAGATTCGTCAACACCAGATCGGGTGGGAACTGAATCCGAGGGACATCAAAAGGAAACTCGCGGCTGTAACCGATGTTCTGATTAATCAGAAAGCCAACGTTCAACCGCAAGGGGGCATTCGGGTTCGGCACAGGTAATCGTGAAGGAGGAGCAAAATGGCAATAAATCTTATTAAAGTTGTGCAAATAATAACATAATTAGAATCGATAGTCAAGGATTGCCATATTTTTTGAATCCATTTTTTACGCGCCCCCCAAATATGGCTGTTGCGCCGCGTTTTACCCCATTTCTAGCAGGAAAAATTCCCCGCCGGCTCAAAGATAAAATATGTTGTGAGAAATACGCCGAGTGCAAACAGGATAGATTGCAGAAGATTCAGGGCGATTCTTGCAAACGCCAAACGCGCTGGCCGGAAGCGGACTGAGGCGCGCAAGCCGCCCCTTGAGAACAACCGCCGCAGTTTTGTACGCCGCAAGATTCCAGGTTCTGCAAACGCCCCAGGCGCTGCAAATGCTCCAGCATGACCGCTACCATTTGGGGAGAAACGCCCAGGCGGGCGGCCAGGACCCCCGCTTCCAAGACGCCGCCGGCTTGAATTTCATTCAACAATTTTTGCAACATGCTCACATCCACCTGCTGGCCAGCCAATAGATCGCGCTGCCGCCAGCCACCGATAAAGCCAACAACAAACCGACACTCAAGAGAGTCCAACGCCAGGAGCCTGTTTCCTGGCGGATGACCGCGACCGTGGCCGCGCAGGGGATGAAGAGCATCGTCACCGTCAGAAAAGCTAAGGCGGAAGCCGGGGAGAACGCAGCCGCCAGAGTTTGCGCCAGCCCGCCATTGGCCGCCATCTGATTGGAACGGAAGATGACGCCCAGGGTTGCAATCGAGTTTTCCTTGGCCACAAAGCTGGTCAGCAGCGCCACCGTCAAACGCCAATCCATCCCCATCCAGCGCCCCACCGGTTCCAGCAGATGGCCGGCCATCGCCAAAAAGCTGCTCTCCAGGCTGCCGCCAGGCAAGACAGAGAGCAGCCACACAACCGCCGAGATGCCCAGGATCATCGTGCCGGCCTTTTGCAAAAAGGAAAGGGCGCGCTGCCAGACCAGTAAGCCAATGGTGCGCGCATTGGGCAGGTGGTAAAGCGGCATCTCCATGACGAAGGCGGAACGCTCGCCGCGGAAGATGGTGCGGTTCAACGCCACGCCCATCCCAATCAACAGGGCAATGGAGAGCGTGACCAGCCCCCAAGAGACCAGGGCAGCGCGCGCGCCGAAAAAGGCCGGGGCCAGGAAAGCCACGACCGCCATGCGCGCCGTGCAAGGGACTAAGGGGGCGACCAAAATGGTCAGCAAACGCGCCTTGCGCGAGTCGATCACCCGCGTTCCCATCACCGCCGGCACATTGCAGCCAAAGCCCAGGAACAAGGGCAGGAAGGATTTGCCGTGCAGACCCATTAAGTGCATGAAGTTGTCCATCACGTAGGCTGCCCGCGCCATGTAACCGACATCTTCCAAAAAGGCCAGGGCGGCGAAAAAGATGACCAGGATCGGCAAAAAGGTGATCACCGAGCCAGCGCCGCCGATCACGCCATCCACAATGAAGCCGCTCAACCAGAAGGGAGCGCCAGCCAGCCAGTTTGCCGCCAGCGTCGCCAAACGCCCGACGATCTGATCGTCAATCCACTGCTGCAGCGGGACGCCAATGGTGAATGTCAGGCCAAAGATGAGGCCCAGCATGGCGGCCAGGATGAGCAGCCCCCATACGGGATGCGCCGCCCAGCGATCCAGGCGCTGCGTCAGGCCGATTTGCCCCGTGCGCGGGCGCGTCATGGCGGCGTGCAGCATCTGATCG
Organism: uncultured Anaerolineales bacterium; assembly: GCA_903872065.1. Taxonomy (GTDB): domain Bacteria; phylum Chloroflexota; class Anaerolineae; order Anaerolineales; family UBA4823; genus CAIQJJ01. The sequence goes on along the minus strand of CAIQJJ010000106.1, from coordinate 3,093 downwards.
ATCCATTCATAGCGCCCGGAGGCAATCGCCAATAAGGCGTCATCGTGGGCGACAAGCTGCGCGGTGACCAACTCCCAGCGCTCGGCGGGCAGATCCGCCTGCATGCGCTGGAGAATCTCGGCGTCGCCTTCGAGCAGCTTGAGCGCCACCCAATCGGGCGGATAAGGCGGCGGGACGAAGCCGGCCAGCGCCTCCTCGACAGCCGCCAAGATTTGCTGGTGATCGGGGCGAACGGCCGGGCGATGCGGCGAGGAGACCCAGCGCCCCTCCAGAACATCTTCAATTGTGCGCAAAAGGTCGCTGACGCCGGCGGCGCGCGTGGCGGTCATGGGGATGACCGGGACGCCCAGCGCCGCCTGCAGCGCCTCCGGCCGCACGACAATGCCCTCCTGCTCGGCCACGTCCATCATGTTCAAGCCCACCACCAGAGGCGCCGGCAGGCAGATCAATTCGGCGACCAGGTACAGGCTGCGCTCCAGGTTGGCCGCGCTGACCACCGCCACCACCACATCGGGCTGTTCGCGCAAAATGTATTCGCGGGCAATGACTTCTTCGGGCGAGTTGGCGGTGAGGCTGTAAGTGCCGGGCAAATCTACGATTTCGATGTTTCGCCCATTGTAAGTGAAACTCCCCTCGCGCCGTTCGACCGTCTTGCCAGGCCAGTTGCCCACGTGTTGGTTCAAACCGGTCAGCAGGTTAAACAGGGTGGACTTGCCCATGTTCGGCTGGCCGGCCAGGGCTATCAGGGTCGTTTCCTGGCGCAGACGCGGCGTTAGGCGCGGCGCGGGCGAAACGGTGTGGCAGTCGCTCATGCAGCCGCTCGCCGGACAAAGATCTTCTCGGCTTCCCCGCGCCCAATGGCGACATAGGTCCCGCGCACCGCGACCAACAACGGCCCACGGCCATGATTTTGCGTGATGCGCACCTCTGCGCCAGGGGTGAAACCCAACGCAATCAAGCGCCCCATCACCCCCCGACCGGAGTCAAATTGAAGGAAAGTGGCGCGTTCGCCAGGTTTCAGCGAAGCCAAAGGAATGGAAACAGAGAGAGGAAAATGGTTCATCAGGCGCTCCATTGCACTGCAGTGCGAAAGCTAGTTTCTGGTTTTCGACGACAATCTTACTACCTACAAATCTTAAAGTTAGTATACACTAACTTCAAAGATTTTACAAGGCTATTTTCCATTTGTCGCGCGAACAGTCCCCTGCCGCCAGTCCATGACAAATATCACTTGACTCGACAGATATCATTGCTTAAAATCAGATTAATTATTTTCATGTTCAATTGAGTGGGTAAGGAAACAGAACGGCAGTTCTGTCACGAACCAAGAAATGCCAGCCTAAAAAACATCCGAAAAACAAAAGAAAAACACCTGGAGAAGGCCAATGAATAAGATATTTCGTCTACTTTCGTGGTTCACTTGTTTTTGTATGCTGTTTGCACAGCCATTGGGATCCGCCGCGTCGGCGCGCTTGGAGGAGCGCCGCGCCCAGGACGCAGCAAGCGTCGCCAAAATTCCGCTTCTCGCCGAACCACTTTCTGCGGCCAACCTGCCGCCGCAAACAGGGACGCCGCCGGCCGGCCCAACGCACAGTGTCCCGCCAGCCGGCTTCCTCGATGAGCGGCCGGCCGCGGGAGAACTGCGCCCCTGGCAGTCGCCCCATCAACCAACAGGCCCAACCGGCCAAAATATTCCGCCTGAGGGCGAGCCGACTGCATTCAACAACCAGCCAGAGCGGACAAACCAGAGAAGCTGGCTGAGGGATCCGGCAGCGGCTAGCTCAGAATATCGCCCACAACCCGACCAGGCAGCCAATGAACCGCCTTTGCCCACCCCAACGCCGCCCCCACCCGCAGAATATCGGGCCGCCGCGCCGGGCGAGGCCGCGCCGCTTACTCAGGTCACGGAAAGCAAGACCGCGTCCAATTCCCCACGCGTGTCCAATGCGCCGGAAACCACCGGGATTTCTGGCCGCGTGACGGACGCGAAGACCAGCTCGCCGCTCAGCAGTATCAATGTCAGTGTGCAAGGCAGTTCCGGATACTGGGCAACTTCAACGGATTCTTCAGGGATGTACACTGTTACGGGGTTGGTGTCAGACACCTATCGAGTTCAATTTTCTCCTTCCGACAGCTACGCTTCCGAATGGTATAACGACAAACTCGATTACGCAGCCGCCGATCTCGTCGCCATCCCAGATGGCGTGATAGCGACTGGCATTGACGCTGCGCTCAATCCAGGCGGTCAGATCAGCGGGCGGCTGACCGCAGCCAGTTCCGGCGACCCGCTGATGGGGTATGTTCATCTTTCCACGCCGGGCGGCGCAATCATTAAGAACACTTATATTGACCCCTCGGGCTACTACACGATCAGCGCCATCGTCTCTGGCACATATAAACTATGGTTTAATAGTTGGGGCAATTACCTTTCCGAATGGTATAACGACAAACCCGACCAAGCGACAGCAGACATCATCACAGTATCTGCCGGCGCGACCGTCGCTGGGATTGATGCTGCGCTCAGTACAGGCGGTCAAATCAGCGGGCAGCTGACCGCAGCCGGTTCCGGCGCCCCGCTGGCGGGGACTGCTGAACTTTACTCGGCAGACGGCGCATATATCAAGAACATTGCTATTGACACATCGGGCTATTACACAATCAGCGCCATCGTCTCTGGCTCTTATAAACTAGAGTTCACCGACGGGTGTTGGGGATGCAGTTACCTCTCGGAATGGTATAACGACAAACCCGACCAGGCGACAGCAGACATCATCACAGTATCCGACGGAGCGACCATCGCTGGGATTAATGCTGCGCTCAGTACAGGCGGCCAGATCACCGGGCGGCTGACCGCAGTCGATTCTGGCGCTCCGCTGGCGGGGCTTGTTTATCTTTACACAGCAGATGGCGCATATATCAATGGCGCTTCTATTGACACATCGGGCTATTACACGATCAGCATGATCTTCCCTGGCGTATATAAACTAAGGTTTGCCGACGGGTGTTGGGGATGCAGTTACCTCTCGGAATGGTATAACGACAAACCCGACCAGGCAACGGCAGACCCCATCGCAGTAGCCGACGGCGCGACCG
>CAIQJJ010000105.1 GCA_903872065.1 uncultured Anaerolineales bacterium | reverse complement strand
GACCAACTCCGTTAAGTGTATAGTACATTGCCCTGTCCGTCAAATGACAAACATCCTTTTACACGTAACCAATTTCCCAAGCTAAATGGCCCAAAACTGCCCCCAAAATGGCGCTTTCCTGCATAAGGCTTGCATACAAGAGTAGTTGAATTGCATGGGATTATGTGCAACATCACCAACCCAAGCGACCATTTCTTTGCTACACTAATTCTATAATTTTTCAGGGGATAACTGTTCCATCGAACATTATCAAGCCCAGCCTAATTGCCCAACCGGATCGTTTATCAGTGAGGTTTCGTATGACCGAAATCAAATTTTCAGAACTGGATTTGAGTTTTTCCAAAACAGGGGCGGGTCACGCCCTTGGAATGAGATTTCTCAAAGCAGGGGAGGATGCACCCCGGGAGATTCCAGCGATAGAAATCAGCATCAACCCTGTCGAACTGGATGAATTTGACGCCGAATCCTACGGAAAAACCCTCGCCAGCCAGGTTTTCGGCGCAGACCGGCTGAAATCGGCCCTGGGGGAATGGATGACGCTGGCCGCTGGGACGCCGCTGCGCATCCAGATCAAAATCTCGCCGGATGCCGCCGATTTGCACAGCCTGGCCTGGGAAAAACTGCGCGACCCGCAGACTGGCGCACCTTTAACCACATCCGAGAACACCTGGTTCTCGCGCTACCCTGCCAGCCAGGATCGCCGCCCGGTGGTGCTGCGGCCCAAAGGCGCGCTCAAGGCCCTGGCCGTGGCCGCCAACCCGTCAGACCTCGCCACGCTCAAACTCGCGGCGGTGGATGCCGATGCAGAAATTGCGCGCGCCAGGGAGGCGCTGGGCGAAATCCCATCCAAAACACTGGGAGATACCGGCGCACCGCGCGCCACACTCGAAAATATGCTGGGCACGCTGCGCGATGGCGCAGATGTGCTCTTGCTGGCCTGTCATGGCGTGATGACTGGCAGCGGGCCGATCCTGTTCCTCGAAGCCGAAGACGGCAAAATGGCGCGCACCAAAGCCGAAGATTTCGTCACCCGTCTGGCCGAACTGGAAGCGCGCCAGCTTCCGCGCCTGATCGTGCTGGCATCCTGCGAGAGCGCCGGCAAGGAAAACGCCGGTTCGATGGCGGCCTTCGGCCCGCGCCTGGCCGAGATCGGCGTCCCGGCGGTGTTGGCCATGCAGGGCAAGATCAGCATGGACACCGTCAAAACCTTCATGCCGGTTTTCTTCAAGGAACTGAACCGCGATGGGCAAATCGACCGCGCCCTGGCAGTGGCGCGCAGCAGCGTGCGTAAACAGCACGATGCCTGGATGCCGGTGCTCTTCCTGCGCTCGGTCAGCGGTCTGCTGTGGGACGAAACCCGCCAGGAGCGCTTCAGCGCCGACCAGGTGCAGGCGCTCATCGGCACCATCAAGGCCAACTTCCAGCCCAAAGAATTCAAGGGCGACTGCCCCTACGTTGGGCTGGCCCCCTTCGAGGAAGAAAACGCCGACCTGTTCTTCGGGCGCGAACGCCTGGTGGATGAACTGCTCGAAAGGGTGCAGCAATCCCGGGGCGTGTTCATCGCCGGGCCGTCTGGTTCGGGGAAATCGTCGCTCATCCGGGCCGGGTTCATCCCCGCGCTGAAGAAGGGGAAAGAGAGAGCAAGCTGTGGAAGTATGCCACCATGAAACCGGGGCGGAATCCGCTGCTGGAACTGAAACGCGCCCTGGAGCGTGTCTCACAATCCCCGGGCGAGATGCCCGGCTCGGGCCAATCCCCCGCCAACTGGCAGGATGCAGCCCGGCAGCTTTTCCCCGCTGACCAGGGTAAACAGTTTGTGGAAAAAGCCGAATCTGCCCTGAAACAGGTCCCGGCGGCGGAGGCGCGCCAGGCGCTCGCCAGCCTGTTCGCCGAGTTGGGATCGCTTGCGCTCCATGCCAGCGCCAAACCCGCCCGGACGGTGGATTTTGAACAGGATGTGCTCAAAAACCCGTCAGCGTTGCACGAAGTTGCTGAAACGCTGCTCGGCGACCGGCGCGGACAGCGTCTGGTGCTGCTGATCGACCAGTTCGAGGAGTTGTTCACCCAGGTGGATTCAGAACAAATCCGCCAGGCGTTTGTGGACACACTGGAAGATGCCGTCCTGCGCGAGGATGGCCGCGTGGTGCTGATCCTGACCATGCGTTCCGATTTTGTGCCCAATTTTGCCGCTTACCCCAAGCTGAACACCCTGCTGAACAAGTTTTTCTTCCAGGTGGGCATGATGACGCCCGAAGAGCTGGTGCGTTCGATTGTCCTGCCTGCCCAGACGGTCAACCTGGAGATTGAACCCGGCCTCGTGTCGCAAATTATCACTGATATTGGCGATGAGCCGGGCGCGCTGCCACTGATGCAATTTGCGCTGAAAGACCTGTTCGAAGCCCAGAAAGCTACCGGCGATATGACCGGCCTGACCTTGAAAGATTATCTCCAGCGCGGTGGGATCCATAAAGCCCTGGAGCGTCACGCCGATGGCGTTTTCGCCACACTTGACAACAAACAAAAGGAACTGGCCCGCTCGATCTTTATCGGTCTGGTCGATGTGGGTGGCGAAACCCAGCTCACCAAACGGACCGCCACTTCCAGCGAGTTGACACCCCCTGGTGTGGAGGCAGCCGAAGTTGAGAAAATCATTCACAACCTGGCAGATGCCCGGTTGGTGACAACCGGCTCATCCGATGGAAAAACCACCGTCACAATCGCCCATGAAAAGCTGATCACAGCCTGGGGCTGGCTCAAAAAGCTGGTGGATGAAAACCGCGAGGCAATTGCCGCCCAAAACGAGATCGCGTCTGATGCCCGCGAGTGGGAAGCACACGACCGCGATGCCAGCTTTTTGTATCGCGGCGCGCGGCTGGCAACGGTACGCGAAAAACTGGAGGCGGGCAGGCTCGCGCTGGGCGGCCTGGCGCTGGAATTTGTGGAAGCTGGCAAAAAACTCTACACCGATGAACTCCAGGCAGAGAAACAGCGCGCCGATCACCTTCAAAAAGTGACCAATAACGCCATTGCGCGACAATTGGCGACCCAGGCGCAATCCATTCTTGCCACGCAGGATGTGACCCGCAAGATTACCGCCGCGCTGCTGGCTGCGCAATCGCTCAAGCTCTCCCCAACCAGTGAAGCGGCGCGAATCCTGTTCAGCAACGATATTTTTGTGCGCCCGCTGGCCCGCATGATGCACGCTGCGGCAGTTCGCGCGGTGGCGTTCAGCCCAGATGGACAGCGGATTGTCTCTGGCGGCGCCGACAAAACAATGGCGGTGTGGAAAACTGCCAACGCTGAAAAGATTTTTTCCACCACCCAGAATGAAACCATCCACGCGGTGGCTTTCAGCCCGGATAGCCGCCTGCTGGCCACCGGCAGCGATGCCGACTCCATCGGCGGCGATTGGTGGAACGCTCCTGACCGGGAGCGCATTGACAGGGGTTTTGGCACCGTCCGGCTGTGGAATGCTGAAACCGGGCTGGAAACCCGGCAGTTGGCCTATAAAAACATCTTCGCGGTGGCTTTTCCGCCATCCCCCGAAACAGAATTTATCGCTTCAGCGGGGCAGGATTACACCATCTGCATCTGGAATGCCGGCGATGGCTCATTTATCAGCCAGATGGATCACAATGGGCCAGTGCGAGCCTTCGCTTACAGCCCGGACGGGAAATACATCGTTTCTGGCAGTGATGATAAGACTGTCCGTGTGTGGAATGCCGCCACCGGGGCCGAAATAACCCGCGCTTATCACAACGAAGCTGTGCTATGTGTCGCATTCAGCCCGGATGGGCGATATGTGGCTTCTGGCAGCGCAGATCAAACTGCCCGGCTCTGGTCTTTCTCAGATATTGTTGATATGGCATCCTTGAGTGAAACTGACCATGTAAAGCATAACGGCCCCGTGACAGCGGTGGCCTTCCACCCGGAAATATCCTTTGATCCCAGTGGTTTTTACCTGGCTTCTGCCAGCGCCGATAAAACTGTGCGGTTGTGGCTGTTCCCGAACTTCGAAATGGAAGGCCATACCATCCGGGGAGTTTCCCTGCTGCTGGTACATGATGCCGGTGTCAATGCGGTCGCTTTCAGCCCGGACGGTCAATATGTAGTCACAGGCTGTGATGATGGCAGTGTGCAGCTCTGGCCCAGCCGGGCCGATAATTCGCGCCTGTCGCATGAAACCATAGGATTGTGGGGAACTACGATCCGCTTGCCAAACACGGACGAAGTGGCTTGCGCGAGTTTCGATAACGCCTTCCTCACCTGGCCTTGCGAAGCCGATGAGCTTCGCAAGGCGCGCAGCGACTATGGGAATATTTGGCTCAGCCCAGATGGAAAACTGATGTTTAAGAAAGAAGGCAGCCGCATCCGCTTGTGGAAGGCCGGGGAGAATGAAGAAGATGGTGTTGAGTTGCGGTATGAATATTACCTGACCAGTCTCAGGTTTACCGCCGATAGCCGGATGGTGATCACGACGGGCTGTGACAATGAGATGCAAAATTATGATTCGCTAGAATGCACCCAAAGCAGTGTGAAAGTGTGGGATGCATCTACTGGTAGTTTGCTGGCCCAACGGGAGTATGGCAAGCTCATCAGCGTGGCTGCCATCAGCCCGGATCGAAAACTCGTAGTTTTTGGCGGGGCCGATAACATCACCCGCATCTGGCAGCTTGAAACGGACACTGAAATTGCCCAAATTGAGCATAATAGCGCAGTCACATCGGTGGCAATCAGCGCAGATGGCAGGCTAGCGGCTTCTGCCAGCGCAGATTGGCATATTATCGTCTGGGATGTTGCTACCGCGAAAGAAGTAGCCCGGCTGATCCATGATGATACGGTGAACGCTGTGGCTTTCAGCCCGGATGGGAAATACCTGGCTTCGGGGAGCAGTGATCTCACCACCCGTGTGTGGGAAATTGCTACCCGGCAGGAAGTTGCGCGAATGAGCTTTGTCCAGTCTGTAAATTCTATCGCGTTCAGCCCCGATGGCCGGTTCGTGCTCACCGGTACTGTGGGGAGCAACTTGCGCCTATGGCTGTGGCAGCCCGCAGATTTACTTGCCAGCGCCAACAAAAACTTCCCCCGCACCTTGACCGAGGCCGAGTGGCAACAATATATCGGCGATTTGTTGCCTTTTGAGCCACAGCCAATTGTCGAACCATGATTCACCTTCTGCGGCGACCCGCTCGCCTGCTATCCGATTCCATCCAGCGTTACCATAAGTTGTCTATATCTGCGCAAAAAAGAGTGACTCAGGAAGTTGAGATGGATCACTCTTTTTATTTTGCACTATGGCTGGCTCGCTGCAGATCATCCCATCAGGGAACGCCACATCCCGGCGCTTGGAGGACTGTCCCAAAGGGGATTGAATTTCATGGGGTATGTGCAACATCATCAACCCAAACAACCATTTTTTTGCTACACTATTCTTATACTGTTTTGGGGAGCATTTTCCTTGCCACATGCGATCGAATCCAGCACCATCCGCATCCTGAAACCGACCGGGGAAACCATCGGGACGGGTTTCCTTGTCTCCAAAACCCTGGCTGTGACCTGTGCCCACGT
>CAIQJJ010000104.1 GCA_903872065.1 uncultured Anaerolineales bacterium | reverse complement strand
CGAGGTATCCAGGCCCTGGGCGAGGGACTGGGCGGCAACCTGGCCAGCAACGTCCGCGGCGGCGCGGTAATCGAGGCCGCCATGCAAACCAGCCGGCGCATTGAGCGAAAAGGCCAGGCCCGGCGTCCCGCCAATGACCGCCTCCATCGCCGCCGTCACCGTGCCAGAATATGTGACATCGTGGCCTACATTGCAGGAAGGGTTGATGCCGGAAACAACCAGATCGAGTTGGAACGGCAGCAGCCCCAGCAGCGCCAGAGCGACGCAGTCGGAAGGCGCGCCGTCGCAGGCCAGGGCCGGGCTGCCATCTGCCAGAGTGGTCTCTTTGACGCGCAGCGGGCGGTCGAGAGTCTTGACATGGCCGGAGGCCGACCAGTTGCGGTCGGGAGCAAGGACATGCACTTCCCCCAGGCGGCGCATAGCCTGCGCCAGAGCCAACAGCCCTGGCGCAGTAACGCCATCATCATTCGTGACCAGGATCTTCGGTGTGGATGTAGCCATCGTCTAACTCTGTCTGAGTGGCGTCGCGCAAGGCGACGATCTCTACGTCGAACTGCAGGTGTTTGCCGGCCAGGGGATGATTCAAATCCAGGCGCACCAAATCGGCCTCAAGCTGATCCACCCGCGCCGGGGTCATCGAACCATCGGGGGCGCGCAGTTGCAGTTCCAGCCCGACCTGCAAAGGAACGTTGGGAGGAATCTGGCGGCGCGGGATTTCGACAAACGCTTCCAGATCGTACTCGCCATAGCCATCGGCAGGCGCGACCAGCACCTGGCGGCTCTCGCCGATCTGCATGCCGTATAATTCACGCTCCAGGCCGGGGATGATATGCCCCTGGCCCTGAATAAATTCCAGCGGCTGCCCGGCGGCCGAGGCGTCAATCACCGCCCCGTCTATGCGCAGCACGTAACCCATCGAAACCACCTGACCATCCTGTACGGTTGTCATGAAGAAACTCCTTAGGACTGACTTTAGAATTGCGCGCAGGGCCGCGCGCGCCAGCAAGCCCCCATTCTACCTTACTTAACCAGGTTGTTGACCACCAATCTACCGCCCAGCCAGAGCGCCGCGGCGCGCCCGCCGAGCAGATCAGGCTGGCGCAGCGGGTCGCCATCCAAGACGAGCAGATCGGCGGCTTTGCCGGGTGAGAGCGAAGCAAAACGATCGTCCACCCCCAGGGCGCGGGCGCTGTGCAAAGTGGCGGCGCGCAGGCGTTCGGCCGGCGACCAGCCCAGGCAGAGATCGAGCAGGCTCAACTCCAACTGGATCATGGCCTCAGAGGCGGAATTGGCGCCGACATCGTTGCCGCAGGCGATTGGCGCGCCGGCGGCGTACAGGCGCGCCAGGTTCTCCACCCCCAGCGAGATCAGCGGCCCCCAATAGCGGAAGAGGCGCGAGACCCTCACCCCCATCACGTGCAACTGGCCGGCCTGGGCCTGGCGCAGCATGCGGCGGCGGGAGGCTGCCCAGGGCGGGATGCAAAACTCCTCGATCAGGGCATCCCAGGTGCGGCGGCGCAGCTCGGACAGGCGCAGGAAATTGGGATGATCGTTCCAGGGGGCGGCCGGCATGCGCCAGGAATAAAAATAGGCAATGGTCAGGGTGGGCTCAAGGATGCAGCCGGCCCGCTGGCAGGCCAGGACATCCGCTTCGGTCAAAGGGGCATCTATGGGCAAATGCGCCAGGGAGGTGACGCCGGCTGCTACGCCGCGCCGGAAGGCGGCCAGGCTGGCATGGTGGAGCGTGGAGGGGATGCCGCGGCGGCGCGCCTGGTCGGCGGCGGCGCTCAACTGGACAGCGTTCAGCACGCGCGCCCCGGGGCAATAAAACGGCATGAACTCTTCCTGGTCGTAGAACTTGATCGTCTGGGCGCGGCGCTCATCAATGGCGCGATCGACCGCGGCGCGCGCCTGGGCGGCGGTGGCGTCCGGCGGACAAAGCACCGCCCCGGCATTGGGATGATTGTAGGGAGGTTTGGCCTGTCCCAAGACCAGCGCCGCCAGGTTGAAAAAGGGGGAAATACTCTGGGTAAAGGCGCCGCCGGGCGGAGCGACCAGCACGCTCTGGGCCAGGCGCGGGCCGGGCAGCTCGCCGCGCTGGATGCGCTCCGCCCAACGGCGGTTGGGACGCAAGTCGTTACAGAGGGTATCGCGCACATAGGTGACGCCATGCAGCAAACAATCCGCCAGGCCCCTGGCGGTCTGGCGGGCGGCGTACAGGCGCGTCAGCAGCAGGTCGAGGGGCGACAATAAGGCCGTGGGGTGCTTAAATTCCAGGTGGGCGTGGGTATTGAACAGACCCGGCAGGACGGCGCGCCCGCCGAGATCCATGGCCCGGTCTACCGCAATCTCCGCCGGCTGGCCAGGCAGCCCAGGCATGGCGAGGATCTGGCCGTCTTGGACGATCAGGCGGACGTTGGAATCAAAATAGCCCCCGCCGGCGACATCCAACAGGCGGGCGTTGCGCAGTTCAAAGCGCTGGCCGGCCGGCGGGGCGGCCCAAAAGTCGCTCACGCCTGGCCTTCATTTTTCTCGCGCCGCTCCGCTGCCAGGCGATCGACATCCACTTCATAATCGCCCCATTTGCTGCCGCTGGCAGTGGCAAAGATCATCTGGTTGGTGATCTCAGATTGGGCAAGCGCCTCCTGGACGGCGGCGCGGCGCTTCTCGGCCGCGTCTGAGGCGGGGGCGGAGGTGGACGACTCGACGGCGACGACGCGCACGGCTTTCAAGTCGCCGGCCGAATAGGGGATGAGGTCGCCGGCGCGGCGGCCAAACAGGCTGCGCGCCAGGGGAGCGCTTTCGCCGAGTAAGCCGGCCTTGAAATCGGCCTGCTTGTCGGCGACGAGGGTGAAGCTGCGCGTCTCGACCTCGCCGTCGGAGGCGATCAGGTCGAGGGTGACGCGGCAGCCGAGGAGGATGAGGGGAGAGGAGGTCATGGCGGGAAGAGGGGAGGAAAAGGGGGAAAGCGGATGGCAGTCCACTTTTTGTTGAAACGGGGAATTAATCGGGGATTCCCCGTTTATTCCCCGTTTTTTTCTTGTTTTGATCGGTTAATCGGGTGATAGACATAGGTCAATTCTACCCGATCATTGGATTCCTTTCACCATCATCCGCCGGCAAATCCGCGGCGAGGGGATGCCATTTCCGGCGTATGCAGAGATGCAAGGGAGGTAGGGAAGGTAGGGGCGAAGCATACGGCTCCGAAAAATGGTCTACGGGACGATCAACTGTGCCGTATGCTTCGCCCTCCCGGACGCATCCGAAACACCGTCTATTGGGCGGTTTTGGCCTCCCCGGAACACGGTCTATTGGACGGGCTTCGCCCTCACCCCGGAACATTGTCGCCGGGACGGCATCCCATTCCCGCGGGACAGGGCGAAGCATCCGGCATTAAGGTATTGTCCCGTGGACGAGAGATCCCGCCGGATGCTTCGCCCCTACAATTACAATTGCGGTTATGGTTGCGGTTATGGACGGGCGGCGGACGCGACCCGCTTCCCTAGAGGCGAGGCTTCAGCCGACCCGAGTCACACCGGCGAAAAGCCTCGCCTCCAGCCATTCCAAGCAGATGTCCTGTTTTGGCAGTGCCCCACAGGATGAAAATTGCACCGCTAGATCGCAGAGACCGCTGAGTCTTTTCTCTGCCTTCTGCGCTCTGCCTTCCACGCACCAATTTTAAGTTCAGATTTGGAATCGCTGTCTTCTATTGGATACGACAAAAGTCTTATGTTAAGGTATGATAGGCCATCATCGAGATCGTGTTTTGGCAGCGTCCGCAAGGATGAAAACAAGGAGTTTGACAATGCTCAAAGGTGAAAGGGTGCTTTTGCGCCCCATGCAGCAAGAGGATATCGCCCGGCAACATGCCTTCAACCAGGATGTTCAGTTAGCCGGTTTGGAATGCCGGACGGCGCGGCCGGCGCCGCTGGAAAAGGCGCAAGCCTTCTATGAGATGCGCGTCAAGCCAGCCGACCACCTGGCGCCGTTCGCCATCGAGGCCGAGGGTCAATATATCGGCCACTGTGAGTTGTGGAATGTGGGCGACCGGTACGGCAACCTGGCGCTGACGATCAGCATCGGAGCGCGCGCCTGTTGGGGGAAGGGTTATGGGCGCGAAGTCGTGCGCCTGCTGCTGGGTTATGGCTTCCACTACCTGGGGGCGCGCCGCATCCACCTGGAGGTGCAGGCGAAGAACGAGCGCGCCCTGCGCTGTTTCCGCGCCTGCGGCTTTGTGGAGGAGGGCCGCCTGCGCAAGGAGGTGTGGGTGGAGGGGGAATATACCGATCTGGTCAGGATGTCGCTCCTGGGCGAGGAATGGGCGGCGAGCGAAAAGGAGGCGGCTTATGTTGCAAGGTGAAAAAACAATCCTGCGCGAGATGCGCGCCGAGGATGTGCTGCGCCAGCACGAATTCGACCAGGATATTGAGCTGTACGGCCTGGACAGCAGCTTCCCGCGCCCCAGTTCGCTAGAGCAGGCGCAAGCCGCGTATGAAGACTCGGTCAAGAACGCGGACGAGGACAGCGCCTGGTTCGCGATTGAGGCGGATGGCAAGTACATCGGCAACTGCTGCCTGATGGGGCTCAACCGGCCGCACGGCATTCTCGAACTGGGGATTGTGATCGGCGACCGCCAGTATTGGGGAAGCGGCTACGGGCGCGACGCCACGAAGCTGCTGCTGCGCTGTGGCTTTCACTACCTGGGGGCGCGGCGGATTGTGTTAACCACCCACGCCAGGAATGAACGCGCCATCCGCTGTTACCGGGCATGCGGGTTTGTGGAGGAGTGCCGGCCGCGCCAGGTACTATGGATAGAAGGGGAGTATGTAGACCTGGTCAATATGTCAATCTTACGCGAGGAATGGAACGGAGGAACCTCATGAACTCACGCGAACGGATGCTGGCCGCGCTGGCCTTCCAACCTGTTGACAAAGTCGCTCTGCAAATTCACCCCTCGCCGGCCGGGCTGTTCGAGCATGGACAAAAGCTGCTGGATTTGATGCGCGCTTGCGGTCACGATTTCAGCGATCAGTCCGACCTGGCGCTGCCGGTCGTGCCTGCCGAGCATTTCGACGCGGATGGCCGCTATCACCGGATTGCAACGGATGAGTGGGGGACGACCTGGGAATACCGGCTGTATGGGGTGTGGGGCTACCGCATCGCTTACCCGCTGGCGGACATTTCACGCCTGGAGGGCTACCGCGCGCCGGCGGTCGAGCGCCTGGCGGGGGAGGCGCTGGCCAGGGCGCAGGCGGAAGGGGCGGCGCACCGGCAGACTTATTTCCATGCCGGCGGCGGGGTCAGCCTGTTCGAGACGATGCAGTCGCTGCGCCCCTTCGAGGATGTGTTGATTGACATTACGCAGGATACGCCCGAAATCAACCGCCTGGCCGATCTGCTGGTGGACTATTACCGCCCGATCGTGGAAAACTCGCTGGCGGTTGGGGCGGACGCCATCGGGGCGGGCGATGATTTTGGCACGCAGCAGGCGATGATGATCTCGCCCAAAGTCTGGCGGCGTTTCTTCGCTCCGCGCTACCGCGAGTTGTTCGAGCCGGTCAAGAAAGCCGGCAAGCGTGTTTTCTTCCATTCATGCGGCGTGATCGGCCCGATCCTGGAAGACCTGCGCCAGGTGGGGGCGGATACAATCTGGCCGCAACTGCCGCTCTTCAACCTGCCCGATCTGGCGCGGCGCTGCCGCGACCTGGGCCT
>CAIQJJ010000103.1 GCA_903872065.1 uncultured Anaerolineales bacterium | reverse complement strand
GGGAACTCTGTCCGCAGCATATTCAACGTATCGTCTGTTGAGGCATTATCCACAACGATGATCTCATAAGTTGCCACAGGCGGATTTTCATCAATCGAGCGCAAGCAATTGCGCAAGTAATCGCACGCCTGCTGCGTAACAATACAAATAGAAAGATCAACGGCGGCCATAAGGAATAATAGGAGAAAGAAAACGGCGCAAGAAGACCCATATTTGCAACAGCAAGGTGCCAGGACCACGATGCAACAAGTTATGAATAGCAAGCTGATGTAAAGGAGGAGATTGCTCCAACTCCACAGGAACCCAGGCTTTATTCGAAGGGGCAAGTTCCAGAAATGGATGCTTCTCTTCTGGCGACTCCTCCCAGATAGGAGAGCTGCGGCGCTCCTGCGCAATAGCATTCAGAGTAGAAACCAATTCAGATGCCCGCACCCGCGGGTGATAACGCGCCACAACATCAGCGTAAGCCTGCTCACCCATTTGGTGACGCAAGCGCGGCTGTGTCACCAGCATTTCCAAAGCCTCCAACCAATCTCCCGCCAACAGGCCGGTCTCACCCGAGCGGATGGCGTACCGGAAGGCGGCAGTGGGACTGGCAATAGTAGGCAAACGCAGCAAGGCGGCCTCCATGAACTTGATTTCGCTTTTCGACTGCCCAAAAGGATTATCAGCCCGCAAGGGCGCCAGGTTAATATCGAAACCCGCCAGCAGGACAGGCAATTCGCGCCAGGGAACCAGGGGATAATAGTGAATACGGTCAGCCCAGGCAGACCAACCATCGCCGGGGTCGATCCGACCGATCAGATGTAGCTCGACCTGTGGGTAACGGCGTAAAATTTCTTGCAACGCCGGCCTGACAAGTGCAAAATCGCGGTTATGCGTAGGCGTACCACTGGCGTAACCAATGACCACATTACTACGCTCAAAACAGCGCTGACGATAAGCTATTTCAGAACGATCCAGCATTTCGAGACTGAAGGCATTGCGATGCACCCAAGCCGGCTTGCCCAACGCACGCGCACGATCAGCCAGATAATCGGTAGCAGCAATAACCGCATCACAGGCATCCAGAGTAGCTCGGTTGCGGCGCAAATCTTCTTGATAGAGCGCGGCTCTCACCGGATCAGCAAAATCAGGACTATCGATGAATTGAAAAACCGCGGGATCAAAGATCAGATCATCGGTATCCTGAATCACTAACCCACCGCGCTGCCGGGTAGTTTCAACCAGCCATTTGACCTGCGAATCCCACGGCGAACGGTGGAGCAGGACAATATCAACCTGGCGGGCGCGGGCGCGCAAACCAGGATCAGAAATATGACTGAGGGTACAATCCACATCTATTAACCGAAGCTGTTCATAAGGATGAACAGTGCGATAACGACGTGTATCGCCGCGCACACCAGACAACAAAAGAATTTTCGGGAAAGCCATCAACGCAGAGTCAACGGTAGATATACCGAATATACAACCTTAACTTTCTCCAAATTGACAAGCAGATCGATCGGGTCTGCGCCGCTGCTCGTAACAGATATTTTTCCACTGACAACATTCTGAGGCGCCAAAGCAGGAAAAACATGCACCACAAGGTATGTGCCTGTTTTCCCTGAAGCAACTTTCGACCCCCTCAAAGACCCGATCGAAATCCAATCATCATTGGTAGATGCATTCCAGGTAATTTCCGGTCCGAAAGTAACGCCGATCAACGTCTTTTTGTACACCATCGCGTCATTATCCGTCATAAAGTTCAGGACATCAGGCAACAAAGTAAGCGCAGGAACCGCATATTCATCAGGGCCAACATCACTCGCTGCTCCAAGCGGGCGCGACTGACCATCTATATCATCAGGAGTAGTGCTGCCAATCGCTTGATCGATAGCAGGGGACGAAGACTGGAGATGATAATCGAAATCAGGCGAACCAGGAGACACATAGCCAATTGGACTGGTAGGGAGGAGCGTATTGACCTGATTGATAGTACCTGGATCAACAGGTCTTTTATCCGCATTTGTATTATTGGTGTTGCCAAAAAACATAACGGTATCAAGATTAGCCGTGCTTCCTTTGTAAACAGTTAAAGCAGAGGTAAAGTCATCCGTTACCGTATCATTCACATGATCAGAAATGATCGAATAACGAAGATT
Organism: uncultured Anaerolineales bacterium; assembly: GCA_903872065.1. Taxonomy (GTDB): domain Bacteria; phylum Chloroflexota; class Anaerolineae; order Anaerolineales; family UBA4823; genus CAIQJJ01. The sequence goes on along the minus strand of CAIQJJ010000103.1, from coordinate 5,875 downwards.
CAAAGTACCCGGGACGCCGCCAGGCCCCTGTGAACCTTCAACACTGATCGCCTGCCCGGCCCGCCCCATACTCAGATATTGATTATCGGCGATCGTACAATGCACAATATCCACTGTAACCGCCTGGACAGTGATTCCGGGGCTGCCAGCCAGACTGGTAATTCCTGGCGTACCCACCTCAACCTTATTCCCAACGATCGTACTGTTCGTTACAAACAAATGCCCTTGCCCCGGATAAGCATACGCCGCCATATACAACCCACCCCCGCTCACAACCCCCACATTTCCGCCCGTAGAAGAGCCGGCCGACCGAGCGAGATTATTGAACACTTGGGTCCGATCAATCGTCACATTCGTATAGTTAATCATTACCGCGCCGCCAAATGCCAGCCCACCTTGAGCAGCCACCCCGCCAATCGCAACATTACCGCTAAAAAGAGAGTCACTAATGGTCACCGGGGCTTCTTCGATATACAAACCTCCGCCCAACCCGCTCCCCCCTTCCGAACCTGACGCAGTACCGGCCCCACCCCCGATCACTTGATTATCAATTATCTGCACGCGCACAAAATCAGCCGATGAGTCGATCTGCAGCGCAACCCCACCACCCAAAGCATCTGCTCGCAAACCTGTAATCGAATCGATCCCATCGCCAGTGCTATTTCCCGATTTTGCCAGATTATTTTTAATAACAACGTCCTTCACTACCAAATACGCATTATAAGCAAAAATACCCCCGCCATGCGCCAAGCCGCCGCGCTCCGCGCCACCACCACCCAATGCCTGGTTATTTTCGATCAGCGAATCTTCTATCCTCACTGGGATATTGGCATTCACCTCTGCCTCAATCGCCACCCCCCCTCCTGTACCATCCCCACCAAACGACTCATTGCGCGTACCGCCAATTGCCTGATTATTGCGCAAGATCATGTGCCGCAAAGTCATCGGCGCGCGTTGCGACCAAACACCAGCGCCAAACCCGCGTGAATTGTAGTGATCTGCCACATAATCAAGTCCGCGCGCCAGGCAATTTTGAATAGTGAAACCTTCCATAATCAGGCTTGCTGTTGTATTATATTTGATAACCATTACCCCACGCACCGAATTTTGGCCATCCAGGATAGTCGCATGAACTGTTGGGTCTGAAGTAGCCCAATTATTTGTAGTATATCCTCCCAGGATAGATATATTTTTGTCTACAATGCAAACAATAGCATGGGTAATCGCCCAGTTACACAAATCTGACGCTGGATCGTAAGTATAAACCCCCTCCGCCACGGTAATCGTAGCGCCCGACGCGTCAGCTTTATTCACCGCATATTGGATTGTCCGGCAGGGATTCGAATCTGACCCACAAGCAGGTGTATCAGCGCCCGTCGTAGCCACACGAATGAAGGTGCCCGCTGGGCTAGCCAAACCTCGCAGTTCGATTTGTCTAAAGGAAATACACAACAGCACAAACACGACAACAATTTTTAAACCTACAGAAAATCGTCGCTTTTTTTTATTCATAAGTTTTCTCCTTTGAATAAATTATGCACATGAGGAAGTATAATAGATTTAAAAAACACTTATATCACATCCATCAGATTGTTACTTTAGGAAATTGTTAAACAAATGAGAAAATCTTTACTAAACTTAATTTACTGCCCTATCTGCAAGGCCCAACAATTCGACCTGTCCATTACACAAGAAAACCCAGCAGAAATCCGCGAAGCAACAGTGACCTGTCGTAACTGTCAACGAGCATATTCAGTGCATGATGGTATTTTAGATATTCTGATTAATCCATCCCAAGAGATTCTCAATGAGCAAACCGGCTGGACGCAGCTCGAGCAAATGGTCGTCAACACAGACGAGTTAATGTTGTCTCTTCCAGATGGTATCGGCGAACACAAGGCAGCCTGGCAAAGTCAGGCTGAAAACTTTCACTATCTTTGGTCTCAGGTTCAGTTAACTGGCGGCGAGACCGTATTAGACCTGGGCGCAGGCCGTTGTTGGGCAACCCGCTATTTTGCACGCCAGAAATGTAATGCCGTAGGACTGGATGTGCTGCTAACACGTTACGTCGGCCTGAAGACAGCCGATGTTTACCTGGAAAAAGAAAGCGTATACTTTGATCGCATCTGCGGCGACATGCATCAAATTCCCTTGAGAAAAAATGCCTTCGATATTGTTTTCATGGCTGCCACACTACACCACAGCGCTGACATTCAGGCCACTTTGCAACAAGTTTACGATGTGTTGAAACCCAACGGGCGGCTAATTATGGTAAATGAACCAGTCGTAGGAATGTTTGCCAGCAAAGCATTAAGCTGTCCTGAGGTAGAACACGGTATCAATGAACATGTATACCGCTATATGGAATACCGCCAGGCTTTGAGAGTATTAAAGATGGACTACCAACTCTATCCATTTATTGGCGGCTATCATCCTGTGATTACGAAAGCTAACCACTTGCTGGTAAAAACATTCCCCAAACAGTTAATGCCAAAACGCGTCTGGCGGCCTTTCCTGATTGCCCAATTATTGGCTTATGGAGGCATTTTAAATCTGATCGCTCGAAAGCGCGCTTAACTTTATTTTCCCACATATTGGTAAACCTTATACCCACACATCTCCTTTACTACCTGGCCTAAAAGCGGCCCTTCCTCCGCAAGTGTCTCTTTTGCTCCCATCTCTTGGTGTTGGGAAACGATTACATAAGGTTGATAGCCTCGTGCAGTCATTTCAGCAAAAGTCATTCTTGTGGCCGGCTGAGCGACATCATAAAAGGATTTCTGAGACAAAAACGATAGCTCTGGCGATTGATACCACCCCCAATAGCCAAAAATGGCCTTTTGCTCAGACATGGCGCGAATCTGCTGCGCCAGGCTGTTCTGACAAGTATAATTTTGTTTCAGTCCAAATTCCAGAAGGCGAAATTGCAATCCAACCGGATAAAAAACCAGAAAAAACAATACAAGCCCCAATCCAAACGACTTCACCCCTCTCCATCTTTCAAGTCAGCGTCGATTCGCCGTTCCTTTGATCCAACGCACCAACGTAATACAAACCACAAGTCCCCAAAGTAAATAACCTGGCAGGAGATGCCGCCACCAGTCGCTTTTTCCAAAAAGCCACCACACCAAAGACACCAATCCTGAAGCATTCAACAGCCAATATAGCGTAATCTCCTGCTTCGCCTCAGTATGCAAGACACCAGAACGGAAATTCCACAGCCCCCAGAGCATCAAAGCACCCAAAAAAAAGATCCCCATTCCCAAGATAAACCGATCGGAGACTTTGTAGGGAATACCGACCGTCAAAAGACGGGTTGTAAAAGAGCTTGAAGAAAGCAATTGGCGTGTTCCTGGCAGAATCCCCAAAAGACGGAGAAATTCACCCCAATTCTGCCAATACTCCATCCAGCCTAACACAAAAAGACGAATTGCTTCCCAAGTCACTATGGGCAAGCTAAAGCCAGAGGCAACGGCGCACCCAGACTTAATCACATCCCTCAGCAACAAAGCAAATGTTTGCTTAACAGTTTTTTGTAAATCCTTATTTAATCCCCTTTCTTTAAACAATGCCCCAATCCAGCGCAATCCATAGAAAAGTACTAGCGTCCCCAGACTGAATAAAAAATTTAATTTGGTCAACACAGAGAATCCCAATAACATCGCCCCCCAAAAAGCCTCATTTTTACTCAAGGCCCACAAACCCAGCAGAAGAAAAACCAACGCCGGAATTTCTCCCATCACTTTCAGCCCAAAGTCAAAAAAATTAGGCAAAAAAGCAGCCAACACCAGCACCAGAAACATACTCAGCCCCCCTCCAAGCCGGTAAGCCATTCCAGCCAACAGCACGATAAAAGTAAGCCAAAACAAAAAAATAATCAGACGAGCCTGCACAATTCCAACCCCAAACACCGCAAATGAGAGTGCAATCGGTAACAAAACCGTAGGCCCCGTCGTGATCAGCGGATCGAACGGCTCCCCGCCCTGATATGTTGTCCCATACTCTCCGCTCTGCGCCAGGTTGGCTGGAACTTGAAGGTTGAACGCCTCATCGAAACCCACATACCCTGTAAAGGCATACAGCCCCCCCAGCACGACAAAAACAACGAAAACACTCCAGGCAGCAATAGCCTCAGCATTTCTCAAAATTATCATAATACTGCGACGGATGAATGCTATCATAACTTAGAGCAGTGTTCTATCGCCATTACTTTCCACTAACTGATTTAGCCGCTGACAGAAAGCGTCAGTAGCATATTGCTGGCTGTCCTGAACAGCCTGCTGTGATAACCTGACAGCCAGGGCTGGATCGGTCATAACCTGACGCGTAAATTGCAGCAATTCTTCCAAGGTATTCCACAAAAATCCATTTTCGCCGTGATGAACAGTTTCCGGCTGGCCGCCTTTTGCAATCACAACCGGCACACACCCGGCGGCCATGGCTTCGACGGTAGTAATCCCAAAATGTTCAAATTTTTCCGGCTCACGTTGATCGTCTTCCCCAAAACCACTGGCATGCCAATAAATCGCGCTGCTCGAATACAATTCTGACAGATCAGTAAAGGAAATATCCGGATGGATCTGAATCGGATAACCCTGGGACTGCTCGAAAACACTCTCCAGATAAGCCTTATGTTCCTCCCCAGAGGCCGCTCCGCCCGCTAAATGCAGCGTCCATCCAGTTAATCCTTCATCCACCATTCGTTTGAACGCTTCCACCATCGCCAAATGTTTCTTATTATGATTCCCCGCAAAGAAACGTCCAACATTCAATATCTGTGGACGTTTCTCGCCAACCGTAAAGCTTGCCACATTAACTGGGGGATATAAGATACTACTATTGCGCTTCCAGTACTTCCATATCCACTTTGTCGTATACTCCGAGATCGACCAGATGGCGTTATAAGAGTCCAGATAATCAAGGATGGCCACCCCAGGAGGGCTATATTCCAAACGCACATGCGCCCGATGAAGACTTTTTTCTAACAGATGCTGATAAAACCGATAGGATAACAAACCCAACTGAATATTATCCATCGCCAACAATGCATCACCATCTACAAGTTGATCGCTAACCACTGGGCTAATCACTAACTCGTGATATTTTTTCTCAGGCAAGCAAGGAATAATCACTCGGCAATGAACACCGCTGCCCAAAGCAACTTGGTCGATTGCGATGCCATTCAAATACAAATGAGCGCCGCTTACCATTGGATGGCAAGCCCTTAAATCAAAATCCAAAGGGTAAGATTTGCGCATAGCCGGCAATCGCAGTTTCAAGTTAACATCCGTCACCCAACTAAGTCCACCTTTTGCCAGATTGAACGCCTGAGGGCTGATCAAAACCTGAGGCAGGCACAGTTGTTGGCGTATCCAGGTTTTAAGCCAACGGCGCGAGAAAGTATCTGGCCCTAAATTGGTTGGAAAAAAGATCACAATGGCGCTGCGGCGAGCCAAAGAAGGGAAAAAATCGAGGTACGAGCCGTTAATAAAGAAATCATACTCCTGAGTCACTGGCGTCATTTCCAACGAACTCCGGTTGGGCAAGGTCACAAATTCCACCCGTGACAAATCTACCTGTAATCGCTCAGAAACATACCCTTTATCTATTGACTTATGGCTGAGGACTTCAACCGGATGAAAATGACTAAGGCATTCTGCTATCGTCAGATCATACTTTTCCCCGCCGCCCAGTGTAGTTAACCAACGATTATAAATTCCAACACGCATTTCTTTACTCCGCATTGACAAACCAACGTTCAAGAGATTCAGCTTTTACCTTTGCTGTCTTGTGAATCTGGTAGCGCTTGCTGAGCAGCGAAGGCAGCCAGATTAACAAATTTCCCACCACGCGCAAATGAACACGCATCTGCCCT
>CAIQJJ010000102.1 GCA_903872065.1 uncultured Anaerolineales bacterium | reverse complement strand
GCAAAACTGGGAAGTCTGGTACGCATTATTTTTTAACAATCCATAACACCCTTGACCGGCGGGGGGTGATATGATATTATCATCTATACAATGATGCGGGGTAGAGCAGTGGTAGCTCGTCGGGCTCATAACCCGGAGGTCAGTGGTTCGAATCCACTCCCCGCTACTGAGTAAGAACCAGAGTCCGTTGGGCTCTGGTTTTTCGTTAGCCCGGCGAACTGCGGTAGACATTTTTCCAAAATTGGAGGAATTTCTCATGAACCGCAGCACGCCGGGCTCGGCAGTTAATGCCAATTCACTGTCCATCTCTAAATCCATCGACGGCTTCCTAAAATTCAAAACGGCTGAGGGGTTAAGCCAACGCACGATTACCTCCTATGAGTTCACACTGAACCATTGGTTGAAACATATCGGCGACCGGAATGTTTCTGACATCCAACCGTCCGACCTCACTGGCTACCTGGCCTGGTTGCGCACCGAATATAAACCGGTGCGTTTCAACGGCAGCACCGAACCACTGTCGGCGAAATCGATCCGCAACGTGTGGGTGACCTTCCGGTCCTTCTTCGGCTGGCTGCATGTCGAGTTCAAATATCCCAACCCATCGATCGAAGTCACCGCACCGAAATTCCAGAAGCACCCGGTCGAAACCTTCACGAAGGAAGATGTTGAAAAGATCATGAAGGCCTGCGTTTACTCCCGGGAATCGCAAACCCAGGAACGCAAAAAGTTTATTATGCGCCGGCCATCCGGCAACCGCGACCAGGCGATCGTGCTCACCCTCCTGGATACCGGACTGCGGGCGACCGAGCTTTGCTCCCTGACCGTCAACGATGTGGACCTCAAAACCGGCAAGATCACTGTCCGGCATGGATTGGCTGGCGGTGCCAAGGGAGGCAAAGGCCGCACCGTCTATGTGGGGAAGGTCGCTCGGAAAGCCATCTGGCGCTACCTGGCAGGCCGTGAAGACGGGGACGATGTTCGCGCCCCCCTCTTCATCAGCCATGCCGACAAACCCTTCAACAAGGACAGCCTGCGCGTGCTGATCAACCGGTTGGGAGACCGGGCCCAGGTCAAAGGTGTTTATCCACATAAATTTCGCCACACATTCGCCATCACCTATTTGCGTTCGGGCGGCGACGTTTTTACCTTGCAAGCCTTGCTCGGTCACGGTTCGCTGGACATGGTGCGCCATTACGCCCAAATCGCCGAAGTGGATGTTGAGCAAGCCCATCGAAAAGCAAGCCCAGCGGATAACATGCGCCTGTAACCAGATAAGGATCATTGAGCCAGCTTTCCAGCGATAAACACGAGAGCGTGTTTTAAATCACCCCGGCTCAACTGATTGAGGAAAGATTCAAGTTCACCATCCCCGGCAGGATCTTTATGATTCTGCCGGGATGATGCTTTCGCCGAGAGCGCTGCAATTCGCTCCTGGACATCGGAGGATAACATGGGCGCGTATGTGCTGTCTGTGATTTCAATACTATCGTGCATCAAATTCATGGAGACGGCTTTGTAGTCTGCCATCGTCTGGGCATGAAGCAAGCCATATACAGCATGGCCATGCCTGAATTTATGCGGCGACTTGAAGGGAACATTCGCCATGGAAAACAAGATCCGCAGGCGTTTTTGCAGGGCATGGGAGCGAGTTTTTCCCGGCTCTTCTGGCGAAAGGCACTGATCGCCCCAAGTATGTGCAATCGGCGCATACCACGCCGTAGAAGCTGGTTGAGACGCGCGAACGATTGCATCCCAGCGATGGACCGGGGCAAGCAGTTCAGGAATATTCAATAAGAACGTGGTGGCGCGCTTGCTATTTTTCGTATGCACGCCCAATTCCGGCCACTGGCGGAGAGAAAGGTTATCCAGATCCACGGCGGTCACCGGGAGGGTCGTGAAGGCACTGGCCCTCATCCCGGATAAGAACAGCATGGCAGCGGCAGCTTGATCGCGGATCACCGCCAGGTTGTCGTCTGCCACCGGAAGGGAGATCATTTTTTGTATTTCTTCGACAGTAACAAAAACATTCTCCGCTGTGATCTGCGGTTGGCGGACGAGGCGCAGGGTGTCAATCCAGGAAACAGGCACCTGGTTCATCTCGCGCGAATAGGTTGTCTTTGCCCAACGGAAAAATCGTTTGCTCGTATCCAGGATCTTCTTTTGTGACACACCGGATAAAGTGCCAATGCCGTCTTTCCCTGGTGCAGAGGCTAGATATGCCGGCAAAGTAGGACGTATTGCCTGGACATTTCTAAAACCCTGATTGTCTGCCCACAGGAGGAGATGACGCAGGTAAAAGCGGTACCTTTCCACAGAAGCCGAATTCAGCTGCAGAACTTCTTCCAGGTACTT
>CAIQJJ010000101.1 GCA_903872065.1 uncultured Anaerolineales bacterium | reverse complement strand
TGGCATTCGATTTGTCCTGGTTTGGTATTGACCAGTAATTCTACCTGCCAGCAAACCTTAACAAATCATTCTGCGGATTTATACTTTTACAAGCACTTGGTGTGACAGCGGGTGCGGCAAGCCAATGGATCAAACGTAGACAGAAAAGTGGAGCAGAAAAGTTGCTGCACACTAAAGCACCTGGACGACCTGCACGCTTGAAAGCAGCAGATCGAGAGCGGCTGAAAGAGATGCTGGCGAAAGGAGCACAGCATTATGGCTTTCAAGGAGCCGTCTGGACATGTGGGCGTGTGGCGCAGGTCATAAAGCGTGAGTTGGGTGTTAGCTATCATCCAGCCCATGTCAGTCACATTCTTGATGAAATGGGCTGGACACCCCAAAAGCCGCGGCTGAAAGCCAAACAGCAAAAAGAGCAAGAAGTCAACCAGTGGTGGCAAGAACGCTGGCCGGAAGTCAAAAAAAGGCCCTGACTGAGGGGCGCACACTCATATTTGTTGATGAAAGCAGCTTCTATCTGCTGCCAATGGTGGTTCGTACCTATGCACCTCGCGGCAAAACACCCATCTTGGAAGAGTATTTGTCGCGAGATCATCTGTCCGTCGTCGGAGCAGCTTCCCCGGATGGAAAAGTTATCCTGAAAATATGGGATCATCCGATTTCCAGTAAAGAGATCATCACTTTTCTTGATTTGCTTCAACGATCCATTCCTGGTTTACTCACTGTCATTTGGGATGGATCACCAACTCATCGCTCAAAGGCCATTCAGAAGTACTTATCGGATGGCGCTGCAAGAAGGATCCATTTGGAAAGATTACCAGGTTATGCCCAGAACTGAACCCAACTGAATATGTGTGGAGTTATCTCAAGAAAGGCGACCTGGCCAATGTCAGTTGCAATAGCTTGTCTGAGATACGAACATCCTTGATCGCTGCAAAGAAGAGTTTACGTGCCAAACCGAAACTGATCCACTCCTTTGTACATCATGTCGGCTATGAAGTTTAGATACTTTTACAAACATCAATAACCTGTTTATCGGGCAGAAAGTTTCTTTTTTGACCAGGGCAAATGATAACGGTGCAACCACAAGAAGGGGCGCAAGGGAATGTATAGCGGAAAAAGCCATTCGGGGAGGATTAGATCATCCCAATCTTCCGGGTTGATCCAGGCATTGTATAACTGGAAAAACTTGGATTTCCAAGAAGTTTTCAATCCCAAGGTGTATCTCAGGATGTTGAAACCAAGAAAACGCCCGGGTTCGCCGCCAAATCCATCATCGGAAGTTGATATTGCCAGGGCCTTTTGGGCAAGCCTTTGCACTGGCGGTTGATCAAGCAGAGGCATTGCCTGAGGTGGGGCTTGAACATTGAATAAATCTTGTGCTAAAAGCAAACCTTGCCCCAGCGGGCGCAGCAGGTCAAATTCAGCCATTTGAGCATGGATTGTTTGCCAATCCAGATCAGGAGAACGGCGCATGAGCAGGGCGATATCTGCCAGCCATTTGAAAAGCTCCCAGCCATGCTTTGCACCGTGGAAAACCAGGAAGCAAAACAAATCTTCATCGGCCAGTCCAAGCATGGATGGGTATTCTTGAAGCGGGCGTGCACGGGAGAGGAATTGCCGGGTTGTCGAAACTGGTAGTAAGTCGGGGCTGGAAAGCGCCCAGTGTATTTCGATCAGTCCCCGTCTTTTGGGATATTCAAAGTGGAAATGGTGCGCCTTGTTTTTGTAAAACTTCCACTGGGCAGGGCTAAGTGCTGTGCGTGGGGCAGTGCGAATATAACCGGCGGCCAACAAGGTTTTTTCTGCTGCCAACACCTGATCTTCAGGCAACAGCAGGTCGATATCGCGGGTAGCGCGCAAACCCAAATCTCCATAAAGTTGTTTGGAAAGCAGTGGTCCTTTGATCGGGCAGATGGATATTCCGGTGGGAGATAGCAGTTTATCTAATCGGATAATTTCTGCGGTCAGGTGCAGGTTTATTTTGTAATTCCGCTGGGCTTCATTCTTGAGTGATGCTTTCACAGATTCTGGAACCAATCCGGCTGCATGACTGATGAGATTTGTGTAAAGCACTGCTGCCAACCCGTGATGTTTGGCAATCTGTTCTGTTTTTTCCCAATCCAGCCCTGGTTGAGCACAAAGTTCACCTAGACGCTCAATTTCAGTTGGCTGCAAGGGAATTAATGCCCCGGCCAATACCAGTTGCAGTTCGAGAGAAAGTTGGGGTGTTTGCATCAATCCTCCATTTGGTAATACTGAGCCTGGCTTTGATACAGATAGGCATAATGCCCCTTGTTTGCCAGCAATTCGGCATGGGTGCCGCTCTCGATAATTTGACCGTTATCCAACACATAGATGCAATCCGCCATTTGAACAGTGGAAAAGCGATGGCTTATGAGGATGCCTGTTCGTTTGGCCAAGACAGTCCGGAAAGCCTGGAAGAGTTTCTCTTCAGCGATCGCATCCAGCGCGCTGGTGGGCTCATCCAACACCAGTATGTTGGCTTCGCGCCAGAAATTGCGTGCCAAGGCGATTTTTTGCCATTCCCCGCCGCTCAACTCCTGCCCCTGGAAGAACCAGTGCCCGAGCATCGTTTCGTAGCCTTTTGGCAGGTTGCGGATAAACTCATCCGCTCCGGCGCGTTCTGCAGCGCGGGTCACCAGTTCCAGGGTGGGATCATTTTCGGGATTGCCCAACCAGATATTTTCGCGCACCGTCATGGCGTAACGGGCAAAATCCTGAAAGGTAATGCCGATCTGTTTTCGCCATTCGCTGGGGTTGAAGTCGCGGATGTCGATGTGATCTGCCTTGATCGTGCCCTGGGTGGGATCGTACAGGCGGCAGAGCAATTTCACCAATGTGGTTTTGCCTGAGCCGTTTTCACCCACCAGGGCGATTACTTCGCCGGGGGCAATGCGAATATTGATGTCCTGCAATGCCGGTTGACTACGCCCCGGATAGTGAAAACTGACCTGTTCAAAAGACAGGCCGTTCTGCATGGGCTGCGGTACAACCTGCGGGTTGTCCGGAGACTGGATGGCAGGCTGCAGATCCAGGAAGTGGTAAAGATTGGTCAAAAAGAGATTATCTTCATACAACCCGGCCAGCGCTCTCAGCAAGCCTTGCAGGAAGTTCAACCCGCCCTGGAAACCGAGAAAATAAACAAGCACATCCCCAAGCGAGAGCGTACCATTCAATGCGCGCCAGGCGAACCAGGCTAGTGCCCCGAACAACGCCAGCGTGACCAGGGTTTGTGCCATTAGTTCCGAACGTACCCGCCGGGCGCCCAAGGATAACTTTCCGTTGCGGATTTCGGTGCGCAACTGGTGATAACGATCTTTGAACAATTCCCCCAGGTTGAACAGGCGCACTTCTTTGGCAAAAGGCACATCCACCAACACGTTATGGTAGAAGTTTGCCCGGCGTTCTTTTTCGGTCTGGTTTTTGTCAAAAGTATACAGACGTTTGGAATGCATCATGCGCAGGGTGACGCCTGGCAAACCAACCAATATCAACAGGGAAGCGGTCCAGCCGCCGAATGAGATCAGCAGTACAAGGATGCCCAGCAGGGAAATGCTGTTTTGGGCCAGTTGGATCAGGCCATTGACGATTTTTGTGGGACGGAAGGGGGCTTCTTTTTGGGCGCGGTGCAGGGTATCGTAGTAAGAAGGGTCTTCGTAATAGCGCAGATCCACAGCGATGGATTGTTCGTGCAGGATATCGGCGATCGCATCGGTCACATACAGGGATTGGGCTTCGGCGGCATATTCACCCAGGGCGCGAGTCAGGGCCGAGAGCAGCGCCACCGCCCCGGCCAGGATGATCCAGAACAGGGCTTGCTCAAAAACGGCGCTTTTGTCTGGCGCTGTTATGTTGGATGTCACAAAATCCACCACCCGCTTGACCAGGTAAAGCGTAGCCAGCGGCAGGAAACCTTGCAGCAGCACAAGGACGGTGTTGAAAACTGTCCAGCGCGCAGCAATGCGCCAGACCATTTGCAGGGCACGGGTCAGGTTGGCAACAATTTGAAGCGGGCGATACCGGGGGATGTGTTTGAAGGTCATTTCACAGGATTATAATGTTTGGGATATGAGAAAACTCGCTTATTTTTTACGCCGCAATGCGCCGCATGGTTTGCTTGGCTGGCGCTATCTGTTTCCGGAAAATGACAGGTTGGTTGCCCTGCATCGCCAGATATTGCTTCAAGGCAGGGAACGTTACCCAAAAGGATTATGGCTGGCCTTTGAATTGTGGCTGGCCCTGCGTTGGCGGGTCTTTCATGCCATTCCATCTGCGTGGAAGGCAGTCCGCCATTTTGGTGCGGCGGTGCGCCAAAACACGGGGATCCCGATCTGGCGGCAGGCCTGGATCGTGTTGGGATTGGCCTATGCGTGGGGAATTCAACCCGCGCAGGCGTATAAGTTTGGGTTGTATCGTGAGCCGGAGCGTGCCCTGGATTATGTTTATGACAGCGAAGTGCCTGTCTATCAGCACTGGCGAAACCGCGCCAGGGGCAAGCATGCGGATTCTCTCCAGGTCATTCAGGATAAACAGGCTTTGGCCGAGAAACTGGCCCAGCACGGGCTGCCAGTTGTTGCCAGTTTGCAGATCATTGTTCGCAGTGATGCGCCGCCTGCGCTTGCCAGCCTGATCTCACCTGGCGTGGCTGTCTTTTGCAAAACGCGCACGGGCAATCGCGGGATTGGCGCATTCAGCGTTCGCGGCGATGCTGGGGAACTGCGTGGACAGACATTCCAGGGAAAGATGCTCGAGAATGCCAGCGCGGTGGAAGCTGCCTGGCGCAAACTTTGCAAATTGGATGATGCTCTCATCCAACCTTGCCTTGAGAACCATCCTGCCGTGAGTGGGCTGGCGTATAACACGGAAGTGATCACGGTGCGCTATATCAGCCGCTGGCAGGGGGAGCAAATCACCTGCCTGGGGGCCACGCTGGAAGTTCCAGTGGGCAAATCGGAAAAGAGCGGACGAACCAGTTACGGGATCTTGCCGATCGAAAGTGAAAGCGGTCTATTGCAACCATTCCCGCTGCAAGCCCATTGGAGCGAGAAAATGCGCACCGATGCTGAACTGCTCTGGGAAAAGGCGAAGCTGTTGGGTAAATTGCCCGATTGGGAGCAATTGGTTTTAGCCAGCCAGCGTGCCCATGCCCTGTTTGCGGATATTGATGCGATCGCCTGGGATTGGGTGCTCACCCCGCAGGGCCCGATCCTGTTGGAGGGGAATACCGGCTGGGGAACCGCAACCCCGCAGGTTTTGGATGGGGGATTACTAGTAAGGTATTAACCCGCCATTTTGCCGCCATCCAGCCAGGCTTGCAGCCGGTTGAGCGCGCCAAAGCTCCGGCGGAAGGCAAAAGCAAAAGCCCTATCGGCTTTTCCTTGCGCGGCACGGGCGATTTGCTCGCGGAATTTCTTTCGGTCGATCAACTCATCCAGTGCCGGGTGCAGGCGAGGCTCCATCTCCCGCGCTCTTTCTGCCACTTCGATAATGCCAGTCTCCTGGGCTTCCTGGTGCAGGGCGGCGTAGCCCATATCTTTGCTGGGTTTCCAGGCGACCATTTTGGGCACCACCTTGTCGATGGCGCGCCGGTGCAGGTAGCGGCCCACGCCATTGGGGCCAACCTTTTCAATGGAAGGGGTAGAAAGGTATTGCTGTACCAGGCGCACATCCCAGAGCGGCCAGCGATAATCGATGCCATAGGAGGCCGCCACCAGGGTGCAGTTCTCCAGCCGGGTGGTGATGAGCATACGGGTCAGGTGGTGCTGCAGGATGAAATCATTGATGCGGCGGTAGGGGGCATCGTAGCGGGCAGTTTCCATGTATGTTTCGTGCAAATTCAATCGTTCAACAACCTGGGGATGAATAATGTAGTGCGGCCAGCGCTCGTTCCAGGCGTTCAGGAAGTTGGGGTTGTAAGCGGGTTTCTTGCGTCCAAGGGTAAGAAGCTTGGCAAGGCGCAGGGGACGTGTGAGCAGGTTGCCGGGCAGGATGTTCCACATGCCGGGCAGGTTGCCAGCATCGAGCAATTCCCAGCGCAGGTGCTGACCCGGATTGGTGACCACTTCGTCACCGCCGAAGCCAGAGAACAGGGTGCGGATGTTGTGCAGTTCCGCTTCCTTGTAAAACGGGATATGGCTGATACTGTTGCTGTGCTCCTCGGGGTAGCCGATGGCTGCCAGTCCGCGCGTAATACTTTCGTTTTGTTCCAGGGCCCGGCCAGTAGCGATGTAGTTGTGGGCAATGTGTTTAACGCGGCTGGTTTCAAGAATGAAGGCAGGTTCCTGTTCGGCGTGGGCAAAGCCAAAACTGAACAGGCGATCACCGGGGGTACCGAGAAATTCGGCCAGGTAGGCCGTGATGGTGGCCGAATCGATCCCGCCGCTGTTCTCGCTGCCAAGCGGGTAGGTGGAGCGCATCTGGTTGCGAATGGTTTCTTCCAGCACGGCGCGATAGTCATTGACCCACTTTTCATTGCGCCGGGTGGCAGGCGGCGCATCATCGTGGAAGTCAAAGTAACGCCCCCGACGAGTATGTTCTTCTTCGACCAGCAGCCAGTGCCCGGGGGGCAGTTTGAAGACATCCCGATAGGCGGTTGTGATCGGGTTTTGTGAGTGATGCATTAAATAGCGTGCCATCCAGTCCGGGTCTTTTTCGGCTTGCCAGCCCGGGACATGCTCAAAAACAGCTGCGCTGCTGGCAAATTGCAGCTGGGTGTCATCCAGCCGGTAGTAGAACGGTTTGACACCCAGCGGGTCGCGCGCCAGGAAAACGGAACGCGCTTGCGGGTCGATGAGGGCAAAGGCAAAATCCCCCAGCAGGTATTTCACACAATCCACCCCCCACTTGCGATAAGCGAACAGGATGATCTGCGGATCGGTTACTTCGTCCAGTGGTTGTGATAATTGCAGCCTTTCGGCCAGTTCAACGCGGTTGTCGATGCGCGCCCAGGCGGCAATCACCAGCCCGCTTTCGGGGTCGCGCCAGGGTGTTTCTTCGTGATGAGATTCGGGGGTATTAAAAACCAGTCCCTGCGCGAGCAGGAATGGCCCTGCCTGCCAGCTGCCCTTGCGGTCGGGCGCATGGAAGGGGTACAGGCAGTTCAGCAGGGTTTCGGGGGGAGCGGATGGGGATGTTGCGGCCCGGCGGGCAAAGGTTCCAGCAAACATAAAGTAGTCTCGTTATTTTGCGTTTTTGAGCAGGTTCAGGGCGGATTGGGTTTCGGCGGAGGCCGGGGAGGCTGTTTGCGCGTGGGGATCGTCGCTTTCGGCAAAGGCTCCCACCACGGTGAAGCCCTGTCCGCGACCGCCGGTGACATAAAAAGCGCCGCAGCGCAGCCAGGCGTGGGCCAGGATTTTCCCGTTCTTATCGGTGGCCAGCCCCAGGTACAGGGTGCTGCGCAGGCCGCGTTTTTGCAGCATCTGCTTGGCGGTCATGGCCTGGGGCAGGCAGTTGCTTACCCAGGGCGTGACGCGGCTGGCGCGTTCGATGGCGCGCGAGATGCGGATGGCGGTGGCGCGATCTGGATGCGGGGCGCGGAAGGTTTCGTACATGGGTACACCCCAGGGGGTGTGCAGGTTGCGAAACGTGCCGCGTTTGATGGCAAAGCGCGCCAGCCCCAGGCGTACCCAGGCTTCGATAAAGAGCGCCAGGGCGCCGGGCAGGTTTGAAAGCCGCCTAATCAAGATGGACATTCAGCAGTTTGCTCTCGTAAAGCCCGTTCAGGAATTCCAGGACATCAGGCTGGCATTCTTCTGCGGCTACCGAGAATTGGGTTTGCAGGGTGGCGCACAGGTCTGAGATGCGGATGGGCTGGTCGAGCATCTCCCAGATCCTGGAGCCGACCTTGTCCATGCCAAAATAGGCACTTTGCTGGAGATCGAGCATGACCACTTCGCCGCCCATATCGGCGGAGAGCAGGTCCTGGGAGCGTGAAACGATGGAATCGAGGTTCAGGGTGGGGGTTTCATGGGTCATGGGTTGTATGGGTTCCTCTTTTTCACTGAGAAGATGCGGTTTCGGGCATGTATGCCCGAAACCGCGTAAAAAGGTTGGATGTCGCCTAATTCATCTTAAAAAGCGAGCCGCCGCGAGGTGGCAGGGTTAAGATGCTGATCCATACATACCATTTTCACCAAGTTCTGAAAATTTCCCATCGGTTTTTTCATCGTCGATCCGCCAAAAGCGGGGCTTGCTCCAGGGCAGGTCGGTAACCACGTTCTCATGGGCGGTTTCCTGCGGGTTAACGGGTGTGATTTGAAGTTGCATGGGGTTCTCCTTTTGGGGTGTTGGGGGATACAGGCCGCTGCGATGTGGCAAGGTTAAGAAAGACCGCCCTCAGCACTGCCTGGCGTGGTAGCGTTCTCAGTCAGCGACGGAATACCTTTGCTTGCTGTGGCTTTGTCGTCGATCCGCCAAAAGCGGGGTTTGCTCCAGGGCAGGTCGGGAACCACATTCTCATGGGCGGTTTCCTGTGGGTTAACGGGTGTGATTTGAAGTTGCATGGGGTTCTCCTTTTGGGGTGGTGGGGGTTACAAGTCGCCACGAGGTGGCAGGGTTAGGACGGAGCGCCATAGGTTGCGATACCACCAATAGTTTTGACTCCTTCAGCCGTCGACATAGTTTTTCCGCTCCGGGTGTCATCAGAATCGATCCGCCAAAAGCGGGGCTTGCTCCAGGGCAGGTCGGACAGTCTGTTCTCATGGGCGGTTTCCTGCGGGTTAACGGGTGTGATTTGAAGCTGCATGGGGTTCTCCATTTGGGGTGTTGGGGGATACAAGCCGCCACGAGGTGGCAGGGTCAGGAAGGAGTAGTCCCATAAGCTGATGAGGGGCCTCCTTCTGGATTGAAAGGGTTCTTTCCCGATTTTGTGTCTGCGTCTCTGATCCGCCAGAAGCGGGGCTTGCTCCAGGGCAGGTCGGGAACCACGTTCTCATGGGCGGTTTCCTGCGGGTTAATGGGTGTGGGTTGAAGTTGCATGGGGTTCTCCTTTTGGGGTTGTGGGGGTTACTTTGCTAAAACACAATTTGATCCTGCTCATCCAGGTAGCCAAAGCGCCGCATCACCGCGCGCTGGCCGGATACGATTTCGGCGGCCTGTTCATCGCTGAGTTGTTCGCGCCACGAGCCGATCTTGCCTTTGCGGAAAAAACTCTCAGAGAAGGGCATCTTCTCGCCGAAACCATGCTCCTGTTCCTGCGATTGCAACACATCAAAACTGGAGAAACGGATGGCCTTGCGCAGGCGATCTTCGTCAAAGTCCAGCCCGGCGAAGCGCACCATTGCGCCAAAAGCGGATTCGGGATCGCGGTGCATGTCCTCGTAGCGCACCACCAGCACGTTCAGTCCGGGTTCATCCACCCAGCTCAGCACGTGCCCGCTCCAGGTGAGCAGTTTTTGCACAAGCTGGTTGTGCATGCGGTTCGGGCTGTTGACAAAGGCATAGTTGGGGTCGTTCAGGGCGTGAATCATCTTCTCCACCGGGCGGGCGCTGTGGTGGGCAAACGAAACCAGCACATCCAGCGGGTTGCGGATCAGGTAGATGGCCCCGGCGGTGGCTTCCTTTGAGAGCAGCGGGATACCATCCGGTGTGCAGGTGTAGGCATCATGCACCTTGAGATACAGGTTTTCCGGGCTGTTTTCAGCCACTTCGCGGTAAACGCGCGGGCGCAGGCGCTCGATCTCGGCGCTGGTCAGGTCGGATGATTCGATGCCGACCGACTCGTCGAACAATTCCCGGGCGCTGGCAATCGGCCCGCCCTCCAGTTCGTTGATATCCACCGGCTGGTCGAGGTTGCGCCAGTAATTGGTCAGGAAAGTGCGCGTCCAGGTATTGCCAGATTTGGGATAGGAGGCGATCCAGTAGATTTTTCCCATCTCAATCTGCCTTGAAATCCTGTTCGAGCAACTCCACCAGTTCGTCCAGCATAAACGGTGCGCTGGGGCGGGTGACACGCCGCATGCGGGCAGTTTTCCCGGCGGTCGTGGCCAGCTTGAAATGATCGGCGCGCATCTCCAGCCCATCCATGAAGCGTTTGCGATAGGTGTTGAACAGGATGATATTAAAGCGTCTTGAGTCTTCGATGGGCTCCAGCTTGAATTCTTTTTTGTTGTTATTCGTCAGGTGGTAAATGGCATGCAGCGGCAGGGGTTGGTTCACAAACTCATCATGGACCAGCAGCCCGAACTTCTCCAACTGCGGGCGCACCCGGCGCAGGCCATCGGTCTCATGCGCCAGCTTTTGGGCGGTATCGGCCCATAATTTGAGCTGTGGAAAGCCCGGCAGGGCCACCGGGTTGCCGTTGTCGTCCAGTGCCAGCGGGCAGATGTCATCGGCCAGGATGCGATACCCGCGCTTGTGCAGGGCGGCGGCTGTGGTGGATTTTCCGTTACCGGAATGCCCCACAAACAAGACCGCACCGCGTTCCGTTTCGATGGCGCTGGCGTGCATGACGAGTGTCCCGCGCTGGTGCAGTAATGCTCCGATGGCCGAGCCAAACAGGAAGAGCAGCACTTCATCATCGGTGGCTTGCGGGGCGCGTTCGATGATAATCTCATTGCCATCTGAGACCAGGAAGGCCGCCACATCATCCAGCCGCATCAGGAACTGGTTGGGGCGCGCCTGGTAGAGCACCCCTTTCGCTGTGGGTGCATCCAGTTCGGCGGGAACACTTCCCATGCGGATGTGAACATCCACGGGGCGATCTGGTTGTGCCGGGAACAGGAATGGGCAGGCCAGTTCGGATGTAAGGGTCAGTCCAAAGGCGGAGTAAGAATAAGTCTGCATTATGAAAGTTATCTCGTAGAAGGTAATGGTGTGACGATTTTTGCAGGAGACAGGTCACAGGTTATGGAGTATCGGCAGTCTCTTTTGTGAGACTATCCACTGCCAATACACCAAGCGCAGGTTTTGCATATTTTTTTTTGCCGGATGATTGATGCCCGGTTGGTTTTCGGGGGCGCTGTTTTACTGATGCATATGCCTGGCGAATATCATCCAGCAGCGAGATGGTCATCTGCGGCGGCAGGAAGGGCTTGCCTTCCCGCACCGATTGAATAGCGGCCAATATCTCTGCCTGGTCAGCCGCCGGGGAGATGAAACCCGTCACGCCAGATTCCACCGCTTCCAGCATAAAGCCGTCGTCATTACAGTCTGTGCGCGCCAGGATAAAGGTGCGCGGTTTTCGGGCGCGCAGGGCTGCCAGGATGGGCAGGCCATCCGCCAGCGATTGGGGCAGGTCAATGATGAAAACATCCGGCTGTTCCTGCTCGATCAGGCTCAAGGCTTCATCCGGCTGGGAGACGCTGGCGATGAGTTGAATGCCCGCTTCCACCACAATATTGGCGGCTGATTTAATCTTCTGCGACAGGGTTTGGGGTTCAAGAATGAGAGCGCGTACGCTGGTCATGGGATGTCTTCTGGATCAAGGATAGCCGCAGGTTTGGTTTTGCGCATCAGCGCAGCGTTTAATTTTTCTTAAACGTTTCGTTTAAATATTTTCGACTTTTCGTTATCCCAAGCTACTTGTGACAGCACCCGAGAATCATGGACACTCACAATCGCAATTTGATTACGTCCAGCTTCCTTGGCCTGATACAGCGCTTCATCTGCGCGTCCTAAAAAGGTATCCAAAGACTCATTTTCATTCGCTAAATTGGATATGCCTATGCTGCTGGTAATTTGTACTGACTGGCCAGCAAAATCAAAAGGCGCTGCCGTCAGGGTTTTTCGGAAGCGTTCAAGCGCTGTATAAGCTTGATCACAATCCGTCTCAGGCAGCAGGATCACAAATTCGTCGCCGCCCAGGCGCGCGAACACATCAATTTCACGCAGATTCAGGTGGCAGGTAGTTACAAAAGCCATCAGTGCCTGATCTCCTGTCGCGTGGCCATAGACATCATTGATATTTTTGAAATGGTCAATATCAAGCAACGCAATCGCAAGCGGGTGGTTAAGGCGTTTCGCGCGGTTTATCTCATTTTGCGCCAACTCCAGGAAGTGCCGACGGTTCGAGATTCCCGTGAGTGTGTCTGTCGTCGCCTGGTGGCGCAATTCATCTTCCAGACGAGTACGCTCAGTAATTTCATCTTGCAAAAGGATGTTGGTCTGGCTGAGTGTGGCGGTGCGTTCTTGTACCTGGTTTTCCAGGTTAAGATTCAGATCGGCCAGAGCCAGGCGAGTACGATTCAATCGCCGTGTTACGATCAACAAAATGATGACCAGGAGCGACAAAATCGCAATAAACGTGATCGTAGTGATAATTTGCGGGCGATAGAGTTCCCAGGGGGAGTATTGCCGGTTTCTGATGATGCTGTCTGGCGGCAAATCGGAAAGGGGAATATCAAAACGCTGCAGCGCGATATGATCAAAAATGAAGCGGTTGCTTTGATCTTCTTGGATCGGGATGTTGCTCACCGCCTCGCCACGTAGGATATGCAAACCCATCTGCGCCGCATCCCGGGCTTGCTGTTCAGTGCTGAACATATAGCCGCCAATGGTGCCAGTTCCAATACCTTGATCATAGCCGCTGATGACCGGCACCGGCGAGACGGCGCTCAATTCCCGTAATACGTCAACCGGACGATAGGTTTTCCCCGCCGCATCGGTAAACATAAGTTCGTACAAAACGACCGAAGTTGGCGGCAGAGCCGCCACGCGTTGTTTGATCTGATCCAATGGCAGACCAGACAGATCGGTGAGATGAACTTGCTCTCCTGCTGCCTTCTGAAGAAGTTCCACAGGCTGGATCCATTGACGTTCTGCTTTTCCAGTCCCATAGACAAGGACAATCTCGTTCACGGTCGGGCGGGTGCGCAAAATCCAATGGATGGATTGTGTAAAATCCACAGTTCCACTGACGCCAGTGACATCGGGCGGAAGTTGTAACCCCTGGATGGCTGCCGTGGTCGTACTATAAAAAACAACCGGTGTACTTGGTAATATCGCGCCGCGTTGCTCCAGCCATCGTTTCAACAACACCTCGTTGTGGATGAAGACCAGGTCTATTGGTTTGTCCCGATATTTGACCGCCAGCAGGTCAAACATTTGCTGTTGATAAGTGGGATCAGGGAAGCGGAGGAGTTCCAGGTACTCGTAATACACGTCTAATACAAGATCGTCCGCACTGCCAAATTCTTCCCGCAGCGCCTGATACGAGATTTCATGGTTTGGCAGGTCATTTTGATAGGGGAACAATACCAGCACCGATTTCTTAAGCGGTGCGGCAGATGCTTCAGGTATCCCCAATACCAACAAATAGCTGATCAGGCAAACCAGGAAAAAGGAACGGGTAAAAGTTTTCACGATGGCACCTATGCCTTCTAAAAGAGATAGTTCATGCGTTCTTCCCCTTTACCCCCTTGTGATGATCTTCGTGAATAGGATACCCCCATGTTCATTTATGCGCATCCGCGAAACGTTTAACTTTCTTAAACGTTTCGTTTAATTTTTTGTAAAAACGCCCGGAAACAAAAAGCGCTGTCACCCTGCAGGATGACAGCGCTTGATTGCACGATTTCTCTCGCAAAAACAGGTTATTCCTTTTGGCGGCGGGCAGAAAAAACCACCGCCTGCTCCCGGTCTTCCAACCCCAATTTATTCAGGATATTACGCAAATGCACCCGCACCGTGGCATCGCTGATGGCTAACTTATCGCCAATACGGGCGTTGGAAAACCCCTGCCCCATCAGGTCAAGGATTTCCTGTTCGCGGCTACTCAGGCTGTCGAAAGCACGCGCAGGCGCATCGTTCGCGTTCGCTTGCACCCCATTGATCAATTTTACAGTGATCTCAGTCGGCAGGTAGGGTGTCCCGCTGGCCACCATGCGAATGGCATGCACGATTTCGAGCCGGTCTGCCTCCTTGGTCAGGTAGCCCTGCGCACCCAACTGTACCGCCTTGAGCACCTTCTCTTGTGTGCCTTCCCCGCTCAATACCAGGACGCGGACCAGGGGGTGTTTTGTGCGGATGCGTTCGATGGCTTGCAGTCCATCCATTTTTGGCATCAACAAATCCATGACAACCACATCTGGTTGGATCGTTTCTATCAATGCCAGCGCGCGCTCACCGTTCACGGCCTCCCCGCAGACATACATATCGTTTTCGGCTTCGATGGCGAACCGGACAGCCATGCGCATCATGGGGTGGTCATCTACGATCACGATTTTGATCTTTTCCATAGTTTACGCTCCGGTTTTCAAAACTTGCCGTGAAAAACAACACGCGTGCCGCCATCTGCCGGGGATTCAATCTCAAGTTGTCCGCCCAGCAAGGTTGCCCGTTCTTGCATGTTCGATAGACCCATCCCAAGATCGAGGCTTTCATCGAGTTTGAAACCCCGCCCAAAATCACGCACTTCCAGGCGGAATTGGCGTTTGTTGGCTTCCACCGATACGTAAATCCGCTCTGACAAAGCGTGTTTCAAGGCATTATTGAGCGCCTCAGTGGCGATATAGTAAATCCCCTCCTGGAACCTGTGCGAGATAAAGGCGGCCCCGCTGAAACTGGACTCCACATGAACGCCAGCGCGATTCTCCACGCTGTCCAACCGCGCCTGCAACAGTTGCAGGTAGTCAGTCTCGTCTGCATGGGGCATCAATTCGAACAGGAACAGGCGCATCTCCTTGACGCTCAGTTTGGCGGCATCGTTCAACACAAGCAGCGCTCTTTCCAAACCAGAATGATCTTCCCGCTTCAATTGGTAAAGGGCGGTATTGGCAAACAGGGCGATGCTGTGCAGCGACTGGGTGATCGAATCGTGAAGGTTGCGCGCCAGCCGCTGGCGCTCGTTTTGGGCTGCCAGTTCCTGGCGCTGCTCCAGCACTTCCGCGGTGCGTTCATCCACCCGTTCTTCCAATTCCGCGATCAGCCTTTCCTGCTCGGCGATCATTTTGTTGAACGATTCGGTCAGCTCGCCGATTTCATCGTTGAACGCTACCGGCAGGCGGGTATCCAGTTTTCCAGCGTCCACCCGGCGCATCCCTTCGAGCAGGGTATCCAGCGGACGCGTGAAAAACCTGCGGAACAGGTACGGCATCCCGGCCACCAGCAGGATTGAAACCATCAGTAGCATCGCGGAGAGTACCGAAAACTCTTCGTGCATGGCGCGCCGGAACGGTTCGTGGAAATCCTGGGCCGCTCCCTGCGAGGGGATTTCCAGCGGAAGCGCGGCATCGAACCGGACGGGAAGCGGCGCGGCGGGAGCGCTTCCAGGCAAAACCGCCAGCAGCGGGGCAGATTCCCAACGTTTGAACAGGCTCATCGGTGTGGGTGAAGGAACATCGCGCAGCAGCAAGTCAAAAACGCCGTTTGGGTACAGGATCAACTGAATGGCGGAGTCATCCCCTGCCCAGGTGATGATGGCGCGCTGCGCATCGGCGCGGGCGTGAACGGCGGCGCGCTCGGAGTGCTCGAAAAAGTCAAAATGGGTGGCATAAATGGCGGGGGTTGAACCGTAATCCAACTGGCTGTCGGCGCGGGTAAAGGCGCGCTCAAAACTGAGCAGGGCATCGGGTTGGATGTAGGTGATTTGCTGGTTCTGCCCAAAGAAAGGGAAAGCGAAAGGCAGGTCGAGTTTAGATGGGAATTCTCCCAGCCGTGGACCAAAATCCGCTTCCAAAGCGGAATCCAACCCGGCAGCAACATATCCACCCGTATCTGTGGGTGTGAAGCGATAGCCTGTCTCGCCCGAGACCCAGCCCGGCGGCTGGTAGCGCGCCACGTATCCCCGCCCCAACAGCACGCCGATCAGTCCCACCGTAACCAGGACAACGGCCAGGATTACGCCGGTCAATTTGACCAGGAAGGAACTGCGCTGGGGCTGGTTGTTCAGGTAAATGATCAGGAAAACCAGCAGCACCAGCAGCGAAGCCAGGGAATAGATGCTCTTGGTGGTGGTGGCATCAAGAATGCCATAGTTCCTGAGCATGTTGATGCTTGTCAGCGCCACCAGGCACAGGCTGATCAAGGTCATCGAGCGCAGAGTATTGGCTGCCCAGCCTTGCGGCGCAACAATTTTTCTCCACAGTGGCAGGGCGCGCCCGTCAGCGCTGGAAAGCTGCCTCAGTAGGGCGATGAAAAACCAGACGCTGGCAAGCACATACTGAAAATCCGTATACGCCGGGCGGTAAAGCACCTTGCCGTGCCCCAATTCGATCAGGCGGTGGATGAAAAAAGCCAGTTCCATGCACAACAACAGGAAAATAAATACCTTTGCCAGTTGGATTTCGCGTTTATGTCTGGGGTAGGCTTCGGGGAAGTGATAGGCGAACAACACCATTAATGGCACAAGCAGGGTCGGCGGCAGGGCGCTGACAGGTTGAACATACAGTCCTACTGGCCAATATAAGGCTTCGTACAGGAAGATGGACAGGAACAGCAAACCCACGCTGCCAACTGCCAGCGCCAGGTAAAAAGCATGGCGCGAACCTGAACTCCAACCGTGGTACGCCATTTGGCCCAGGTGAAAACAAAAAAATCCGGCAAATATCGCCATTGCCAGGTCACTTGCGGAATAGGGAGTGAAATACCAGATCATTGTTTCCCTAATTTTACAGTAGTTTGACAATGCGAAGTTTTGCCTGTTTTGAAGAGTTGTGGGAAACCCTGTCTGAACCAGTGAAGAGAAAGGGCTGGCAGACTGCCCAAAAATATCGGCAGCGTACCCCGGCGACACTGGCACCGCGCGCCAGCGCAGGTGTGGCCGCCGGGGTAGTAAGTCGTCGCTGGACGGTGAGAGAGTTGCTCAGCTATCCGCTCTTGTAGGGAAATGGGGGCAAAAAAAAATTGAAAAATGCCTGCCAACCCGCGACTCCGGGTTGGTTCTGGCCCGCTCAGCGCTTTTTTTCAGCAGAAAATGCGCCGATTTCGCCCCTTTTGAATTATTCTTAACCAATTATGGCTATACCTCGATTTGGGCAAGGTGAGA
>CAIQJJ010000100.1 GCA_903872065.1 uncultured Anaerolineales bacterium | reverse complement strand
TTAGGCAACACCCCAAAGGATGAAAAAAGACGCTTTCGTAGTGACGGCTTCAGCCGTTCCGGGCAGGACAAGCGACTGAAGTCGCCACTACAAGGAACCTATTTTCATACCAGCGGTTGTAAATCCAACAATGCCAGTGAAAGCAGTTTCAAATCGGGGATCAGCGTGCGGCGCTGTTCCAGGGATTGCAAATCGGCGCGGCGGCGATCGAGCAGTTCGCGCTGGCGGGCCTGGCGGATGTTCTCGATGGCGATCAAGCCGATGGCGCTCTCCTGCTGGCGATAGTAACGCTCCACCCGCTGCCGTTCAGCTTCCAGGCGTTGGGCGTGGGCCAACTGCGCCTCGCTAAAGCTGTCGCCGGCGCGGCGCTCGGCGGCCTGCCACAACTGCTGCCGCCGCGCCGCCAGGTCGAGCGTCTCCAGCGGCAGGCGCGCCGCTTCCACCTGGGCCGGATGCAGATCGAGCAAAGCCTGCGCCAGGCGCGGGTAGCTCTGCCCGCTGGCGTCCAGCACCACAGAAGTCAGTTCCAGGCGCTCGAGATCGGCGTGATTGGTGAGGCGCAGGCGGTAAAGCCCCCAAAACCCCAGGCTGGCCGGACGGGGCAGGCCGGCGCGCAGCGCCCCCGGCTGCAGGCGAAGCTGCGCCCAGCCGGCTTCCACTGCCTGCTCCAGTTCGTCCAACAGCCGCCGGATCAGGGGATGATTGAGGTGCAGGTAATCCAATCCATCATCGTCAAGCGCCGCCTGGCGCTCGAAAACCACCTGGGGATAATGCTGGCGCGCCCCGTTTTTCTCCGGCAGGTCAAAATAAAAAACGCCCGGCCGGCGGCTGTAGGGATGCAGCTGCTCGCCGTGCGCCAGCAAATAGCCCTCCACCAGCGTCCGCAGCCGGCTGCCAGAGACCTCGACCAGCTTTTGGCGGTACTGCGCCACCTCAGCCTGGGCCTGCGGCAGCAGCAGATCATCCTGCTCCAAAATCTGGCGGGCGCGCTGGTAAATCTGTTGGGCGATGCTTTCCAGTTCGGCGGACTGCGCCTGGCGCAAACGCAGGGCGTCCATGTACAGGCGGTCGAACTGAAACTCATCCTGCAAGGTTGAAAGGATGTCGGCCAGCTTGTCATCGCCATACTGCTTGCGGATCAGGCCGAGCTTGTCCTCCAACACCTGGCGCACGCGGCTTTCCACCGTATCCCCGATGAGCAGGTTCAAGACCAGCACATTGTATTCCTGCCCGATGCGATCCAGGCGGCCAATGCGCTGTTCCAGGCGCATCGGATTCCAGGGCAGATCGTAATTGATCAGCACGTGACAGAACTGCAGGTTGATGCCCTCGCCGCCGGCGTCGGTGGAGATCAAGAACTGCGCCTCCTCCGGCGGGGTCAACCGCCCGGCAAAGGCCTGGCGGGCGCGGATGCGTTCATCCAACGACTGCTGGCCGCTGATGGCGGCAGTTTTAAAGCCCAGGCCCTCCAAAGCCTGGCGCAGCGCCTCCTGGGTTGCAACGAACTCGGTGAAGATCAAGAACTTGGTGTTCGGCCCCTCGCGGCGGCGGATCTCATCCACAATCGTCCCCAGGGCGACCTGCTTGGCGTCCGGCGTGCGCAGCGCCCGCCGCGCCAGGTCGAGCAAATGGGTCAGAGTTTCGATCTCCTTGCCCAATTCGAGCGAGTTGATCAGGCCGCCCCCCTCCGCCAGGCCGGCGCGGTCGAGCAGGGTTTCCAAAAGCTGCTGCCCGTCCTCCTCGGCGGCGGACTCCGCGTCCAGATCCTCCAGGCCGGCGCCCTCTGGCGGGCGGCTGACGAGGCCTTTTTGCAGGGCCAGCAGCTTTTCCAGGCGCTTGCCCAGGGCGCTGTGGATGGCCTGCGTGCTGCTGACAACCATGCGCTGGAAGAGGATCATCAAAAAGGTGAAGGCCTGGTCGCCGCGCCCGGCGGCGCGGTTATAGCTTTCGCTGACGTAGGCGGTAACCTCATCGTACAGTTGGCGTTCCAGAGTGTGCGCCGCGCCGGAACGATCCACGGGATAAATGTCGGCCAGGCGCTCCTTGAAAATGCGCCGGCCCTGCGCATCCACCGCCGCCCGCTTGCGCGTGCGCCAGACGACGCGGCTGACCGCCTCGGGGCGCAGATCGCTGACCTGGTTGAAGGCGTAAGGGTCTACCAGGTTGAGCAGGTGCAAAAAGCGCCCGGCGTCGCCCTGGTGCGGCGTGGCGCTGAGCAAGAGAAAGACCGGCGCGGCGGCGGCCAGCGCCTGCCCCACCTTGTAACGGGCGGTCTCGCTGCCATCGGCGTGCTTGCTCAACTTGTGCGCCTCATCGAAAATGACAATATCCCACCCGGCTTGCGCCAGGTCGCTGAACAGGCGGCGGTTGAGCGCCTCGCGGCGCTGGCGCTCGGCCGGGGCGAGAGCGGGGTGCAGGCGCTGCGGCTTGACGAAATCCAGGCTGGTAATGACGCGCTCGTGCTGCAGCCACAGGTTGGCCTGCTGCCCATGCAAGGCGAGCAGCGATTGGAGCAGGGCGCGATCGTAGATGACAAAATGCTCGCCGAATTTCTGCTCAAACTCATCCTGCCACTGGCGCGTCAGCCCGGCGGGGGCGATGACCAGGGCGCGGCGCGCCTGGCGGCGCAGCTTCAGCTCCTCATAGATCAGCGCCGCTTCGATCGTCTTGCCCAGCCCGACCTCATCGGCAATCACCACCCGCGGGCGAAACTGCCCCAGGACGAAATCCACCGCCAACACCTGGTGCGGCAGGGGGGCGATGCGGAAATTGGCGGCGGACAGCACACCGCCCTGCGTCAGCAAGGCTTGCAACTGATAAGCCGCCAGGCGGGCGATGAACAGGGGCGCGGGGACGGCGTCGCCCACCGCCGGCGCGGCCTGGCGCTCTTGCACCTGCTCCAGCGGCAGGCGCAAGAGCGGCCCGGACGGCTCGATGAAGACGTCGGCGTAGCGCTGGCCGAAGAGGTCAATCAGCGCCAGGATGCGCCCGCTTTGGGCGGAGGGGATGTGAACGGTATCGCCGATCTGCATACTCAATGTCAACCAGGCCCTTTGCGACGCATTCCCAGGCCAAACAGGTACAGTTCCGCGATCGCATAGCGATTATCTTCCCTGGGCTTGCGTTTTTCCAGGATGCCCGCTTTCAGCATTTGCTCAATGATTTCCTCCGGCGGGCGATCGAAGCCAGCCAGGACTTGGTCTAACCCTGGTTTGTCCATCGGGGAGGATGAATCGCGCAAGGCTTCCAGGGCGGTTTGCAGTTCCGGGTATTCTTCTTTAACCTCTTGAACGCGACTCATGGATACAGCATCCATCGCGGCAACCAGCGAGCGCGGTTTCAGGATGGATTTGCCGGGCGACTGGCGATTTTGTCTTTCCTGTTCGAGTGCCTGCGAGAGCAGCAGTACCAGGCTGCGCGGAAAGCGGCTGCCCCGCCCATCGGTAATCCGCCGCAGCACCCAGCGGTAGGTGTAAGCAGCTTTGCCGGCCCCCATACGTTCACCCCACAAAGGGATCAGCGCTTTGCGCAGTTGATCTACATCAAGCCGATCCAATGCTTCCCTGTCAATCACCAAATGGGCAACTTCGCGCGCGAAGGCAGATGAAGCCAACGCCTGGCGCAAAACCAACCGCCATAAATCTTCCTCCTGCCACTGCAAGGTCATATCCTTGCCTGCATAGTGTGATAGATTGGGAAAGCGCAGTTCTTGCCAGATGTCCTCGCGCAGCAGGCATTTCATGTGGATATGCGTCAATGGCCCGCTGTACTCCAACCACCAAGCCAACAGACCTTCCAAGGCCCGGCGGCGGCGGCGGTAATCATGTGAAGTGTGTCCGAAACCCGCATCCAATTCATCATAGAACAGCCAGGCGTGCTTATTTTGGCGTCCTAACCACTGATTTGCTATTTGCATCCAATCATTTGCCGCGGCTCGCGCGGCAGAGGTTTGAACTGCATTGGCCAGCGCCTGGATCAACCCTTCTTCAGACAGATTTTGATCCTCCAAAACATTCAGCAATGATTCAGCAAACGACGATTCTTTTTTAATGACCGGACGTAAATCGGGCAGGGTCCTGGCGAGGCGCAGCAAAGCGTACGCCGGCCAAAAACTGCGCCACATCTCGTCGCCGACACACTCTTCCACCGATGCAAAAACCTGGCTGCTGGCTATCCAACGATCCAGAGCGCGCCGACCATGCGCCCCGATAAATTCCACATTGGATAGATCGCCATAAACAGAAGCCAATTCACGCGCCCGCTCGGGCTGTTCGACAAACAGACGGAAGAGCAGGCTTTTGCCGCTCCCTTTTGCGCCGCGGATCAGAGACATTGAATTTTGAATGAACTTCGGAAAATCACCGGTGCGTTGAAAAATATCAGGAATCCGTTCAGGCTGGATTTGTTCAGCAGTCACTGCCTGGAAATTGAGATCGTTTAAAACAGGTTGAGATACTTTCGCTCCATTCAGCGCAAGCGGGAAAGCATCTGGCAGTGATGCATCAATCCAATCCACAATGGGCTTATATTTCACTGTCAGCGGCTCTGGCAAATCGGAAAATAAATCCTCTATGACCGCTATTTCCGGGTCATAATTGACATAAGTGTACATTTCTTCGATGATAACTGCCGGGTCAAGCACCCAATGCTCGCTAATCCATTCTTCGGCTTGGGCCAGGCGGTTTTGGCGATCTTCCGGCGTGGTCGCCGGCATCGGGGTGAGTACAAAACGCAAATTGGGCCGCCCGACCAGGTCTTGCTGTTTTCGCGCCGCTTGTGTGACCCATTCCAGGCCCAAATAACTTTGCCGGTTCGGGAGAAAACAGACGATCCCCAAATCCGCCAGGTCCAGCAGCGCGGCTGCACCGAGGTCATCGAAGCCGGTGCGTGCATCAATCAGAATAACGTCTGGGGAAAAACGCTGCCCGGTATCATCGATCAACTGCCGGATAGGATTGGGGTCGCGGCGGTAATATTTGGCTACTTCAAAATCAGCCAGCTTAGGAATGTACTGCTGATCATAGCGCCCGGCAGGGATCAAAAAGAGTGGGTTGGCTGCGTTTCCCACTCGGCGGAAGCAATCTTCCAACCCGGGGGATGAGGTCGCCGGCTGAATCCAACGCTGGTAAATATAATCCAACACACCATAAGGCGCAGGCTCATCGGGTGTGGCAGCCAGGCTGCTGGTCAAGCCGGGGGCTTCCAGGTCAAAATCAATCATCACCACGCGCCGCCCGCGCGCCGCCAGCAGACCGCCGACAATCGCCAGGCTGGTCGAACGTCCTACGCCGCCTTTGAAGGAATAAAAGGTCACAACGAGGGGCTTTTTCTCACTGTCATCGAGCAGTGCAGGTTGTTTTTCTGGCTCAGGCGCTGACAAAATCCCCGACCAGGTCGGCGGCGGCACAGGGAAATCTATCAGGTCGGGATACCTGGCCGCTTCTTCTGGGGTGACCAAAATATAGCCAGAGATTTCCAAACTGCCTAGTTGTAAACCGCAGGGTTGCAGTCTGGCATTCACGAAATCACAACGCTCATAATCATCCAGGCCCACAAACTCTTGACTGATCAACCGTATCCGGATGGAATCGGTTGGGAGTTTTTCTATTTTTAAGTCGCCAAAAGATTGTAATGCCTGGCGCACGATCGCAGCACGATCATTTCCATCCATCATATTTCACCTCAGGGAACTGTAGGGCAGTACAATCTACGTTTCGACGAACCTGCGCATTGATCTGCCTGGCTGTGCGTGTGTACTCAGATGGCACGCGGTTTTGATTGCCTCGAGACCTGATGATTTCTTCAATCTGACTTGCAAGAAATTCATGCAGCGCCAATGCGCTGCACAAAAATATTTGGGCATGGCTTTCTTCTGCCTCATTTGGATTGTAACGCAAATCAAACATGCGCTTGTCGTTCCAATAATGTTCAACGTTCGTCCAGGCATCCTTCAAGGTAGGAGAGGCGTTGATCTCGTTTTGTGTAGCGGGTTTCAAAAACTGCAGGATATTTGAAACACTGTGCGATTTTCGAAGGGGATGACCTTCTGGAATGCGTTCAAAATCCTTACCCTGTTGGTAACAAAACAGGGCTTTGTATCCGCATTCGATCACATACCCGGCAAGGTACATGCTTGCCATGTAGCGCCCATTTTGACAAAGGGTTAAGGCATCCATCAATTTTTGGCGCGCCGCGTCTAGCAAAACTTTTCGATGAAATGTATCGGAGACCCCTGGATCAGGGTTATGCTCCCTTGGATAAGGGACATAACAGGGCGGGAGAGGCATTGGAAGCAAAGTCATCTCTCCTCCTTCGTCTCCGCGATAGCCACAAAATCATACAGGTCTGTATTCTCTTCCACCAGCCGTTTGTCCAGTTTCTTGCCGACGATTAAGATATCTCCGAATCGCCCGGCCTGGTAGCAAGCGGTGAAGCCGGCCAGGAGCGCCTCCAGGCGGACTTCTTTGATCTTTTGCGCCCCGCGCGCCAGGCCCAGGTATTCTTCAAACTGGCGCAGCAGGCGCTCCTGGCGTTTCTTCTCCAGTTCGGCCTGCGTCAGGGCGTCGGGACGCCGCCAATCGCCGCCAACGCGCACAAAGCCCTCTTCCAACAGGTTTTTCAGCTCGGGGATAATGTCCTGCGAGGTTTGCAGGGCTTTGATAAAGGCGGTGTAGATTTCATCGTAGCTCTTCGGCGCGTCCAGAAAATCCCACAACCACTGGCGGGCGCTCTTCTCGTCGCTGACGAAAAGCACCGCCTGCTGCTGCGGCCCCTTCTTGCCAAAGGTCTTGGCCTTGCGCTTCTCATACTCATTGGCCTGGGATTCGTCGGCGAACCAGCAGCCATCGCGTTCGACCATCCCCCACTGCGGCAGGGCGCGGTAGAACTGCTCGCCGTTGTACTGCACCTGGTAGCCGTGCTGGACGTAATAGGCCAGGTATTTGGAATAGAGCATCTCGCGGCTGCGCCCAATATCGGCTTCCAGGGAAAGCTGGCGCAGGTGTTGGCGCACGAAATCGGTCTCCAGCCCATGCCCGGCCTGGGAGATGAAGCGTTGGGTGAATCCGGTACGCGGTTTGTAGGCGTTGATAACGAGGTCATTTTTGACCGCGCCAGGGGCAGTAACCTGCTTATAACTGCCTTGTTGTTTGTCTATTGCGACTACTTGGGCTACTACGAAACCAGTTTTAGATAAAGATTCTTGAATAGCATTCCAAATAGATGCTTTCGAATTATGAAATTCTACCGTAATCCAGCGATTAGGTTTCAAAACGCGATACATTTCCGAAAAGCACTGAAACATCAACTCGCGATATTTCTCAAGTTGTTTGTTTTGGGATTTATTGACAATGGCTTCTGGTTTGTTGTTGGTAAAAACCTTCAGCCAGGCTTCCCACAAAAAATTTAGTTCAGAATACATCAAGTTTCTCCCAAAGGGAGGATCGATGAAGATGTAATCGATCGTATTCTCAGGGATATTGGATAAATCAGTACTGGATTGAGTTGTCAAAAGTACAGCCGAATGTTCAGTTCGCTTGTGAATGGACAATAGATCATTGATTTTCCCTTCCAGAACTTTATCTACTCTGGTTTCAGCTACATACGACGGAACATATAACGTTCCTGACAAATACCCATTACCTCGATTACCGAAATTATATCTGGCCAGTTTTGATGTCAAGCCAGAACTGACTGATGTAAGAATCATCAACAAGGCGTTGCGCAAAGAGGGGTTTGCACCAGCCAGTTTCTCTATCAAGTGATACAAAACAGCCAAAGACCATAAATTACGCTTGGTGTAAAAGTGGTTGACC
>CAIQJJ010000099.1 GCA_903872065.1 uncultured Anaerolineales bacterium | reverse complement strand
GGGCGATCTTGTCGCTGATCTGCTCGCAATCCGGCAACTTGATGAACTATTCGCGCCACGAAATGGACGTCTCGCGCGATCAAATCAGCAGCGCCCTGCTGCTTGTCGAACGCCTGAACAACCCCTGGATGCCGACCAACTGGCCTGGGCAGGGACTGGCGGCGTTGGGCGAGGGACGCTGGCTGCCCGGCGTGGGGCTGACCCTGTTCTCGCTGCTCGCGGCGGGCGGGGCCTTTTGGGTGGCGCTGGGCATGGCCGAACGCTGGTACTATACCGGCTGGGCAGGCATGCAGACCATTGCACAGCGCAAGAAGGCCGCCCGCCCGGCGCACACGGAGCGCGCCCCGGCCCAGGCCAACGCGATCAGCAGGCTGCTGCCGGCGGCGGTGCGCGGGATGATCTGGAAAGATTACCTCGTCCTGCGGCGCGACCTGCGCCAGCTTTCGCAGTTGATCACCCCCCTCATCTTCGGCGTGATCTACGGATTGATGTTCTTACGTTCCGGCGGAGAGCCGCCGGCCGGGCGCGGCGAAGCGCCGGCCTGGTTCATGGATTCGCTGCGCACCGTGTTCGCCTATGGCAATATCGGATTAGCGCTGCTGGTGGGCTGGATGCTGCTGCAGCGCCTGGCGGGGATGGGCTTCTCGCAAGAGGGCAAGAACTATTGGATGCTGAAGACCGCGCCGGTCAGCGCGCGGCAAATGCTCAGCGCCAAGTTCCTGGTGGCCTATCTCCCCTCCCTGGCCCTGAGCGAGGTCTTTCTGCTGGCGTTTTCGCTCTTGCAGAAGGTCAGCCTGGCCGACGCCGCCTACAGTATCCTCGCCCTGGCGCTGTGCCTGCTGGGCATGGCCGGCATCCAACTGGCCTGCGGGGCGGCGGGGGCCAATTTCACCTGGGAAGACCCGCGGCGGATGAACGCCGGCAGTTGGGGCTGCCTGGGTATGCTGCTGATGGTCATCTATGTCCCGCTCAACCTGGGACTGTTCCTCGGGCCGCTGTTCGTCACTGCGCTTCTCAACCTGCCGGTGGGTTACGCCTACCTGGCAGGAGGCGTCCTGGGGGCGGGGATGAGCCTGGCCTGCGCCCTGCTGCCGCCGCTTCTATTGGAGAGAAGGGTGGAACACCTGGGCGAGGCGTGAACGGCTGAAGCCGCTGCTACAAGCTCCGATTTGTAGTGACGACTTTAGCCGCCGGCCAGCGCGCCAGGTAGTGGGCGGCGTTGCGCTGCGTGACCAATGACAGCGGGGCGGGCAGGGCGTGGGGATGAAACCAGCCGATCTGGGCGCATTTCCCCGCCTCGAGGATGACCGGCTCGCCGGCGACAATGGTGCACAAAAACGAAGGCGAGACCCAATGTTGCCCTTCATCGGGTAAAATATGATCTACCACATCGAGCAGTTCGCCCACCGCGATCTCGATGCCGTATTCTTCGCGCATCTCGCGCTGCAGCGCCGCGGCCAGTGTTTCGCCAAACTCAACCGCGCCGCCGGGAAATTCCCATGTCCCGCGCTCGTTCTTGGCCTTCTCGCCGCGCTGCGCGAGGAACAAGCGCCCATCAGGGTGGATGATGACCGCGCCCACACCGACGCCGATGTAATCCACCCCGCGCTTGAAATTTGTATTGATTGATTGCATTAGAAAGGTTTCCTTTTATGACCGACTCACCCGAACCCGGCGCAATGCCGGAAGAAACTTACCCGCTGGCCACCCTGGCCGACCTGCCCGAGGCGCTGCGCCTGGGGGCGGCCAAAGCCGGCTGGACAGAATTGATGCCCGTGCAGGCCAAGGCCATCCCTTACCTGTTTGCCCAAAAAGACATGATGATCCAATCGCGCACCGGCAGCGGCAAGACCGGCGCTTACCTGCTGCCGATGCTGGACCTGATCAATCCCTATCAACGCTATACGCAAGCCCTGATTCTGACGCCGACGCGCGAGCTGGCGCAGCAAGTGGCCGGCGAGGCCGAGACGTTGGGCAGCGCCACCGGCGTGCGCAGCGTGGCGGTCTACGGCGGGGTGGGCTATGGCGAGCAGTTGGACGCCTTCCAGGCCGGCGCGCACCTGGTTGTCGGCACGCCGGGCCGCGTGCTAGATCACCTGCTGCGGCGCTCGCTCTCGCTCGAACACCTGCGCTTCCTCATCTTCGATGAGGCCGATCGCATGCTCTCGATGGGGTTTTATCCCGACATGCGCCGCGTGCAAAGCTACCTGCCCGGCGGCGGGGTAGACCCCAAGCAGCACATCAGCACCTTCATGTTCTCAGCCACCTTCCCGCCGCAGGTCATCCGCCTGGCGGATCAATTCCTGCTCAAGCCGGGCATGCTCAACCTGAGCAGCGACCACATCCACGTGACGGAGGTGGAGCATGTTTATTACACCACGCCCGGCATGGACAAAGACCGCAGCCTGGTGCGGATCATCGAGGTGGAAAACCCGCCCTCGGCGCTCATCTTCTGCAACACCAAGGTGCGCGTCGAGTATGTAGCGGTGGTGCTGCAGCGCTTCGGCTACGACGCCGACCAACTGAGTTCCGATCTCTCGCAAGCCGCGCGGGACGTGGTCATGACGCGCGTGCGCCAGGGCCGCCTGCGCTTTTTGGTGGCGACGGACGTGGCCGCCCGCGGCATTGACCTGCCCGAACTCTCGCACGTGATCCAGTACGAGCCGCCCGAAGACCCGGAAGCGTACATCCACCGCGCCGGGCGCACCGGACGCGCCGGCGCCAGCGGCACCGCCATTTCGCTGGTCAACCCGGTCGAGGCGGCCAGCCTGCGCCGCATCGGGCAGCGTTTTGCCATTGACCTGCAAGAACGCCCACTGCCCAGCGACGAGGACGTGGAGCGGGTGGTGGCGGAACGGATCATCACGCTGCTGGAGGCGCGCCAGCGCAACCGCGACCGCTTGCAGGCGGAGCGCATGCAGCGCTTTTTGCCCCTGGCGCGCAACCTGGGTGCCAGCGAAGAGAGCAGCCTGCTGGCAATGCTGCTGGACGATTTCTACCAGGAGACATTCCACGCGCCGGTTGTCCCGCCGGAGGAAGAGAAGCCAGCCGAACGCCGCCCGCAAGAACACGGCGCGCCGGGCAGCGCGCCCAAGCGCCGCGGCAAAGAAGCGGGGCGCCGGCATGAAGGTCGCGAAGAGGACAAGAAAAAGCCGGGGCGCGCCGGGCGGCGCGGGCGCAAATCGTGAGCGCGCCGCGCGCCGGAGGCGATTAAAGCGTTCCCTCCGCGGCGCGGATGCGCTGAGCGGCCTCGATCATCGCCAGGTAGCCGGGGATGGGGACATATTCCGGGATGGAGTTGCCGGAGCCGAGGGCGTAACCTTGCGCCAGTTGGCGATATTTGCGCCCGCGCTCGTAGACCAGTTGACCGATCTCGGCCGGGTCGGCGCGGCACAGAATATCCACGTCAATCCCGCCCAGCAGCCCGATCCGCCCGCCGTAGCGCTCGATCCACTTCTCGAAGGGCGCAATCACGTCCTCGTTGGAGTGCTT
This sequence comes from uncultured Anaerolineales bacterium, assembly GCA_903872065.1. Taxonomy (GTDB): domain Bacteria; phylum Chloroflexota; class Anaerolineae; order Anaerolineales; family UBA4823; genus CAIQJJ01. The sequence goes on along the minus strand of CAIQJJ010000099.1, from coordinate 6,819 downwards.
GCCGTTGATGCCCAGGGCGATGACTTCGTCCATAATGGCGAAGATGTTGCCGCAGGAATGCCATAAGAAGGGGTAGCCGGCCTGGCGGATCTGGCTGATGACCCGCTGGTACTGCGGCAGGACAAACTGGCGGATATTGCGCGGCGAGGTGAGAGTGCGCGTCTTGTAGCCGAGGTCGTCGCCCATGCGGCAAACGGCGAAGATGGGGCCAAACTGCGCCAGGAAGCGATGCCAGATCGTCCCCATCAGATCGCCAATCCGCTGGTAGAGATCGGCGAAAAGCTGCGGATCGTCGGCCTGCATGTAGGCCAGGCACTCAAAGCCCACCAGGTCTTCGCTGATCTCAAAGACGCCGTTGCCCACGCCGCCGACCGCTTTCATCCCCTCCGGCATGCACTCGCCCAGGGCGGTGAAGCGCTTCTCAGCCACAGCCCAATAGCGCGCCTCCAGTTCATCCCAGGGGTAGCGTTCAAAATCCGCCCGCGATTGGATCGGCCCGACGCCGCCTTTGATCGCGCCCGGCCCAGGCAGGATTTCGGTAATGCACACCTCATACGAGACCGTGTCGTAGGTCATCTCACGCCAGAAGCGTGTGTAATGGGTGAAATACTGGCGCAGATCGCTGGCGTCGCCGTTGTAAAGATCGGCAAATTGCAATCCCAACACCTGCTCGAAGATCGGCTGGTTGATGAGATGCTCGTAGATCGGCAGGCGCGCCGGGCGGCGGTTGGCCATCACGTCCAACATATAGTGGTAATCAGGTTGAAAAGGCATGGCTAAACATTCCCATTGAGCAGCATAAACGGAACCAACATGATGGTCGGGCGGCCGGCGATGGTAATCTCCAGAGCGGCGCGCGCCGAGGGCGCGGCCATTTGCGGGATCGTCACCTGGAAGGTCAGTTCGAGCGGATCGCCCAGGGAAGCCGGCAGCGACATGCGGTAGCCATCCCGCGCCGGCGCAATCGTCCAGCCTTCGGGGGCGTACCAGTGAAAGCCAAGGTTGGCCTGGATTTTGTAGCGGTTGTAGACGCGCACCTTGACCGTCTTGGCGATGCCATCCTTCGCCAGTGGGCCCTCCGCGCCGTAATCCACCGCCGCATCGAAGAAGGGAAAGTGAAAGACGGCCGCGCTGCGGTTGGCGTACAGTTCGTGCATCTCCGGCCCAGACAGCAGCGAAACGCGCTGCTCTACATCGAAGACGTCCGAGGCGGCCTCGCCCAGGGTGATCGCGCCGGGGAAGCGGCTCAAGACCTGCTGCGCCAGGCGCAGGGTGCGATCGGTCAGTTCATCCACATCCGCCGGCAGTTGGCTGCCGTAATAGCCCAACTCGCCCAGGTTGAGGCAGGCGGTCTTGATCTTGCGCCCGATCGGAGCGATCCAGGCTTCGGGGATGCCGGCAGTACCGTGCAGGATGCCAAACAAAGAGCCCAGCGTAGCGCCGGTGCAGTCGGTGTCCTCGCCGCAGTTGACCGCCGTACAAACCGACTGGCCAAAATCGCCCTCGCCGTACAGCAGACCGATCAAGATCATACCGATGTTCGAGGGGACATCCCAACCGCGCTTGCCAGAGCCAAAGCCCTTCTCCCAATCCTCGTCCGAGATTTGCGAGCGCATGTTGAACGCCATCAGGCCGCGGTAGTTTTGCAAGACCGCATCGCGCGCCTCGCGCCAGGTCTTGCCGGCCTTGTGGGCGGCCAGCACTTCCCGCACCGCGCCGGCCACGCCGCAGTCCGGCGGGATATAGCTCAGCGCGATGTCAATCAAGAAAGGAATGTCTTGCAGCACGAAGGCGGCGCTTTCCAGGGCGGCGCAAAAAACCTCGGCGTAAGTGCCTTCGCCGCTGCCGTGGTCAATCATGCCGTCGTTGTAGGCGTAGCGGGCGGCCAGGGCCGGGCTGCCCGGCGCGAGGCAGGCCCAGATCTCAGAGCGCAGAAAACAGCCGCAGCTATCCTTATAATCGTTAAACAGGCTGCCAGAAAAGGGCGGGACGAGGCCAGAGCGCATGTTGATCTTGGCGGTGCCATACTCCGCCCAATGCGGCGTGAGGTAGATCGTCCAATATTCGGCCAGGGTGTGCGCGTCGAGCGTGACGCCCTGTTCTTCAAGCGCAATCAGCCAGAGCAGCTGCACATCCAGATCATCGTTGGGGGCCGGCTCACCCGCCAGGTCTTGGGCGTAAAAGGCGAGGTCATTCACCTGGCGCTTCCACTCGAAAGGCGCGCCCAGCGTGCCGCCAATGTTTTTGCCCAACCAACAAGCCAGAACTTTGTCACGAAATTCTTGCAGATTGAGGTTCATAAAAGACTCCGGGGGAAAATATGCGCCTGCTTTCTTCGCAGGGAAAGAGGCTGAGAAAGAAGATACCACAAAAGTCCGAATGTGGTAAGATAACAGCATTCATTCAAAACCCCTCATTCTATAAAAAAACACCTCAAAAACGATGACTATTTTTTGCCTCACCCCCAACCCCGCATTTGACCGTATTCAAAAAATCCCCGGCTTCAAACCGGGCGAAGTGTGGCGCGCCAGGGCGTTAACGCTCTCGCCGGGCGGCAAAGGAGTCAACGTGGCGCGCGCCGTCAAAACCCTGGGCGGCCAGGCGCTGTGCGCCGGCTTCCTGGGCGGACACACCGGGCGGCTGCAGGCGCTCTTGATGGAACAAGAGGGCCTGGAGAGCGCCTGGACCTGGGTGGACGATGAAACGCGCGTGACGGTGGTGGTGGTAGACCCGGAGAGCGGCCAGACCACTGTTCTAAACGAGGAAGGCCCGCTGGTCACCACCCATGACTGGGAACACCTGAAGAACGATGTGCTGCGCCTGAGCGCCCAGGCGGAGATCATCTGCGTCAACGGCAGCCTGCCGCGCGGCCTGTCGCCGGACCTGATGGCCGACCTGCTGCGATCCCTGCTGCGCGCCCGCCGCAAGGTGTGGGTCGATTCGAGCGGCCCGACCCTGAAAGCCTGCGTGGAGGCCTTCCCGGCGGTGGTCAAAGTGAACAGCCTGGAGGCGGCGGCGCTGCTGGGCTGGCGCGAGTTCGAGGACGTGGCTACCGCTCACTCCGCGGCGCACACCATCCAGCAAAACGGCATCTCAAAAGTCATCCTGACCCTGGGCAAAAACGGGGCGGTGCTGGCCAGCGACGCCGGCGTGTGGTACGCCAAGCCGCCGGCGCTGAAGATCGTCTGCCCGATCGGCAGCGGCGACTCGTTCCTGGCCGGCCTGGCGACCGCCATGCTAAACGATCTGACGGACGGCGAGGCGCTGCGTCACGGCGTGGCGGCCGGCTCGGCCAACGCCCTCTCGGTGGGCGGCGGGAAATTCACCCGCCAGGAGTTCGATGAGGTGCTGGCGAGGACGACGATTAAGAAACTGGCTGGTTGAAAAAAAGCATAAACCCTAAAGGTCTCGGAGACCTTTAGGGTTTAACGCGCATGGATGTCAAACTTGAACAGTCAGGCGTATGGTATCATCAAGCCTGTCGCAATAGCCCTTCGATCAACTTGACCAATTCCCCAACATCTCGGCGTAATTCGCTGTAGTCGAAACCAACTTCTGTCAGATCACCGCCTGGATAATGCTGCTCCCAAAATTGTTCGGTAAGGGAATACGCCATCTCGTCAAAGGCCGCGAAACGCGCATCGAACGCTGTCGCCGCCTCGACCAGAGGAGCCAAATCGTGGATACGCTCCAATTTCCAGCCGCGCGATACAAGATAGCCCTTTAGGTATCGCTCAACAGATTCTTGCAGCAGTTCCACTACGGAGTAAGTCGGGCCACGGTGAACTGCGAGAGCATCTGCACTTTCCAGGCGTTCTCTGGCCAGGAAGAGCCAATCTTGCGGATTATTCTCATTGGTCTTCATACCAGCACAAGCCCCTTGTTGACGATTTCGTCATAAAAGCCGGCGGTATGGCTCGCGCGCTCACGGTGGCGTTCGGGCGAGACCAAAATGAGGTCGAAAGGCAGCAGCGGTTCCTGGCGCGGCATATTCCGCCATGCCTTACGGATGCGAATTTTATCTTTCAAAACGCTTTCTTCGATCTCTTTCACGATCAATAAATCCACATCGCTGTGTTCATCAGGATGACCGTAAGCATAAGAGCCAAAAATGATCACCTGCCGTGGGCGAAACTGCTCAACGAGGACGCGCAAGTAGGGCAGCAGGCGATCCGCTATCTGGTGGACAGGGTAGCGCTGGTCGTATAATATCTCTTCATGAATGCGGCTGGAAGCCTCATCACTCATACCGAATCTCCTGGCCGTTCTTGAACGTCACGCGTATAGGAGTAAGTATATCACAACACGCCGGCCTCAGCGCAGATGGCCTGGTAGGCCCAATCATCCCATTCTTCCCGGACGCCGATGCCGTGCAGGTCGGGGTAATTCTTGCACAACAGGCCGCCGCCAAAGAGGGCGATCATCTGGCGGGCAAAATCTTCGATCAACTGACGGTCTCCAGTGGGCAAGACCTTTTGAATATCCACCGGACTCCACAGGGCGGCGCGGCGCTCTTTGAACAGCGCCGCCAGGCGGGGCATGTCGTACAGGGCGGGCTGGTCGAACTGAAAGACATCCACACCGGCGTCCAACAGGTCGGGGACGATGGCCCAATTTTGCCCGCAGGAGTGCATAAAGACTTTCATGCCGTAATCGTGCGCCAGGCCAAACAAGCGGGTGTACATTTCTTTGAAATAGAAGCGGAACATGCGCGGGCTGAAGAGCAGGCCGGTCTGCGTGCCCATGTCCTCGCCGATGAAGATGCCGTCGGCGCCAGCCTTGCCGGCCAGGTGGATCTTCTGCTCATAGACGCCGGCAACGATGGCGTGCATGCGCTGCAATTCCTGCGGGGAGGAGGCCATGTCGGCAAAGTAGATTTCCATCTTGCGCAAATAGCGGGCGTTGTCGAAAATCCAGCCGCCGATGCCGGCCAGTTTGAATTTCTCGCCGGGCTGACTGAACAAGGCGTTCATCTGGGCGGCGCAGTCGGGATGGGTGTAATCGGGAGGCTGCAAGGCGTCCAACTGCTTCCAGTCGGCCACAGCCGGCCTGAAGATTTCGCCCTTGACCGAGCCGTCCACCATGCGCACCCACAGATTGCCCCACTCATCGTCGTAATACTCGCGGCGGCCCTCGATCCAGCGCCGCTGCTGGTAGCCGTAGGGGGTGAGCCAGGCGCCCAGGGTATCGTCTATGCGCCCGCGGTCGAAGGTCAGGCCGGGGCGCGGCGGGGCTTGGTGATTGATGTTGGCGAGGATGATCTCTTTGGGGTTCATGGGAGGTCCTTTCGTGGAGGGGATGGGAGGGATTATAAATGAGGTTACTGAGATGTGTGAGGGGTGAAGGACGAGTTGAGCAGAACCGCTCATGAATAGCTACACAATGGATGGTGCGTACAGCAGAGCCGTCCTCGAATTGGACTCGAATACTCGAATAAGAACAGTCTCATTGCCGCGCATCTCCTGTGAACGAGGCATGACGAATCGAAGTTCCTCATTCGAGTATTCGTGTTTCTATTCGAGGATGGCTACCAGTCCTTCGACTATCTATTCGACAATGCTTCGACAGGCTCAACATGCCTGGATGCCTATCGTCAGGCGCGCTGAGCTTGTCGAAGCGCCTTTCCCCTTCAACGATCAGCCCAGGGCAGCGCCGGATCAGCCGTCCTCGAATATGACTCGAATACACGAATAGGCCGCTTTCCGTCGCGGCTCTATGCGGATGGGCGAGGCGCGGCGAATCGAAGACCCTCATTCGAGTATTCGTGTTTCTATTCGAGGATGGCTTGCCTGGTTCTCGATCAGCAGTGGATTGACGCGCGGCTTCAATTGGAGTACAGTGAGAGCGACTGACGATCATTCTTTCCCCAAATAAACTGGAGGTACGCATGCACATCAATTACAAACCTGAAGACGGCTGGGCGGCGGATTTCATCCCCTTTTACTGGCAAGGGGAATACCACCTTTTCTATCTGAAAGATTACCGCGACCCGGCCGGGCACGGCGAAGGCACGCCCTGGTGCCACCTGGTGACGCGCGATTTCGTCCACTTTACCGATCACGGCGAATGCCTGGGGCGCGGGACGCCCGATGAGCAAGACTTGTACGTGTTCACGGGCAGCGTGGTGCGCGGCCTGGGACAGTTCCACATCTTTTACACCGGCCACAACCCGCACCTGCGCAAACAAGGCCGCCCTGAGCAGGGGGTCATGCACGCGGTGTCGGACGATCTCTATCATTGGACGAAGCTGCCGCAGGATACTTTCTTCGCCCCGCTTGAGCGCTTCGAGCCGCACGACTGGCGCGATCCCTTCGTCTTTGCCAACCCGGCGGTCGAGGGCGAGTTTTGTATGCTGACCGCCAGCCGCCTGAAGGACGGCCCTTCGCGCCGCCGCGGCTGCACGGCGCTCTGTACGTCGCGCGACCTGCACACCTGGGAGGTGCAGGCCCCGTTCTACACCCCCGGCCTGTATTTCACCCACGAATGCCCGGATTTGTTCCAGATGGGCGATTGGTGGTACCTGATCTTTTCCGAGTTCAGCGAGGCCTGCGTGACGCGCTACCGCATGGCGCGCTCGCTGGCCGGCCCCTGGCTGACGCCCAAGGTGGACACTTTCGACGGGCGGGCGTTCTACGCCGCCAAGACCGCCTCCGACGGGCAGCGCCGCTTTCTCTTCGGCTGGAACCCGACGCGGGTCAATGAGCAGGAGACGCAGCCCTGGCAGTGGGGCGGCAACCTGGCAGTGCATGAGGTGGTGCAGGCGGCGGACGGGTCGCTGGCAGTGCGCATGCCCGATCACGTGGCGGCGCATTTCAACCT
>CAIQJJ010000098.1 GCA_903872065.1 uncultured Anaerolineales bacterium | reverse complement strand
GACAAACGGAACGGGGATCAGATGAACGCCGGCCTCCGGCGGCGCGTGCAGCACAGCCCCGCCGCGCGCCTGCTCGGTGAAATCGGGCGGAGTGTGCAAATGCCAGATGCGGTCGGCGGGCGTGAAATGCTGCATGGCGGCCGCCAGGGCGGTCAAAGCGATGATGCGCCGCCCACCGCTCAGGCTAAGGTGGATCGTGGCAGACTGCGCCTTGAGCTCGCCGAGCAGATCGTAGACCGTCCGGCGCACCGCTTCCACCTCGTCCGGCTGACGGGCTTCTGCGAGCAGCGTTTGGCCGCTGCGCACGGGCGCACTGCGCAGGTGACAGGGGTACATCTGGCCGGAGGCCTGGTAGCGGTCGCCCAGGAACTCGGCGCTCAGTTTTTGATAGGCGGCCTGGCAGCGTGGATTGCCGGCAAGTGAAATCAGGATGACTTGCTCAATCGGCTCCCCGTGCGCCAGGAGCAGGTCAAGGGTAAAAGTGATGATCTGAGGCTGTCCGCCCAGGGTAGCAACAAGGATCGTCTGAGAGGTGTGTGAAAGGTTCATGCGAAGATGCGTCAAATGGCAATCAATTTATTCCCTGCGATTTTGTTGGCCGGCCCGCCCAACTGCGGCAAGTCGGTCTTGAGCTACTTGCTGACGCAGCAGCTGCGCCAGCTTAAAATCAGCCACTACCTGCTGCGCGCCGCGCCGGATGGGGAGGGCGACTGGTTTTACCGCGGCCAGGCGCCTGTGGTGCGCGCCCTGCGCCTGGAACACAAACGCGCCTACTCGAACAATTTCGTGGCGCACATCTGCGCGGCCATCAAGGAGCGCCTGGTGCCGCTTCTGGTAGACGTGGGGGGACGTCCACAGGGCAATCAAATGGACATTCTGCGAGCCTGTACACATAGTATTCTCTTGTACCGGGATGAGGCGGAAAAAGATCAATGGATGTCCGCCCTGCATGACATGAACTTGCAGATCATTGCGACGCTGCAATCGGATTTAAACAGCACTGATGAAATTATACAGGCATTTCCGGTTTTATGTGGGCGAATCGGGGGTCTCGCGCGCGAGCCGGCGCAGCGCCGCGTGGGGATGACTTTTGGGGCGCTGCTCGATCGCACGGCAGGGATCTGCCGCTACGACGAAGACCGCCTGGAGCAGCATCACAGCCGCTTTGCGCCGTTCAAGATCTTCTCCGAGCGCCAGGCCGGCGAACGCCTGGAACTGCCCTCCAGCGGCGACAACCTGCACTGGCATGCGTCCGATTTGCCGCGCGCCCTGGCGCTGCTCACGCCGGGGGAGAGCATGGCGCTGTACGGGCGCGGGCCAGTCTTGCTGGCAGCGGCGCTGAGCGCGGCGGTCTTGCCAGCCGAAATGTCCATCTTTGACGTTCGCTATGGCTGGATGAGCCTGCCGCTCGAAACCCCAGGGCGCAGCGGGGCGGTTGAGGCGACCGTCCGCCGCTGGCGCAGTGAGGCGCTCGGAGGCGAGGCGCGGCTGTGGGAATTGAGTCTGCCGTTGGGGGTAATTGAGCCGGCGGATTTCAGACTGCCGGAGGGATTGGAGACCGGCGAGGCGGTAGTGTTGAGCGGGCGGCTGCCGCGCTGGGCGTTCGCCGCCCTGGCGCGCGCCCTAAGCCCGCGCCTGCGCTGGGTGGGCGTGGTAGATGCCCGCGCCAGCCAGGTGATCGTCGTCGCCGGCGAGGGCGTGGGCAGGTGCGCGGCGCTTTGACCCCGGAACCCCACCCTGCCCTCCCCAACGGAAAACCACCGTTGGAGAGGGGGGAAGTTACCTGCTCAAAATGAGCCCGTTTTGACTTCTCCCGCGCGCCTGTAAGCGGCAGCGATCACCCCAAGCGGCGAAGATTTCACTTCAACCAATGTGAACGCAGCAGGGATCGTTCCTTGCTCAAACAGGCGTCTGCCGGCGCCCAGCGTCACAGGAAATATCTTAAGCCAAAGTTCATCCACCAGATCGTGCTTCAGCAGCGTCTGGATGAGTTCGCCGCTGCCATGCACCTGGATGTCAGGGCCGGCCTGCTGTTTGAGCTGCCTGATCTGCTCGACAACATCCCCGCCCAGAAAAACGGATTTATCCCAGGGATGGGTTGAAAGTGTATTCGAAACGACATATTTGGTTGCCCGGTTGAGGCCCGCCCCTTCCTCTGGATGATCGGGCCAATAAGCTGCAAAAATTTCGAATGTTTTTCTACCCAACAACAGGTCGAATGGTCGGCCCATTTGTTCGGTCATCACCTCGCCCAGGAATTCATCAAAGTATGGTACCGTCCAACCGCCGTGGGTAAAGCCGCTGCTGGTATCCTCATCCGGCCCGCCAGGGGCCTGCATCACCCCATCCAATGAAATAAACGATAGCACAATAATCTTTCTCATCACAACCATCAACCCTTTCTTGTCTCAATACAGCGCTGTCGCAGCGCTTCGACATGAACACCAATTTCCACCAGGCACTGGTTCATTGCTTCCTGCTTATAACGCGGCGCGGCTTTCATCTCGGCTTCGATCTGCTTCAAGATGGCGTCATCCCCTGTTCATACGTCATAGCCTTCACCCTCATACGCGGCGCGGATCTTCGCCAGGTCAATCTTCTTCATGGTGAACATACACTGCACCGCCCGGCTCGCTTTGACCGGATCAGGGCCGTGCAGCAGATCGGTCAGGCCGGCTGGGATGATCTGCCAGGACAGGCCGTAGCGATCCTTCAACCAGCCGCACTGGCTTTCCTCACCGCCGGCAGTAAACTTTGCCCACAATTCATCCACCTCGGCCTGGGTTTCGCAGTGGACGAAGAGCGAAATAGCCTCGCTGAACTTAAACTCTGGGCCGCCATTGAGGGCGACGAACTGCTGGCCGTCCAGTTCAAAAGAGACCGTCAGCACTGTCCCGGCCGGCAGGGGCATATTCTCGCCGTAACGCGTGATCTCCAGGATGCGCGAATTTTTGAACAGGCTGACATAGAAGTTGACCGCTTCTTCGGCCTGGGTATCGAACCATAAATAGGGAATAATCTTTTGCATGGCGTCTTTTCCACGGTTTACCTGGCCGAAATATTCACCAGCCAGCTCACGCCAAAGGGGTCAGTGCGCATACCAAAGCTATCGCCCCACGACGCTTTTTCGAGCGGCCTGGTAGCTGTCCCGCGGCTGGAGAGTTTCTGATAAACGGATTGATAAAATTCCATCGCCTGGCGAGCGGTGTCTTTGAAGGTGAGATAGGGATTCAGTTTGGTCTGCATGTTCGTTGTCCTTTCTAAATGAACGGCTGTGCATGATTGGATGGCGCAATTTAGATAAATTTGACTATATTTATCCTATTATAAACCAAATATTTGTTCTATGCAATCCAATCTCCGAATCCAAAACAGTCACGATGCAGGGCTGATGCCGGCGCTTTTATAGAGGAAAATCACACCGCAGAGAGCGCCGAGTCCGCTGAGTTTTCTCTGCGATCTCAGCGGTGGAATCTCCGCCGGCAGTTTCAAATGTACCTTCTGACCCGCCGGCAGTCGCGCGTTTCACACCGTGGACGGGTTTGGGCCGATCAAATCCCAGCGGTTGCCATACAAATCCTCAAAAACCGCCACCGTACCATACTCAGCGTCTTTGGGAGGGCGCACAAACCGGACGCCGGCGGCGAGCATCTCATTGTAATCGCGCCAGAAATCATCGGTGCGCAAAAACAGGAAAACCCGCCCTCCCGTTTGATTGCCAATGCAGTTCACCTGCTCCGGGGTAGAGGCCCGCGCCAGGAGCAGGTGAACGCCGCTGGATCCGGGCGGGGCGACCAGCACCCAGCGCTTATCTTGTTCCGGCTGATAGGTATCCTCCACCAGGGTGAAATGCAGCTTGCGACAGAAAAACTCGATCGCCTCGTCGTAGTCTCGCACCACGAGAGCAATGTGGACAATGGATTGGTTCATGCGGAATCCTTTTGAGGGAAAACAAGATTTCAATTCCCTGATTCTACCCCCTATCCTGGCGCGGCCAAAGCGCAATTTTACCCATTCTCTTGACTTGGAGTGAACACCCAATGTTATACTACGCTCCAGAGACAAACCTATACAGTCAAACAGGAGACAAACAATGAACATTGGACTACAAATCCCCTCATTTAAATACCCCGGCGGCGCGAGCGCCATCCGGCCCGTGCTAAAAGAAATTGTCGCCGCCGCCGAAAAAGCAGGTTTTTACAGCCTGTGGGTGATGGATCATTACTACCAAATCAAGGGCTTGTTCGGAGAAGCCTACACCGACCCCATGATGGAAGCCTACACCACCCTCGGCTACCTGGCCGGCTTAACCGAAAAAGCCTATCTTGGCGTCCTGGTCGCGGGCGTCATTTACCGCCATCCCTCTGTCCTGATGAAAATGGTCAACACCCTCGACATCCTCTCCGGCGGGCGCGCCTATTTCGGCATCGGCGCGGCATGGTACGAGGAAGAAGCCAAAGGCTACGGCATCCCCTACCCTTCAACCGCCGAACGCTTTGAATGGCTGGAGGACAACTTGAAACTGGCCAAGGCGCTCTGGGCCAGCGATGAAACCGCCTTCCAGGGCAAGCATTTTTCCGCCCCGGCAATTACCAACAACCCCCGCCCGCTTTCAAACCCGCATCCGCGGATCATGATTGGCGGCACAGGGCCGAAGAAGACCCTGCGCATGGTCGCCCAATACGCCGACGCCTGCAACATTGGGGATTGGGAAGGGACGGAAGGCATGCAAAAAGCGCTCGATACCCTCAAAGAACACTGCCAGGCCCTGGGGCGAGACTACAACACGGTCGAAAAAACGTCCCTTTCCACAGTGCATCTCTCTGGCAAAGACACCGTCGAAGGTACCATCGGACGGATCAAAGAGTTCTCGCGGATGGGCTTCACACACGCCATCTTCAATATGCCCGACGTTTACACAATTACCCCGCTCGAAACCTTCGCCAAAGAAATCATCCCGGCCGTGGCTGGGCTGTGACAATGGCTCTCCTTCATTAAAAGCGCATTTCGCAGAACAAGCTTTCGCCATGAATAAGACCTGTAGGGTTGAAGAAAACCCTACAGGTCTCGTCCAGATGCTCCCTGCGCCGCAGCGCTTTCTCAATAACTATTGCAATATTATTTTTCTAGAAACTTTCCTTGTGCACGCGATGTTAGTAGCAGTTTGGCGAACAAATTACTATACGCTTGTAGATGATTCTAAATCTGCTTCGATACAAAGTCTTTGATACATTATATTGTAGGCACCTTGACGGGGTTCCCCTGCTGAACTCATTTCGACCAGGCAGTCAACCTTTTTCGGCACTCATCTTGTGGCAACCTGGCTCCTTGATTTAACATTTGACTGAGAGCAGTCGCCGCATGTTCCGCTGCAATGGTCTGAAGACGAACCATATCATCCAAAAGCCACAAGACTCCATGCACGCGAACGCCATTTCTCGCTGCCAAATCACCCAAACGCCAATCGCCTGTCAATAATGTCGCTTTTAAAGACCTGGCAAGTAGAAAAGATGCCAGGTCGGTCGCCGATAATGCCCGGTTCGCTGCTCGCAAAGTCATCAGTTCCTGAATGAGCGCTGGCTCCAATTCTTGCGCTTGCAACCCCAAAGCCTGCAACGTTTGCCATTTGGGCCGGATAAGTTCGCGCTTGGCAAAGTCAGGCGTCAAGAATTGGTAAGGTAGATCGAACACCTTTGCCAGAATGCCGCCATTTTCCAGGTCAATCCAAATATTGGTATCAGTAACCAGCGCTGACAGCGACGCCATTCTGCAATGCCTCTTCCACCCAACGCTGCTGTAACGGCTTGCCCAGCAATTCCTGAGCTTTCGAACGAGAAATCAGATCCTCCACCAAAGCCCGGTAAATTAGCTGCTCCATTCGCAGCGGGTTTTCAGAAGGATAGGGTTTTCCAGGTTCCTGGCGTCGCCAGTTATTGGCTCGGAAATGCTGGAAGAGACGCTCCGCTGCTTGAGGAGAAATGATCTCCAAATCCCTGGAGCGAAATATCCAGGCCTGCATGCTCAAACCATATTTTTGCTTGAGCATATATAGTTCGTTCATGTCTAAAGCAGTGCGCTTTTGCCCTAGTTCAAACCGCACTGCTTGAGCAGAAGCCAGGAAAGCGCCGACAAAACGATGCGAGACTTTTTCAGCATCCAGGTCTCCGGCTGCTTCAAGGATCAGATGACCAAGTTCATGCCCCAGGTTGAAACGCTGGCGATCTCCCGGTAAGTTTGCCTTGGTCACAATGACTGGCGTCTGACCGGCCAGAAAAGTGCAGGCGTCAAAATGATCAAAGCCGTCAACCATTCCCACCTTGATGCCTTGATCCTCTAGTAATTGGGTCAGGTTCTCGATAGGATCAAGCCCCAATTTCCAAGAGTATCGCAGCCGTTCGGCAGCCGCTTCGATATCATCCATTGATCCGACTTCGTAACGAGGCAGTTCAACCACAGGGTCGCCGCCAAAGAAGGCTTCAACTTCCAGGTAGCGTTCAAGCCACTCCTGAATGTGCGCCTGGATGGCTTCTTGTTCTTTGACGCCCAACGAGGCGTGCTTGCGGTATGCCTGGAGATGGACTTCAGGCGCTGCAGGACGGAAGAAGAAATCAACGGGGACATTTAAGGCTTCTGATAGACGCAGCAAAACGCCCGAGCCTGGAATATCCTGGTCGCGCTCATATTTCGAGATAGCCATCGGGCTGACTTGCACCCGATCGGCCAGGTCTCTCAAGCTCAACTGGTTCAACTTCCGCGCCTGTTTAATGCGCTCTCCAATACTCATCACAGGTTCCTTTCATTTCTTCAGTTTACATAATAGCATAATTATTAGAAAATGTAAACCAACGCAAGCCAGCGATTCCAAATCTGAACTTAAAATTGGGGCGTAGAAGGCAGAAGGCAGAACGCAGAGAAAAGACTCAGCGTTCTCAGCGATCTGCCTCCAGATTTGGAATTGCTGAACGCAAGCAGAACTTAACGCTTCAAAACAATATTTTGGGAAGACCCGCCATTTTGCTTGAGGGTTGAGAAGTGCGGCTCTAGTCGCCTTGATGAATAACGCCTAAATCAGCAGCCAGGTCATAATAGCGTTTCGCCTCGTCAAAATCGCCAAGCAATTCATACGATTTCCCCATATTCAAGAAAAGCGATGGGTAAAATTCCTGGACACTGCCATCTGTAACTGCTCGCGCCTTATCCAGCGCAACTTGATTCCAATAAAGTCTTTCTTGAGGGCTCTCTGGATAGCGCGCCAAATAATGGGCTGCGATGCAAGCCTCATAGTCGCTTCGCGCCGCTTCCCACGCCTTTTGATACAAAGAACGGGCTTTGGCAGTCATACCTTGAAATTCGGCCTGCGTACCTTCAATACAAAGTTTCACCACCGGGTTATCGAGATCCATGCTTGTTCTTCGGATTAGCCCGCCTACATCTTCACGGCTTGATGGTAATCTCCTGGCCATATCCGGCGGATGCTGAGTAAGCCCATCCGTCGAGATCTGGCGTTTCAATTTATGTTATTCGTAGGCCAGGACTTCGTTGATGGTGAGCCGGGCGGCGTTGCGGGCGGGGATGATGCTGGCGACGACGGACAGAATGATGACCACGCCCAGCCAGAGCAGGATGCCGAGCGGGGTGAAGGCGAGCCGCATGGGCGTGCCAAGCAGCGATTTGCCGAGGATGGTCAGGAGCAGGCTGCCGATAGGGAAGGAGACGCCGATGGCGAGCGCCCATGTGATGAGGCCGATGACCATGCCTTCGATGATGACGGATTGCATGATGACCCTGTCCACCGCGCCGATGGTGCGCATGACGCCGATTTCACGGGTGCGTTCGAGTACGTTGATGCTCATTGCGCCGGTCAGACCCATGCTGCCGACGAAGGCGGTCAGGATGGCCATGAGCAACAGGAAGACGATGACCACGCCGATGGCGATGGTGGCTTTGCCGCGCAGGCTTGCGCCCGATTCGACAGTTTGGACGGCGAAGTTACTTTCGGTCAGGTAGTCGTCAATGCGCTGGCGCAGTTGGGCGGTGGATTGGGGGTCGTGGTCTTGCGTGATGATGCGGTAGGTGCTGGCGCGGTTGGGCAGGCTGGTTTGCTCTGCAATGAATTCGTAGTTGGCGTAGGCCAGGGGATCGCCAAAGAGCGAAATGAAGGGGAAGATGCCCACCACGGTCCAGGTCTGTTTGCCGCGCCCGGGCAGTTTGATGGTGAGTTGGTCGCCCGGTTTCAGGTCGGGGTAGAGCAGGTAAAGGGTGTCGGCCACGACGATGGCGTTTTCCTCGCCGGGCAGCAGCCAGCGGCCGGCGGCCAGTTGCAGGTTGAGCAGGCGCGTGTCGTTGGGCGGGGCAACAATGGACAGTCGGCTGGCGAACTGGTCGTTTTCGTCCCAGATTTCGGCCGCGACGGCGGTCCAGCCTTCCACGCCTTGCACGCCGGGCACTTCCAACAGCGTCTGGCGGATTTTTTCGACGCGGTAGGGCTGGGTGAAGTCTATGCTCACATCGCTGAGATAGTGCTGGAGCAGGCTCTCCACCACGCTGTTGAGCGAGTCGCGCACGTTGAAGACCGCAATGAAGACGCCGCCCGCCATGGTGAGCGTGAAAATGGTCAGCAGCAGGCGGCTGCGTTTGCGGAAGGTGTTGCGGAACGAGAGCAGGATGGGGCGCGAAATTCCCTCCAGCCAGACGGCGTTGAACAAACTCTGGCGCGCGGGCTGTCCGCCGGGGCGATAGTTGCTGATGGCTTCCTGCACGCTGGTGCGCACGCCGTTATTGACCGGGAAAAAGCCCGCCCCCAGCGGGATGAGCAGGGCCAGCAGCGCCTGGGCCAGGATGGCGATGGGAACGAAGCGGAATCCGGAAATCTGCGCGCCGAGCATGTACGCCATGAACCACGACAACCCGTAGCCGGCCGCGCCCCCGAGCGGGATTGCCAGCGCCAGGGCAATCACCCCGTAGGAGACAATCAGCAGCAGGTACATTCCCATAATCTGATTGGTGCGCGCACCCACCAGTTTCATGACGCCAATCTGGCGCAGTTGTTGGGCCAGCAGGGCGTTGAGCGTGTTGATGATGAGCGAACTGCTCAAAACGGTAATCAGCCCGCCCAGCGCGGCCAACATGCCGATGATTGCCAGCGTGATGCTAGTCATGGGGTGGGCAGTGGAAAGACGCTGTTCGGTGCGGTACGCCGTCCGACCGCTTTTCTCCACCTTGTCTTCCAGGCTGGCCGCGACGCGGGCGATAAACTCGCTGTCGCCGCCGTTTTCCACGGTCAGGTACAACTGGTTAAATGAGCCATCCATCCCGAAGGAGAGCAATGTTTCCTTTGAAACAAACAACAGGTTGCTCGCCGCCGGATCGGGCTTGGATGTGGTCTGGTCTGCCACCAGGCCGGCCAGCCGCAGGGTGTGGCGCGAGCCATCGGACAGTTCCACTTCGATGACATCCCCGGCGCGCAGGCCGCTGATGTGCATCACATCCTGGCTGACAACAGCCTCGTCCCGGCCGACTGTCGCCGCGCCCTCCACTGCCGTGCGCCGGTTGATTCCGCTCTCAAAACTCTCCAGGCCCACCAGCGTCAGCGTCATCCAGTCCTCGCCGCCGCGCCGCCCGCGAATCGTGCTGACAAAGCGCCCCTCCACGCCGGTCACGCCCGGGGTATTGGCAACCGAGCGGAGCAGTTCGCGGTCGAAGGGGTCTGTCCACAACTGAATGCTGGGCGGGTTGACGGAAGCATAACTGCGATCCACGTCCTCGCTCAGGATGAGATACGCACTGATAATCATGCCCACCGCAAACACACCGGCGGCAATCGAAGCCACTACCAGCCAGGTGCGAGTCTTGTCTTCCCACAGGTCGGTAAAGACCTTGCTCCAGCGCGGCGAAAGGACATTGGGGCGGGTGTCGGTGCTCATTGGTCAGTCTTCCTTCTACGGTTTTCGTTCAGGCGGGTCGTGGCGGTCTCCTCCATGTGGCGGCGGGTGAGCGGCGAACCGTCAATCAACTCATAAAACAGCGATTTGGGGATGAGCGCCAACTCCGCGCCATCCTCGGCCGCGTGGACGTGCGCCACCGCGTGCCCTTCCTGCATCAACTCCACTTCGCCAAAGAACTGTCCCGGCCCCAGGCGGGCCAGCGCCACTTCGCAGTGGAATTTATCTTCCATGACGACATTCACTTCGCCGTTGGTGACGATGAAGAAATATTCGACCGCCTCCCCCAGTTTAAGGATTACTTGCCCCGGAGCCGCCTTCCGTTTTTCGGCAGTTTTCGTCGCTGTGAGCATTTGCGGGTGACTCAGGTAAGGCAGGGCGCGCGCCACTATCGGGTCAATGATTTCGCCGTCCGAGAGAATAATCGTCTGGTCGGTGCGCTCGGTGATGGACGGGTCGTGTGTGACGATGAGAATGGTCTTGCCCTGGCATGCCAGGTCTTCAAACAGCTTCAAAACCGTTTCCGCCGAGCGGCTGTCAAGATTGCCGGTCGGCTCGTCGGCCAGGATAATGGACGGGTCGGTGGCAAGGGCGCGGGCAATGGCGGCGCATTGCTGCTGTCCACTGGAGACGGCGGCGGGCAGTTTCTCGGCCTGTTCTTCGAGACCGACCATCTTGAGCAGTTCCAGGGCGCGGGCGGGGCGTTCTTTAAAGGGGTACAGGTTGCAGTAATCCATGGGCAGCATGGTGTTTTCGAGCAGGCTGAGGGTGGGGATGAGTTGGAAGAACTGGAAGACCACGCCCATGTTTTTGCCGCGCCACAGGGCGCGGTCGCTTTCGCTCATGTGATAGATGTGTTCGCCGCTGATGATGACTTCGCCGGCGGTGGGGTGGTCAATGCCGGTCACCATGTTCAGCAGGGTGGATTTGCCGCAGCCGGATTTGCCGACAATGGAGATGAACTGTCCGTAGTTGAGTTGCAGGTTGATGTGCTTGAGCGCGTGGAATTTGCCGGCCGCGTTTTCGTAAATTTTTTCCACGTTGCGCAGGATGATGGCCGGGGCGGGGGCTTCTCCGCCGTTGGCGGTGGCCGTTGGCGGGGCGGGGGATTTGACGGTAATCACCTCCGGGCGGCGCGCGGCCTCGGTAACGGTTTCATCCAGGGCGCTGACCAATCCATCCACAATTTGCAGGCGGCGGGTGAAACGCGGCGCGAAGCTGGCATCGTGTGTGACCATCAGGATGGTTTTTCCCTGCTCGACCAGTTTTTCGAAGATTTTCAGGATGGTTTCGGCGGTGACGGTGTCGAGATTGCCGGTGGGTTCGTCGGCGAGCAGCAGGTGCGGGTCGTTGACGAGGGCGCGCGCGATGGCGACGCGCTGTTTTTGCCCGCCGGAGATGTGCGCCGGGATTTTATGGGCGTGCTGGGCGAGCTCGACCATGTCCAGCAGTTCGAGGGCGCGTTTTTTGGTGGTGATGGGGTGGTACGCGCCGAGGAAATCGGGCGGGAGCATGACGTTTTCGAGCAGGCTGAGGGTGGGCATGAGCTCGAAGGATTGATAGATGATGCCGAGGTGTTCGCCGCGCCATTGGGCGAGGCGGTCTTCGTTCAGGTGATGGACGGCAACGACGGATTTGTTCTGTGCGCCGCTTTCGTTGCCCCAATGGAACAGGATTTCGCCCGCGCTGAGTTCGCTGACGCCGGAAATCATGTTGAGCAGGGTGGTTTTGCCTGCGCCCGATTTGCCGGTGATGCCGAGGAATTCGCCCTGGCGGATGTCGAGGGTGACGTTGTTAAGCGCCGTGAAGGTTTGTGCGCCGGCCGGGTAGGTCTTGGTAACTCCCTGCATTTGGATGATGGGATGGCTCATTCTTCTTTTGCCTGTTGGGTGGAGAAGTATTCGATGGCGCGGTAGAGCAGGCGGAAGAGGTTCTGGCTGTCTTGTTCGCCAAGGTGATTGATGAGGCCGGCGAGGTGTTTTTGCATGTCGGCCTGCAGGATGCCGGCGGTCTGCTGCCCGTACTCGGTGAGGGCTACCAACACGACGCGGCGGTCGGCGGGGGAGGGTTTGCGTTGCAGGTAGCCTTTGGTTTCGAGCGGGGTGACGAGGTGCGTCACGCCGGCGGGGGTGATTTGGAGCATGGCGCTGATTTCGGAGACGGAGATGGCCGGTTTTTCGGCGGACAGGTTGATGCCGAGCAGCAGGAGCAGTTCGTACTCGCTGTGGGTCAGGCTGTCCACTACGCCGGGGGAGGGGCGCAGGTGCGGGAAGCGTTTGGCGAGTTTGACGATGTCCTGAATCAGGTCGAGGGGTGTGATTGGTTGCATGGGGTTGGGGGTTTGCGTTTGTTTTAGTTTCTAAATATTTTACCAACTAAAGCTTAAGTGGTAAACTGATTTCGGACAAAAAAATGGGAATTGCTGGTATTACGCCAGGGCCAAACCTCAGCAAACGTGCGGCAGTTCAGATTTGGAATCGCTGATATCTGCCAAAATCTATTGCGTTCACACGCTGCACATGATATAATTGCTTCGCTTTTGGAACGATAAGCCCTGTTTTGCAAGGGGAGGTGCCAGAGAGGCCGATTGGGCTCGCCTGCTAAGTGAGTGCAGGGGCATTAAACCTCTGCCGCGGGTTCGAATCCCGCCCTCCCCGCCTTTTCTAAGTTACATAAAAACCCGCTTACAACAGCGGGTTTTTATGTAACTTAACGTTGAGATCGTTGTACCAAAAAGTTGAAATGACCTTATGAACAAAAATATACCCGCATGGGCGCTAAGAACAGCTACACCGGAAGATCAAGGCTTTGCTCAGGAGGCGCACCGGCAAGGCAAAATGCAAATCAAGTGGCCTGATGAGAAAGCATTACGAAGCTGGGCAAAACAACAAGGCTGGTCAACACCCTGGTTTGGTTTTGAGGAAGCATTCATCACGAAAATGCTTGAAAACCAGCAGAATTTTGAACTGGCCGTCGAGAAAAGCGGCATTGAGATTCAAATCCCCAGGCAGGATTACCTGCTTTCCAGCGAAAGGCTTCGTGAACTGGATGGGCTGTATGAAGAACGAGGGCCTGACGGGCGGCCAAATAGCTGGGGGATCCTGGTGGAAGAACTGCGCGAGATACGCCGCGCGGTAGAAGCGGGCGTTGTGATCAACATTGAATGTGAGCGGGCAATCCGTAGCTGGCAGAACTTCTACGATTGGGCCCATGGCCGTTATCACATGCTTGAAGATGGCTTTGACCAATGGATCGGTGATGACAATTAATCAACAATGAGCCAGCAACCATTCTGTCATCAGGTATATTTCTTCTGAGCAAACAACCGTATGAGCAATAGAACCAGAAAACCCCATAAACCCTCCAGCCTGGCGGGTCTTCGTCCAGGATTGCGGATGCGCGGCGGCGTGCGTTATGATCCAGCCGTCAATGGATTTGTCGCCATTGTCCACACCTGGGACAATGTACTTGGCGCCGGCCAGCCGGATGAAGAATGGCGAGCGCCGGAGGTGTTCCCGACCGAAGATGCGGCGATGGACTACTACAAAACGCACATTCGCCCGGCGTTAGAGAAAATGGCGGCAGATGCCTCGAAATCCAGCGTAAAGGCGATCCATCGCAAGTTAGAGTAAATATGAGCGCTGTAGTCCAATGTCACAATCACCTCTTGTCACTTCCTCAACCAATTACGATGCAGAACGCATCACCCAACATTTCGACCAATTCGGCGACCGCGGGTTGAGCATCCTGGCGCTGTCGGCTTCATGCTGTCTGTCGCTTGGGTGGAATGAGCTGCTCCAGCAAGTCCGGCAGGATAAAGTGAAGTGGAGGGAACTGCTGCGGATGGAGTTGGAAGCCAGCGCCGAAGAAGGCGCCCTGGACATGGGAACCCATTTGATTGCTGTTACCAGGAAGAATATCATAACCCAGATGTTGGAGGAACTTAGCGATGAGAAAATTGATTGTGCTTGAACATGTTTCCCTTGATGGCGTTATCCAGGCCCCAGGCGGGCCAGACGAAGATCCCAGCGGCGGCTTCGCCTATGGCGGGTGGATTGCGCCCTATTCTGACGCGATGCTTGGCGCGGCCCTGAGAAAGCAGATGAACCTGCCGTTCGATCTGCTGCTGGGGCGCAAAACTTTTGAAATTTGGGCGCCATACTGGCCTTACCATTCAGACGCATGGCCTGGCGTCAACGCGGCGACCAAGTACGTCGCCTCGAATACCCTGAAATCTAGCGAATGGCAGCCGTCTGTGTTTTTAAACGGAGACATCGCCGAAAAAGTCGCCCAAATCAAGCAGCAGCCAGGGCCAGATTTGAACGTTTGGGGCAGCGGCAATCTCATCCAGACGCTGCTCAAGCATGATTTGGTGGATGCGTTCTGGCTGATGATCTATCCGATCACATTGGGCGTTGGCAAGCGGTTATTTGGCGATGGCGCGCTCCCGATGGCGTTCAAGGTGACGGAAAGCATCGTCACCCCGATTGGCGTGATTGTTGTGAATTACGCTCGCGCCGGCACCGTCACAACCGGAAGTTTGTGAATGGGATACTTCCGTTGGAAGGTTTTCTCACTTTAATTTAAAAGGTAACCGCATGTCTATCCCCTCAGATTTTTGGGTCTCTCCCGCGGAATTATCTTTGCGTTTTTCTTATCCAGTGAGGAAGCGCAAACTGAGTTTTCACAATCAGAAGCGCGACGTCAAAACCTGGCAACTGCACTGCCGCGCCAAACTGGCTAAGATGATTGGTTTTCAAGCGCCTTCCCCTGTATTGCTACGCATGCTCCGCCAGAAACAAATGGAAAATGTCTCGATCCAGGCTTTGGTCATGGAAGTTAATGCCAACTTACATATCCCCGCTTACTGGTTAATCCCTTCAGATAGAGCGCCAAAGGGAACGGTGATGGCTCTTCACGGGCATGGTGAAGTGGAATGCTGCCTGGGAGCCTGGGAGGATTATCACCATCAGTTTGCGCTCGAATTGGCTTTTCAAGGCTATCGTGTTCTATGTCCAGAGCTGCGGGGGTTTGGCGCGTTGAAAGATTTGGCGCTGCATCTGGAGGGGCATCGCCTCGACTATTGGCGGTGGGGTGAACACATGGCCTATTCATTGGTAACGGACGGTTTTCAAAAAGGCCACACTTTGATCGGCGACACGGTGGAAGATTTATTACGATGGGAAGGATGGCTGATGGAAGCCTGCGGCTTTCAGCCGATTGATGTGGTAGGAATTTCTTATGGCGGCGATCTCGCCTTGATCTATTCTGCGTTAAGCGCTCATGTGCGAAGTGTCTTTGCCAGTGGGACGTTTGGCTCTTTCGCCCCAATTTTCGAGCGCTGTTATAATGCCCCGGCCCATTGTATTCCAAATATTTTAGAATGGATGGATCGCGCGGACATTGCTGGGCTGAGTGCGCCGCGTCCTTTGGTTTTGCACTATGGTGCATTGGATGTCCCGGGGCCGGAGAATTATTCGGCTTCATATAACGAGAGCGTATTGCCGGCGTTTGAAGAACTTGAAGCCATTTACGCCACGATGGGCGCAGCTTCAAACGTTTCTTTGGTAATTAGCGACGGGAAGCGCCATGAAATGGACATCTCCGCCGTGTTGAATCATCTTTCAATGCTTTGAGTGCCGTGTACCATGAAGAACCATATTTATCTTGTGCGCCACGCGCATGCCCAATGGACGCCGGACGAAAATCGTCCGCTTTCGGCGCAAGGTAGCAGGGACGCCCAGCGAGTTGCAGACCTGCTGCAAAATTACCCTATCCGCGCAATCTACTCCAGTCCAGAACGGCGCGCGTATCAGACAATCTCACCCTTGGCTGAGCGGATGGGCATCTCGATCAAGATCGAGGCAGACTTGGGCGAAAGAAAACTGGGCGATGCGGTGTTCGAAGATTTCTTTGGCGCAGTGCAAGCAACCTGGCAAAATCCATCCTTTGCGCACCCCGGAGGCGAATCGAGCGTTGAGGCTCAAAGGCGTGGATTGGCCCTCGTGAAGCGGCTGCAGGCGGAGAGTCCGGATGAAGCGTTTGTACTATCCACGCATGGAAATTTGATGGCGTTGATCCTGCAAGCTTTTGATCCATGCATTGATTTTGCGTTTTGGAAATCGCTAACCATGCCGGATGTGTACAATCTTACGATCCACTCACCTGGCGAGGGGATTATTCAAAGAATGTGGAACGAAGCAAGATAAACGTCTCAATATTTATGATTTTTCTCCAGAATGTTGTGACACAATGATCATTGAGTTCGAAGGTGAAATTTTTTATTGGCGTGGGCCGGCTCCCTTTCTTTTCGCGGCCGTTCCAGAAGAGCAGAGTCGCGATTTGAAGGCGATCTCTGCCCTGGTCACTTATGGTTGGGGAGTCATTCCGGTCCACGCCCAGATCGGCAAAACGGAATGGAAAACGTCCTTGTTTCCAAAGGATGGGCGCTACCTTGTTCCGGTCAAAATGAGCGTCCAAAAAGCGGAAAAGCTTGATGTGGGCGACAAGGCGACGATACGACTTGAAGTTCTCTTTAAAGGCCGCTAATAGCGGTCGCCAATCACCGCGATCTGGGACATCGCCTGGTTGATTTGACCCAAGTCGCCGGCGGTCAATTCAATGTTCACCGCTCCGAGGTTTTCATCCAGCCGTTCAAGTTTGCGCGAGCCGGGGATGGGCGCGAGCCAGGGCTTTTGCGCCAGCAGCCAGGCCAGAGCGATCTGGGCCGGGGTCGCGCCTTTCTGACTGCCGATCTTTTCCAACAGATCAATCACCACCCGGTTGGCCTTAATCGCTTCCTGGGTAAAGCGCGGATTGCGGCTGCGGATATCGGCGCTGTCGTAAGTGGTGTTCTCATCCACCTTACCGGTCAGATAGC
This sequence comes from uncultured Anaerolineales bacterium, assembly GCA_903872065.1. Lineage (GTDB taxonomy): Bacteria > Chloroflexota > Anaerolineae > Anaerolineales > UBA4823 > CAIQJJ01. Next base: position 964 of record CAIQJJ010000098.1, on the reverse strand, counting down.
CGCGCCTCCAGCAGGTCGCGCTGTTCCAGCAAGATTTCCTTACGGCCTTCAACCGTCTGGTCGCCTTGCTGAACCAATCCCATATACTCGATCAGCACCTCGATCGAAAGACCGGCGCTGCGCATGCACTTGATAAACCCGACCCGCCGGACATCCAGATCGGTGTAATCACGAATCCCGCTTTCGCTTCGATGAACTGATGGGAGCAGGCCAATCCGCTCATAGTAGCGCAGCGTATCCTGCGATATGTTCGACCGTTCACTAACTTCAGAAAATAATGAGGCCATCCAGCGCTGGATGTGGCTGTGTGCATTGGCCTATTGGTGGCAACTTCTGCTGATGGGTCAGGATGTAGAAGACCTATGTCCAGCCTGGTATCCTCGCAAGAACAAACCGCAGGCTTGGTTGACCCCTGGACAGGTGCAACGGGCCGCAGGGCGATTTTTAGTGAAGTTGGGCACACCAGCTTCCGCACCCAGACCCGCTGGAAAAGGTCGAGGGCGCCCTAAGGGTTATCATCCTGCCCCGCGAAAACGCTATGAAGTAGTGCGCAAAGGCCAAAAAGCCACAAAAAAGGCTGCGGTAGCCGCCCAATCGTGCGTTTGAGCACGTTTGGAACTAACTGAATAGTTTGTTAAGGTGCGTTTCACCGTGAAACGTTAGGTTCACGTTCACGGTTGGACTCTAAACTCAAGTGAATCTCCAATGCGCGCCTTTTTTCCGATCCCCCTGCGCCCTTCCCGCCGCGCGCTTGATTCCGCCGCGGCAGGGCGCAGGGTTCATTGGGAAAACACGCGCCTCGAGGATTCCTCCCTGCGCCCCTACGATGATCCCGATGGTTACGATGATGGTTTTGTCATGCGCGCGGACGGAGATATAAGGCGGGGTGTGCGCGGGGTAGAACACGCTTCCAGCCAGCCGGATTCCATCCGGCGCTGTCTTAGCCCTGGGCATTCATGCCAGG
>CAIQJJ010000097.1 GCA_903872065.1 uncultured Anaerolineales bacterium | reverse complement strand
TCCACCCTGATCAACATGATCACCGGCATTGACCGGCCCTCTTCGGGCGAAGTCATGGTCGGAGCCACCCCCATCCACAAACTGGATGAAAACCAAATGGCGCGCTGGCGCGGACGCAACCTGGGCATCGTCTTCCAATTCTTCCAACTGCTGCCGAATCTCTCGGTGCTGGATAACGTGCGTCTGCCGATGGATTTCTGCAACACCTTCCCAGCGCGCCAACGCCGCCAGCGGGCGCTGCAATTGCTCGAACTGGTGGAGATGGCCGAACACGCTCACAAGCTGCCCTCGGCGCTTTCCGGCGGACAGCAGCAGCGGGTGGCGATTGCGCGCGCCCTGGCCAACGACCCACCCGTGATCATCGCCGACGAACCGACCGGCAATCTCGATTCCAAAACCGCCGATACGGTTTTCAAGCTCTTTGAGCGTCTTACCACAGAGGGGAAAACCGTGGTCATGGTAACCCATGACAGCAGCCTGGCGCAGCGCGTGAAGCGCACCGTGATCATCGCCGACGGCGAAGTGGTCAACGAGTATGTGGTCAAGGCGCTGCCTTCGCTTTCGCCGGCATTGATGCTGGAAGTGAGTCGCAAGGCGAAGCCGGTACACTTTGCCGCCGGTGAAACCATCATCCGCCAGGGCGAACCCGGCGCTGGCTTCTACATCGTCACCGAAGGGCTGGCTGAAGTCACGCTCAAGCGCCCCAACGGCATAGACGTAGTGGCCGACCATATAGCCGCCGGTCAGTATTTCGGCGAAATTTCCCTGCTCAACAGCAGCCGCACCGTGGCCAACGTGCGTGCCTTGCCCGAAGCCCCGCTGAGTGCATTGGCCCTCGACCGCCCAACCTTCGATAGCCTGCTGAGAGAGTCTGCTACCTTCCGTGAGGCCATGCAAAGCGTGGTAGCCGCCCGCCTGGAGCACAACCGTGCTTTGAACAACTAAAAAACATTAACCATAAAAGACACAAAGCCCCCAAAGGTTTTTAAGAACGTACTTGGCGTCATTCGTGTTCTTTATGGTTGAAAAAGAAAGGTTACTTCCCATGCCCGCAACCTTCAAAAAGATTCTCGCTGATTTATCGGGCAACAAGGCCCGTTCGTTTTTGGTGGCGCTTTCGATTGCCGTGGGCGTCTTCGCCGTGGGGGTTCTGGTGACAACGATGGTTCTTGTCCGCCGTGACATGAACGCCGACTACTCCTCCGCCAATCCGCACACCGCCCGCCTGTACGGTCAGGAGTTCGACGACAGCCTGCTCGATCAACTGCGCCGCCTGCCCGAAGTGGAAAGTGTGGATGCCAGCTACAACCTGTGGCTCAAGATCGCCGCGCCGGCCACGGGCAAGCTGTATCGCATCAATCTCAACAGCCTGGTCTCGCTGGATAGCCTGGCTGTAGACAAACTGGTGCTGGAAAGCGGGTCACCGGCCCTGGCGGATGGCGAACTCTACCTTGAGCGCCAGGGCGCAGCCGGGTTGGGTCTGACCGTGGGCGATGTGGTCACGCTGACGCTCGAAAACGGCCAGGTGACCTCCCTGCGCATCGCCGGCGCCGTCCACGATGTGAACGGCAACCCTTTCCTGTTTACTTCCAGTACCAGCGGCTTCGTCACCCCAGCCACGATGGAAATACTCGGCGGTTCGCGGCGCAACAATTTCGTCAACCTGGTAACGAGCGGCTCGCACACCGATGCTGTTCACGTACGCCAGATGGCCGAACGCGTGGCCAAAGTGGTCGAAGCCAACGGTTACACGGTGGCCAACGTCAATGTTAACCGCCCAGGTCAGCACCCGGCGCAATCTACTGTGGATGCGGTGATGGCGCTGATGGGAGCATTGAGCGTGCTGGTGGTCTTTTTGAGCGCCTTCCTCGTCACCAACACCATCGCCGCCCTGATGGGGCAGCAAATCCGCCAAATCGGCGTGATGAAGGCGCTGGGAGCCACTTTTGCGCAGGTGGCTGGCATTTACCTGGGGTTGGTACTGGCCTTTGGAACGCTGGCGTTGCTGATCGCCATGCCGCTCGCCGCGCTGGCCGCCTATGGTATGACGCGCTGGATGGTCACTATGCTGAACGCCAACCCGTCAACGTTCAACGTTCCGCTCGAAGCGATTTTGCTCCAGCTCTTCATCGGGCTGTTCGTCCCGGTTTGTGGAGCGCTTATCCCGGTCATCGGTGGGGCGCGGCGCACCATCCGCCAGGCAATTTCCAACTATGGCCTGGAAGCGAATGGCAAATCCGGCTGGTTCGATGCTATCCTGGAGGCGCTGCCCTGGTTACCGCGTCCCATGCTGATTTCCCTGCGCAACACCTTCCGCCGCAAGGGTCGCCTGGTATTGACCCTGGCCACGCTGATCCTGGGCGGGGCGATCTTCATTGCTATGCTCAGCGTGCGCGAGTCGATGTATGCGGAGATCGACCAATCCTTCTCCTACTTCCAAAGCGATGTCAACGTGGCCTTTGCCCACAACTACCCCATTACCGAGATCGACGCTGCCGCCGATCTGCCCGGCGTGACCGCCTATGAAAGTTGGAACGCCCTCAACGCCAATATTCTGAAGCCCGACGGCGTAACCAGCGACCTGGTAGCGCTCTACGTCCCGCCAGATGACACACAGTTGCTCAATCCGGTCTTGACCGCCGGCCGTTGGCTGCAAGCCGGCGAAGCCGATGCCATCGTGGTGTCCAACCATTTCATCGGCCTGCGCCCTGAGGTACAGGTAGGCGATACGCTCACACTGCGCTGGCAGGAAAAAGATGTGGACATGAAAGTGGTCGGCATCTTCCGCATGGCGGGAAATTTCCCGGCCCCGTTCGTTTACATTACCCCCGCCGGGTTGAAATCTATCGGCGGCGACCCATCCCAGGCCAATCAGCTCAAACTCGTCATCGGCGGCGATGATGCGTCGCTTCACTCCCCGGCGCGCCAGGATGAAGTGCTGGCCGCGGCGCAAACCCGCCTGGCTGATCTGGGCCTGGATGCCACACTGCAAACCGGAAGTGAAATCATTGCCCAGCAGCGCTCCGCCATCAATATTTTGGTCTCGCTGCTGCTGGTGATGGGGGGTGCTGATCGCCATCGTCGGTGGGCTGGGGCTGATGGGCACGATGGGCATGAACGTACTGGAGCGGACGCGTGAAATCGGCGTGCTGCGCTCCATCGGAGCCGAAAATGGCCGCATCTTTCAGATGGTGGTGGTCGAGGGGATGCTGATCGGAGGGATCAGTTGGCTGGGCAGCGCCTTGCTGGCTGTGCCGATTACGCAATTGCTCGATACTGCCCTGGGCAAAGCCCTGATGACTATTCCCCTGATGTATACGTTCTCTGTCCAGGGCTTGCTGATCTGGCTGGGTGTGGTGCTGGCGTTGTCGGCCCTGGCCAGCCTGCTGCCCGCCCGCAGCGCCGTGCGCCTGACCGTGCGCGATGTGTTAGCCTATGAGTAAAGGATGTAGTGGTTGATTACCCGATCGTGCGGTTGGCAGACTTTTGAAACCCTATCCACTTGACCAGCATTAAACTCCCCCTGCGATGGGGGAGTTTTCTTTTGC
>CAIQJJ010000096.1 GCA_903872065.1 uncultured Anaerolineales bacterium | reverse complement strand
CGCAGCAGCAGCCACTATTCTAATGAACAGGAATATATCTTCAAGCACAGTCTGCTGCGCGAGGTAGCCTACAGCCTCATCCCGCAAAAATACCTCGCCCACTATCACCTTGCTGTTGGGCGTTGGTTGGGCCAACACACAGATCTCGATTTCATTGTAATGGCCGCCGATCACCTTGAACAAGCCGGCGCATACCTGGAAGCGGCGCAGTGTTACGAACAGGCGGCGCGCCTGGCGCGCGGGCGCGGCGGCACAGGCGAGTCAGTCACCCTGACCAACAAATCTCAGGAACTGCGTCGTAAAATTAAAGAAAGCTGAGCATCTGCTTAAGAAAGCAAACAAGTTCGCATGGAAAATCCCCTCTACGTTATTGGTCATGTCAATCCAGATACCGATTCCATTGCCGCAGCCATTGGGTATGCCTGGCTGCTGCGTGAACGCGACGGCGCCAACGCTGTCGCCGCCCGCGCTGGAGCGGCCAATCCACAAACAACCTGGATTCTCAAGCGCCTTGCTCTGGAGCCGCCGTTCTTATTGAACGACGCCTCACCGCGTTTCCAGGCGGTGACTCATCGCCTGGATACCACTTTGCCAGACAGCCCTCTGCGTGAGGCCTGGGCGGTGGCCAGCCGCACAGGGGGAGTTGCCCCGATTGTTAATGAAGATGGTGTTCCTTTTGGCTTGATTACCGGGCCAAGCTTGTTCGATTTTTTGGCCCGCCTGGTGGGGCCGCACCCCCGCCGGCAAGAGATGAAGATCGGCGAACTACTCGATCTGCCTTGTCGCGATGCCTGCGACACTGCCGCCCCGTCCTTTCAGGCCAGCGCCCGCATCCGCGATGTGATCAACCGCATTTTGCGCGAAGAACACAACGATTTTCTCATTTTGGATGAAAAGGGGCATTACCTGGGCGTTTCGCATCAGCGGGATGTTCTCAACCCGCCGCGCCTGCGCGTGATCCTGGTGGATCATAATGAGCCGGGCCAGGCGGTGGGCGCGCTTGAAGAAGCCGAACTGCTGGAAATTCTTGACCATCATCGCCTGGGCAATCATTCCACCCACATTCCGATCAAGTTCACGGTGGATATTGTCGGCTCGACCAGCACCCTGGTATCTGAGCGCATTGAGGACGCCGGCTTGAGCGCCCCTCCGCAGATCGCCGGTATGCTGCTGGCTGGTTTATTATCCGACACCCTCATTTTGACCTCGCCGACCGCCACGGCCCGCGACCGCCGCGCCGCGGAACGCCTGGGGCGTTGGGCCTTTGTCCGCAATGGGCCCCTGGCCGGTGAGACTGTCGCCTCGTATGGTCAACAGGTGGTGCGCGCCGGTTCCGGGCTTGCCACCCGTTCGCCCGAGGAGATTGTCAGCACCGACCTTAAGCTCTATGACGCCGGCGGTCTGAAATTCGCCGTCGCGCAGGCTGAGGTGACCGATCTCTTGCAACTGGAAGAACACCGTCCGCCCTTGTTGAATGCCTTGGATGCCTTGCGCACGCGCCGCGGCCTGGACTTTGCCATGTTGATGGTAACGGATGTGGTGGATAACACCAGCCGTTTGTTGATGGTAAATCCCCCGCCGGCGCTGGATGATTTGCCCTACCCCTGTCTGCCTGACGGAACGCGCCAGGCGGCGGGTGTTGTCTCGCGCAAAAAGCAGCTCTTGCCCGTGGTGCTTGGGTTGTTGGAGCCTTAACTGGAGGCCAGGTGATTTTTCAAAGTCTTGCTCAATTAGAAGCCAACAACCAGGCTGGCGTCTTGTGTACGGTCGTCCGCACCCACGGTTCTACTCCCCGGCACGCCTCCAGTAAGATGATCGTCTACCCCGATGGGCGGATTGAGGGGACGGTGGGCGGCGGCGAGGTGGAGAACCGCGTGATCGCCGAAGCATTGCTGGCTTTGCAGGATGGCCGGACGCGCTTGCTTTCTTATTCGATGTCCGATCCGCAGCGCGGCGACCCCGGCGTTTGCGGCGGCCAGGTGGAGGTCTTTGTGGAACCTATCTTGCCCAAGCCGACTGTGGTGGTGATCGGCGCTGGACACGTTGGCAAAGCCGTGGCGCACCTGGCCAAATGGGCCGGCTTTCAGGTGGTGGTCAGCGATGATCGCCCTGGTTTTGCTACCGCCGAAATGGTTCCCGCCGGGGATGAATTTTATCCTTGCGCCATGCAAAATCTGCCGGCGCAGTTAACGATTACACCCTGGCACTATCTCGTTCTGACCACGCGCGGCGCCAGTGTGGATATGGCCGGCTTGCCGGCCCTGTTGCAAACGCCGGCCGCCTATATCGGCGTGATCGGCTCGAAGCGTCGCTGGACATTGACCCGCCAGCATCTTCTTGCGGCAGGGGTTGCGCCCCAGGCGATCGAGCGGGTAAAATCGCCATTGGGTCTCGAAATCCAGGCGGAAACGCCCGAAGAGATCGCCGTCAGTGTGGTCGCAGAATTGATTGCCTGGCGTCGAGGAAAACGCCCGGCAGCTTCTCAGGAGGTGTGAATGTGGCAAACGTACCACGATGTGAATTCCCTTGACCAGGCACTGGCTTTGTTAGCCGCCAAAACTGAGGCCGGCCGGCCGTCTGGCCGCGCCCGTATTGTGGCCGGGGCGACCGATCTGCTGCTCGATCTTCAACGCCGCTCCGACCACAATATCGAGGCTTTGATTGATATTACTCGCGTGCCGGGGCTGGATCAGATCGTTTTGGATGACAATGGGGTGATCCACATAGGCCCTTTGGTGACGCACAACCAGGTGGTGGCGTCTGATCTGCTGCGCCGGCGGGCTTTGCCGCTGGTGCAGGCCTGTTGGGAGGTCGGCGCGCCGCAGATCCGCAACCGCGGCACCCTGGCCGGCAACTTGATCACTGCTTCCCCGGCCAATGATACAATTCCCCCTTTGCTGATCCTGGCGGCCAGCATTGTCCTCAGGTCGCCGCGCGGCGAGCGTGTGCTGCCTCTGGCCGAGTTTTACACCGGTGTGCGCCGCACAGCGCTGCAGGCGGATGAAATTCTGGTGGATATTCGCTTCCCGGCGATGCAGCCTGAGCAGCGGGGATGCTTTGTCAAAATGGGGCTGCGTTCGGCGCAGGCCATCGCGTTGGTCAGCGCCGCGATCCTGTTGACGCTGGATGGCTCGCGCGTCGCCGCGGCAGCCATTGCGCTGGGCTCGGTGGCGCCGACCGTGATCCGCGCCGTCCAGGCGGAGGCCGCTCTGCAGGATCGTCTGCTGGATGAGGCGGCGATTGACCTGGCGGCCGGCCTGGCGCAGCAGGCCGCGCGGCCAATTGATGATATCCGCGCCTCAGCCGTCTATCGCCAGGAGATGACGCGGGTAGCCGTGAGCCGTGGCCTGCACGCCCTTCTCTCCGGTGAGACGCTCTCTACCCTCCCCGAACATCCGCCGCTCTTATGGGGTAAATCTTCTGGGCAAGCGCCGGTTTTGAGCGGCCAGGCGAATCCGCGCTGGTCTTTACCGCTTTTGACGTTTCCAGGCGCGCCGATCGTCACCCGCATCAATGGCAAAGAATATACCTTCACGACCGGTCATCACAAGTCTTTGCTCCGCCTGCTGCGCGAGGAGGCCGGCCTGACCGGCGCCAAAGAGGGCTGCGCGGAGGGCGAGTGCGGCGCATGCACCGTTTTTCTGGATGGCGTGGCGGTGATGAGCTGCCTGACGCCAGCGCCGCGCGCCCACGCCGCCGAAATTGTCACTATTGAAGGGGTAGGGCAAAATGGTTTGCACCCTGTTCAGCAGGCCTTTATTGACCAGGGCGCGGTGCAGTGTGGATATTGCACACCCGGATTCATCATGTCGGCGGTAAAATATCTTGAAGAAAATCCCCATCCTGACCGGCAGCAAATTCGTCAGGCCATCGCCGGCAATTTGTGTCGCTGCACAGGGTATTACAGTATCGTCGCTGCAATCGAACAGGCTGCTGCACGCAGCCTGGGTGATTAGCCGCAGATATTCAGCATATCTCATTCTTAGGAGGCTTTGTTATGGGTAAGTATGGTGCAAGTCAGTCTAGCAACACGCCGCGGCAGGCAGAAATTCATCCCGTTTGGCGTGGGATCGGTTGTTTGATCTTAGTTTTGATGCCGATCATCGCTTATACAGCCGCAGATGTATTCGTTACTATGAACGGCCAATACCAGTGGTTGCCTCTGCCCGGTGAGTATTACGTCCCACTGGGCATGCAATACATTCGGATCGAAGATGCCAATTTTGTCTATGGAATTAACTTTGGCGGCTTAAAAATGGGTGTGGCAGTTCTAACAGGCATCTTCTTGTTTCTGGAACTGGGTCTCTACTCTCTGTTGTATGCCATTTTCTACAAGATCACGGCCCCGCCACTTTATGGCCCCACCGATGCGCCTGAGTTAGGGCGCTATCGCGACAACAGAAGATCCTCACGCCGGTAATCCTATTTGCGATCGCCAAAAACTTATGACTACTATTCATCTTTCCCCTTCCTATTTTGCCGAGAAAGAAATGTTTCTTGTGCAGCACGGTGAACTGACTGCCGAGACATTTCGCTTTCCCACCGGCGTCTGCGCCCTGCGCCTGAAAAACGCGCTGGGCGAGTTGGTGATTTTACCCTTCCAGGGGCAGCACATTTGGGATGCCAGTTTTCATGGGCGTCGTCTGACGATGAAGTCCATGTTCGATCAACCCTACCCCACGCGCGACTTCCTGGCGACCTTTGGCGGCTTTTTACAGCATTGCGGGATGACCGCCATGGGCGGGCCTGGCCCGGAAGATCATCACCCTCTGCATGGCGAGTTCCCCAACGCGCCTTTTCAAACCGCATTCCTCCTGGCCGGCGCCGATGAGCAGGGCGATTACCTGGCCCTGGGTGGGACTTGTCGCCAGACGATGGCGTTTGGCTACAATTACCTGGCGGAGCCGGTCATCAAGCTATATGCTGGCCAGGCGATTTTCCATGTTTCTTTGACCGTGACCAATCTCAAGCAGTCAGAAATGCCCTTGATGTACCTGGCGCATATCAATTTCCGCCCGGTGGATCACGGGCGTTTGCTCTACAGCACACCTTGCGACCCGGAGCATGTCCGCGTACGCGCCGAAATTCCCTCCCACATCCATCCCAAACCCGGCTACCGCGAATTGATCGAAGAGTTCAAGCTGCACCCTGAAAAGCACACTCTGCTGCAGCCGGGTATGGCGTTTGACCCCGAAGTGGTCTTTATTATCACCTATCAAACGGATGCTGCGGGCTGGGCGCGCGCCATGCAGCTTCATCCCGATGGCAGCGCAGATGTTGTCCGCCACCGTCCCGATCAGCTTCCTGTCGGCGTGCGCTGGATCTGCCGCACCGCCGACCAGGATGCGCTCGGTTTCGAGGCTGGCACCGCCGGGCCGACCGGCTACACTTCGGAGATGAAGAAGGGCAATTTGCGCTTCCTGGCCGCGGGGGCGACCTTCCGCTGCGATTTGCAGATTGGCGCATTGACCCCTGCCGAGGCGCTCAAAGAACAAGCGGTGATCGCCGCCGCTGCTGTTCTCCAACAAACTGCTGGAAATTAAAACCATGTCCTCACTCTCTCCCTTGACTCCCTTTCCTATTTGCCTGGGTACAGGCGATCTGGGGGCAGGTGTTTCGCGCCAGGCCTCCTATGATTTACTGGATGCTTATGTTGCACACGGTGGCAATTTTTTGGATACCGCTCTGGTCTATTCGGATTGGGTCCCTGGGGAGCGCAGCCGCAGTGAGAAACTGATCGGGGAGTGGATGCAGGCGCGTCGCAATCGCGCCAGCCTGGTACTGGCGACCAAAGGCGCCCATCCCTCCCTGGAGTCCATGCACATCCCTCGCCTTTCGCCGGCTGAGATTGAATCCGACCTGGAGAACTCGCTGCGCAATCTTCGCACCGAGGTCATTGACCTGTATTGGCTGCACCGCGACGATCCCGCCCGCCCGGTCGAAGAGATTATCGAGACGCTCAACCGGGCGGCGCGCGCCGGCAAGGTGCGCCTGTTTGGCTGTTCCAATTGGCGCGTGGAGCGGCTGCACGCAGCCAATGATTTTGCCGCCCGCAGCGGCTTACAAGGCTTTGCCGCTACTCAGGTGATGTGGAGCCTGGCCAGGATCAACCCGGCGGCCATCGGCGATCCGACATTAGTGGTGATGGATGAAGCGCTCTGGAACTATCATCGCCAGACCAACCTGGCGGCCATTCCGTTTTCGGCCACTGCCAACGGGTTATTCAACAAATTGGCTCAAGGGCTGATCGCCAATCTGTCTTCTATCCCACAGCGTTTCTACGCTGACGAAGAAAACTTAAGACGTTCTGAGCGCATTCACCGCCTGGCTTGTGAAAAGGGCTTGAGCATTACCCAGGTGGTGTTGGGTTACTTGCTGGCGCAGCCCTTTCCCACCTACCCGATCATTGGCCCGAAACGCGTGGAGCAACTGATAGACAGCCTGAGTGCTGTCGAAGCCTCTCTGACGATAGACGATATTCGCTACCTGGCGCGCGGCAGCGCCGCATGATGCTTTTGGACGAACATAGAGAACAACAATGAATATTCGCTTTAACGAACAGGACTGGCAGCGCATTGCTGCCGATTGGAATGCCTGGTGGGCCGGCGCGCTGCCGCGTCCCCTGGTGGTGCTGGAGACCGGCGATCCCGTGGAGGCCGATTGGTCTCAGTTCACCAAATTTGGCCTGGATACGCCGGTGGATGATTTGCTCGATAACTGGCAGCGTGTCCTCGAAGCGACGCATTGGCATGGCGACGCCTATCCCAAGTGGTGGGTCAACTATGGGCCAGGGACAATGGCCGCGTTCCTGGGCTCTCATCCGAGTTGGACGCCGGACACAACCTGGTTCTGGCCGTTGGATGGGATCGAGACGCTGGCGCAGATGCAGTTGGTCTATGACGCCCAAAACCCCTGGTGGCTGCGGGTGCAAGAGGTCACCCGCCGCGCCGTCCAGCGTTGGGGACGCCAGGTCTTGGTCGGTACGACTGACCTGGGCGGCAACCTGGATATCCTGGCCGGCCTGCGCGGCTCAGCCAAGCTCTTGCTCGATCTCAGCGACGATCCTGAGCAGGTGGATCGTCTGGCGGCTGAGATCACCCGTCTTTGGGTGCGTTACTACGACGAATTGTACGCCATTACCAGTTCGGTTGGCCGCGGCAATGCCTGTTGGGGGCCTTGTTGGTCGCCTGGCAAGGGCTATATGCTCCAATGTGATTTTTCCTACATGATTTCGCCGCGCATGTTCAAACGCTATGTGCTGCCCGATTTAACGGCTTGCTGCGCGCATTTGGATTATGGCTTTTACCATCTGGATGGCGTCGGTGAAATCCCGCACCTGGATCACCTCCTTTCAATCGAACGCCTGCGCGGCATCCAGTGGCAGCCGGGCGATGGGCAGCCGATGGCCGAGGGCTGGCTCGATTTGCTCGAACGCATCCGTCGCGGCGGCAAGCTGTGCCAGATTTACGTTACCCGCCAGGGCGCGCTGGATGTCAAGCGGCATTTGGGAGGGCAAGGTTTCTTGATGCACATTGTCAACGATTCCATGACGCCGCAAGAGGCCGAAGAGTTCATCCCTGAACTGCTGGCTTGAGATCATTGATCCCGTCTCTCAACCTTTGCCGCGCCTTTCTTTCTCTCGTTTGTTAGTCATTACCCGGAAAGTGCTATCCCCATGAAGCGCCTCTCTTTTCCTCAGTTATTAGCCATCACCGTGATAGGCTTTGCCCTCACTTTTTCCTCCAATATCCAGGATCCGCCGTTGATGACCTACAAGGTGCGCCAGTTAGCGCCCGATCTCCCCAACACTGCCCTGGGTTTTCTCACCTTCGTTGGCTTGTTGGTGGCGATGGTGGTGCAGCCGGTGGTGGGCGTCCTCTCCGACCGCACCACATCCAGGTTGGGCCGCCGTCTGCCGTTTATCATCGGCGGGGCGGTTTTGGTGGCCATAGCGTTGTTCTTGTTGGCGCTTTCTCCGGCGTTGTGGGTGTTGGTGCTGGGCATCATCTTCATCCAGTTTTCCTCGAACCTGCTGCAGGGCCCCTGGCAGGCGCTCATCCCTGACCTGGTGCCGGAGGCGCAGCGCGGCGTCGCCTCGGCTTTAAAGGCGATGATGGACATCCTGGCTTTTGTGGTCGGCTCGGCCGCGGCCGGCGTGTTGATGGGGCAGACCGAAACCTGGGGGCAGGCGGCGGTCTTTTTGACGGCCGCCGCGCCCTCCGTGATCTTTATCATTGCTGTGACCATTACCGCTATCTGGGCGCGTGAGAATCCACCGGCCGGCGGGGTCGCCGCGCCAGCCCAGGGCGGGGGCGTCTCGTCGGAGACCCTCGCGGCGCTGAAGAACGCCTTCTCGGTGGATTTCCGTCAGCATCCGGTCTTTGGCTGGTGGTTCGCCAACCGCATTTTGTTCTGGGGCGGCTTCATCGCTTTGAACACCTTTTTGATTAACTATTTGATTGATGTGGCTGGCATGCCGCAGGCCGAGGCGCAGTCTTTCAAAGGCTTGCTTTCGATTGTCATCGGCGCTTCTCTGCTGGTGGTGGCGCTGCCTGCCGGTCGTTTCTCCGATCGCATCGGGCGCAAACCGATCGTTTTGGCCGCCGGCCTGCTGGCTTGCCTCGGCGCCTCCTTGCTGTTCCTGGCGCACGACCAAACCATGATCGCCATCGCCGCGGCGGTGATCGGGGTCAGTGTGGGCGGCTTTCTGACCACCTCATGGGCGCTGGCCACCGATATCGTCCCGCGGGAGGAAGCGGCCCGCTACCTGGGGATTGCCAATATCGCCACCTGCATCGGCTCAGGCGGAGCGCGTCTATTGGGCGGCGTGTTGATCGATCCGATCAACGCTGCCTTTGCCTCCCCCTCGGCCGGCTACCTGGCCCTCTACGGCCTGGCGGCGCTTTTCTTCCTGTTCAGCGCGCTGGTAGTCATCCCGCTCCCGCGCACAAAATAGGAAGACCGGATGCCACCCCGCCCGCATATCTTGATTTTCAACCCCGATCAGTGGCGCGGCGATGTGCTGCATCACCTGGGCAACCCGGCTGCCGTCACCCCCAACCTGGATCAACTGGCGGCGCAGGATGGCGTCTCCTTTCGCAATGCTTTTTGCCAGAACCCGGTTTGCACCCCCAGCCGCTGTTCCTTCATGACCGGCTGGTATCCACACGTGCGCGGCCACCGCACCATGTTTTATATGCTGCGCCGCGACGAACCGGTGCTGCTTAAGACCCTCAAAGAGCATGGGTATTATGTCTGGTGGGGCGGCAAGAATGATCTGGTGCCGGGCCAGTTTGGCTACACCGATTACTGCGACGTGAAATACCACCCGCCGCGCGGCCCGCGCTACCCCGATTTCCACAGCTTTTCCGATTGGCGCGGCGAAGCCTACCGCGATACCTATTACTCCTTCTATTATGGCAAGATCGAGCGCGATCCTGCCGATGGCGACCCGCACTATCTGGATGG
>CAIQJJ010000095.1 GCA_903872065.1 uncultured Anaerolineales bacterium | reverse complement strand
GATGCGGGCATGGGCATGAGGCGAATGCAGCACTTTGGCATACAGGAGATCACGCTTATCAAAATCAGCGGCAAAAGCAGGTTTGCCCTGCACCAGCTTGAAAGCATCCACCTTGGTTTCAGGTTTGCCAACCACCTGGTATGCGGAGGTTTGCGCCTCAGCCGAAGACGAGGAAAAAAGACTGGTCGAGGGAAGGTCGGCGCGGCTGGCGGCAGCTTGCTGAATCGCTTCAACTGGCTTCTTGTAGCCAGTGCAGCGGCACAGCACGCCAGAGATTGCCTGGCGAATTTCCGCTGCGGTTGGATGAGGGTTGACCTCGAGCAGGGCTTTGGCTGCCAAAATTTGAGCCGGGGTGCAGTAACCGCATTGGATGGCGCCCGTCTCAACAAAAGCCTGTTGGAGGGGATGCAGCCCGGCGGTCGTACGCCAACCCTGCGCCGGATGCTCGCCGAGCGCCTCTAAAGTCTCGATCACATGGTCTTCCGCCTGGGCCGCGAGCAGCAAACCGGCGTTGACCGGCTTGCCGTCCAACAGCACTGTATCCGCCCCAGTCTGACCATGCTCATCGCCAAATTTGACGCTGAAATAGCCTAAGCGGCGCAGCGCAAGGAGTAATGTATCTGCCGGGGTAACGGAAAGCAGATGGGAGGTGTGATTGACATGGAGGTGAATATCCATTTTTCGGCTCCAGGTTAAAACAGTGACGATCATAACAATGGATACATCTTACCTAAATCATGGAGTCATGTCAATTGAGAAGAGGGTAAAAAATAAAGCTAACCCTAAAAATGAGAGTATAATTAAGGAACAAGAAAACGCCAGCCGATAAGGCTGGCGTTCTTTGTACAGCGAGGCAAGTTAAAGGACCTTGGTCACAGTAAAGATATTCCCGTTGTTGGCTTTCTCGATGGCTTCGGCGGAGCCCAACACAACCACCTTGCCGGCTTCACGCACTGCGGCAAGCGTCCGGCCAAAGGCACGAAAGTCTTCTGGTGTGGCGGCCAATACCTGATCGCGCAAACGCTGACGGTAGAGATCGTCATCGCCAGTGAGATGGCGCATCAGGGCAGTATAGCCTTTGGCGTCAGGAAGTTGGTAGGCGTCCAACTCGCCGATCGCGCCGACAATACTCTTGGTTAACTCCTCAGACGAAATCTGCAAATTTTGGAGAAACTCAGCCGCGCCGTCGTAGTTTGCTAATGTCTCCAACAAATTGGGATCGCGATAAGAGAGGAAAGTAAAAGTACCCGAGCGGAGATCGAATACGCTAAAGCCGCCATAGGCGCCGCCCTGCACGCGCACCTTCTCCCACAACCAGGTAGTATCAAGGTACTTTAGAACAGGAAGCGCCGAACCATGAAGCTGGTAGCCCAAGTGGTAGAGGTTCGCGCCTTTGGCAACATAATTGACCTGGGCGGGGATCGTCAATCCTTCGGGGGTAGGCGGCGGCTGAGGCGCCCAGGCGCTCTCTTGCACGGCAAAAGCCGGAAAACTCGCCAAAACATCGGCCAGGCGGGGAAGCGCCTGCTGCCAGGAAGCGCGATCTGTGGTGACATTCGCCATCAACGCATTGCTGTTAAGCAAAATCTGGCGGATGCCTTCCAATTTCTCCTGCACCGCCGGCCAGTCGGTTTCGATTTTTTCAGCCAGTTGGCGCAAGAAGAAAAGCTGAGTAACGCCCCCCATCTGCTCAGTGGCCCAATCGGCCTGGCTAAAACAGGCGCGCAAGCGGGTGTTCACCAGGCTGTGGCCGGCCGGCACCAAACGAGCTTCAAAGCGGGCTTTCTCTTCCAGGGCCATCTGGCGGATGCGCTCACGGTGATCCAGGCGCGCCGTTTGTAGAACGTCGCTGAGAATAGCCAGCAGTTCTTCGGTCTGCGCTAAGGTGGCTTTCCCGCGCAAGAAAAGCCAGCCTTCGGCGCGCTCACGGCCGCGGGCGGCCGTCAGCAGGCGCGCCGGGGTGATCCCGCCCGTATTGCGCCCAATGCGCTGCGACAGGCGGACAAAATCAAGCTGGCGCGTGCCGGTTTCAAGCAAGGCGCGGCTGAAGAGCGGGACATAAGGAAGCAAATCGGCCGGCAAGGTGTGCAAATTCAAGCCAAGATCGAGATATACAATCCCGTTGGTGAATAGATCGTGATAGAGAATGTTCGGGGCAGCTTGCTCAGTTGGAATACGACGAATCTCACGGTCAATATCTGTCAACTTAAGAGAGGGGATTGTCGCCAGAGCTTCAGGGGTATCGGGCGTCTCCTGCCGGCGCTTGAGTTCTTGCATATTCTGAAGAATGGCTTGCAGGTCCGCTTCGCTCATGGCAGACCTGGCGGCAGCGAGGCGAGCTTGTTCAGCCGTTTCACGCCGCTGACCTTCGGCAGAATCGGGGTAGAGTTCAACCGTGACGCGGTGGGGGTTTTGCAGTAAATATTGTTGAATCAAGCTTTCAAAGTAGCGCTCGCCAGAGGCGATCCTGGTTTTGATCGCATTGAGCGGAGCAGCAAAAGAGATCGCCGTGATGGGGTCGCCATCGTAAAGCCACAGCGTAAACGCTTGCAACATGAGGAACAAACCGCGGGGGAAGGCGCCGGTGTTTTGCTCCCGCAAATGAAATTCGATGGTGTTCAAGGAGGCGGCAACCGTGTCAGGATCAATGCCCATCGCAGCCAACTGCGCCAGCGTTTCCAGGATCAAAGCTTCAACCTTGCTCACATTTTCGGGAGCAATTCCTTTCATGCCGGTCGAGTAATATAGCTGGCGATAGCCATCCTCAGCCCCGCCGCCGGCCAGGCTTTCGCCGAAGCCCGATTCGATCAAGGCTTTGCGCAAAGGCGAGGCCGGAGTCGCAGTGAGAATATGCGAAAGCAAGCCAAAAGCAAGGTTCAACTCAGGGTCAACCGCTTCGGGCAAAAGCCAGTTGACGGTTAGATAATGGCGCGGCGACTCTTGTTCGGCTGAGGAATCGTAAGGACGGGCGACGCGCCGCGGCGCATCAAAAGCCTTCTGCAGCGGGATCGACGAATCCACGGCGCGATACTCATAAGCATCCAACCAGGAATCCAACAGACGCAGGCGCTCTTCGGGATCGTCGTCGCCATAAAAGTAAAAATAAGCATTGGAAGGATGATAATACGTCTCATGATAGTTTTTGTACTGCGCATAAGTCAGGTCGGGGATTTCCGCCGGGTCCCCGCCGCTATCCAGACCATAAGGCGTATCAGCAAACACCGAGCGCTGACTCCACTCAGCCAACAGACTATCAGGCGACGAGTAATTGCCCTTCATTTCATTAAAGACCACGCCTTTAAAGGTCAATTGTCCAGTCGATTCATCCAGTTCGTAATGCCAACCCTCTTGCGCCAACACTTGCGGCGGGATCAGAGGGTACAGCACCGCGTCCAGGTAAACATCAATCAGGTTATAAAAATCTTGCAGATTTTGACTGGCAACCGGGTAACCGGTTTTATCGGGAAAGGTAAACGCATTGAGAAAGGTTTTCAGCGAGCCTTTTTCCAATTCCACAAAGGGTTCCTTGACAGGATACTTGCGCGAGCCGCAAAGGACGCCGTGTTCCATAATATGCGGCAGACCAGTTGAATCGGCAGGTGGAGTACGAAAGGTGACGCCAAAGACTTTGTTCTCGTCATTATTGATCAGGGAAAGCAGCCGGGCGGCGGTCTTGTTGTGCTGGTAAAGGCGAGCCAGGCTGTTAATTTCTGGGATAGAACGTTCGGAAATAAGGGTAAAAGGAGACATAAGAGATCAGACGAAAATACAGTTAGGATTTAAATCACCGGATGGCCGTTCTGATAGAACAACTCACCATCCACACTAATCTGGGCATCGTTCATATCGCAAAGCATATCCCAATGCAAACCAGAGTCATTCTTACTACCGGTTTCAGGATAGGCTGCGCCAACCGCGAAATGGATGGTGCCGCCGATCTTTTCATCAAAGAGCATATTTTTGGTGAATTTCTGAATCCCGTAATTGGTACCAATCCCCCATTCGCCCAAATAGCGCGCCCCGGGATCAGTGTTCAGCAAAGTGGTAAGCAAAGCCTGATTCTTACTGGCCTGTTCTTTGACCACTTTGCCATTTTCAAACCACAATTCAATATCACACACCTCCTGTCCATCGTAGATCGCTGGATATTTAAAACGCACCCAACCGTTGGCCGAATCTTCTTGTGGGCCGGTAAAAATTTCACCGTCGGGGAAATTATATTTGCCATCCGCCTCAATAAAGACGCGATCTTTGATTGAGAGTGTCAGATCAATATTCGATCCCTTGAACGTCGCCTGATCGCGCCCTTTAAGCCAGGTGATCAGTTTTTGCTGCTTTTCACCCTCCGCGCGCCAGAATACCACCGGATCATCCAGGTGCAGCATCCCTGCTTCGTAGACAAAATCCTGGTAATCGCGCAGTGAAAAATCAGCTTCTTGGGCGCTGGCTTGCGTAGGGAACTCGGTATAACACCAGCGCAGCTCTTTGCGGGCAGCACGCTCCATGAAAAGCCTGGAAAGCGGGGCGCCGGCTTTGCGCACACGAGCCAGACGAGCTGGATCCACCCCAGACAATTCCCGCGTATTATATTCAGCGCCAATGGATAAAGAGGCGTCAAAAGTCTCCGTAATCAGTTTACGCAGCGGCGAAACATACTCCAACTGCTGCTCCGATGCAAACTTGAAAAAGATTTCGTCCATTCCGGGGACGGTGTTGGTAATTAGGGTATGCGCGCCAACTTTGACAGCTTCTTCGTACACGCGAAGAGTTAGTTCATCAGCCAATGGGTTGGCGCGGATTTGAAACTGCTGGCCGGGCTTCAACTCAAGCGAGTAATGGACAAGCACCTGCGCCAATTTCGTAATTCGAGGGTCTGGCATAGAATTCTCCTGAGCCGTAAAAGTTTGTATAAAAATATTATACCGTGTTTATCCAACACGGGTTGTTCAAACAGAACCTTAAACGAATTTTATTTTGGCAATAATCAGCTTAATTGCTGTATAATCCGTTGCATGTTTACACACGCCCTCAAAATTCATCGTTTCCTACGCGCACAGTCCTTCTATCCGCTGGCGTTATCCACCTTGCTGGCGCTGGGGGTGTTTGTGGTGCGGGTGATTTACTCGCGCCGCGATTGGGAGCTGCGCTGGCTGGTGTGGAATTTGTTTTTGGCCTGGATTCCCTATCTCTGCAGCCTGGTCGCTGTCTGGTTGGAACGGACTTCTCCCCCTAAATATTGGGCGATCTTGGCGACAGGGTTCATCTGGCTGGCGTTCTTCCCCAACGCCCCGTATCTGGTGACAGATTTCTATCATTTGTACGACCGGCCGCCTGTTCCGTTGTGGTACGATATTGGATTGATCGCCACTTACGCCTTTTCCGGCTGCTTCTTGGGGATCGCTTCGCTGCGCGCGATGCAATCTCTGGTACGCCGGTACATGGGCAGGTGGATTAGCTGGTTTTTTGTCCTGGTCACAATTGGTTTAAGCGGGCTGGGCGTCTACCTGGGCCGCTTTGGGCGTTACAATAGCTGGGACTTGCTGCTCCAACCCAAAGCAGTGATCAAAGTCCTGGCGCAAAAAATCCTGGATCCGCTCGATAACCTGGGATTCATTGGCTTTACGATGATGTTTACAGCGATCCTGTTGGTGTTCTATCTGATGTTTGCTTCCAGCCAACCGGCGGTCGAAGCTTCAAATTCGCGTGAATAGTATTTCACGAAACCGCCGCAAATTTTCTTTGATGGAGTCCGAATGACTATTTCTGACAATACCACGTCTCGCAACGCTGCGATTCAATATGCACATGAGAACCGGCAGCGTTTCTATGATGAACTAAAATCTTTTTGCGCAATCCCCTCGATTTCCACCGCCCCAGAAGCGCGCCCGGCAATGCAGCAGGCGGCTGAGTGGTTGGCGAGGCAGCTGCAAACTATCGGGATGGAGCATGTACAGGTGATGCCGACGCGCGGCCACCCGGTGGTCTATGGAGATTGGCTGCACGCCCCTGGCAAACCCACGGTGCTGATTTACGGACACTATGATGTCCAACCGGCTGATCCTTTGGAACTCTGGGAAAGCCCGGCTTTCGAGCCACAGCAGCGCGGCGACTATTTGTTTGCGCGCGGCGTTACGGACATGAAGGGACAGGTGCAGGCCACGCTCAAAGCGGTTGAGGCGGTCATCAGCAATGGAAAGCTGCCGATCAATGTTAAATTTATGCTGGAAGGTGAAGAGGAAATCGGGTCGCCATCGCTCGATAGTTATATGGAAGAGAACAAAGCGCTGCTGGCCTGCGACCTGGCGCTGAATCCGGATTCTGGCATTCTCTCAGCAGATATTCCAACGATCACTTATGCGCTGCGCGGCCTGGCTTATTTTGAACTGCGCGTCACGGGACCCGATCACGATTTGCATTCGGGCGTCTTTGGCGGGAGTGTGCTCAACCCGGCGCAGGCTTTGTGTGAGTTGATCGCTGGCATGCACGATGCACAAGGGCGCGTCACTTTGCCCGGATTTTATGACAAGGTGCGCCCGCTCTCAGATGAGGAACGCCAGGAACTGGCGCGCCTGCCGATCTCAGACCAGATAACCCTGGCTCAAACCGGCGCGCCGGCATTGTATGGCGAGGCGGGCTACACAACGATTGAACGCACTGGGGCGCGCCCTACGCTGGAAGTGAATGGGCTGCTCTCCGGTTTCACAGGAGAAGGCTCCAAGACTGTACTTCCCTCCAAAGCAATGGCAAAGATTTCGATGCGCCTGACGCCCGATCAAGAGCCAAACGAAGTCCATGAGCAACTGTTGGCCTATCTAAAAGCCAAAGCCCCGGCCGGCATTCGCTATGAATTAATTCAAATGGCTGGCAGTGTGGCCTCTATTTCAGACCGGCGCTCGAAAGGTGTGCAGGCTTACAGCAAAGCGATGGAACTGGTGTGGGGACGTCCACCGGTTTTCAAGCGTGAAGGCGGGAGTGTGCCGGTCGTGACACAGTTCCAGAAGATCCTGGGGGTCGAGTCGGTCAATACCGGTTTTGCTATGCCAGGCGATAATATGCACTCCCCGAATGAAATGCTGCACTTGCCCACCTTATGGCGTGGGGTAGATGCGTTTATTCACTTCTTCTACAACCTTGCCGAGTAAGGAGACAGGTAATTCGATGCCAGAATCTCTCTCGCTGCCCAATTACGGCGGGCAGGCAGTAATTGAAGGGGTGATGATGCGCGGTTCGCAAGCGGTTGCGATCGCCATGCGCGCCCCCAATCGCGAAATTGTCCTGCACACTGAAGCCCTGGGCAGCCTTTACAAAAGCCGCATTAAGCAAATCCCGTTTTTGCGCGGGCTGGTCATGCTGTGGGATGCGCTCGGGCTGGGGATGCGCGCCCTGACCATTTCAGCCAATACGCAAACCGGGGAGGATGAAAAACTGGAAGGCCCGGCGTTGTACCTGACCCTGGGCGTGTCGCTGGCGTTCGGGATTGGGCTGTTTTTCCTGGCGCCGGCGCTGGCCAGTCTGCTCACCAACCAACTTTTAAACTGGAATCCCTGGTGGGGCAACCTGGCTGAGGGGGTAATCCGCCTGGGGCTGCTGATCGGATATTTGCTCTTGATCGGGCGGATCGAGGATATCGCCCGCGTGTTTGCATACCATGGGGCCGAGCATAAGACGATCAACGCCTTTGAAGCCGGCGCGGCGCTGACGCCAGAAAGCGTGGGGCAGTTTCCATTAGAGCATACCCGCTGCGGTACATCGTTTTTGCTGACTGTGGTCATCCTCTCGATCTTGCTCTTCAGCCTGCTCGGCCCGCTGCCGCCGTTCTGGCATTTTGCCAGCCGCTTGTTAATGCTGCCGCTGTTGGCAGGGGTCGCTTATGAGTACATCCGCTGGACAGCCGCTCACCTCAAGAATCCAGTGGTGCGCTGGTTGATTAAACCCAACCTGGCCTTGCAGCGCCTCACCACGCGCGAACCGTCGCCAGAAATGTTGGAAGTGGCGATTGCTGCGTTCCAAGAAATGCGCAAAAGCGAGCTGGCCAAGCAGTTCGTTGAAAATCCGGTCAAATGAGGAGATTGCTATGACGTTCTCTATCGCCCAGAGCAACTTTGAGGCTTTATGTCAAAACCCTTACCCTGGCCGCGGGCTGGTGATCGGTCGCTCGCACGATGAAAACGGAGACGATCACTGGCTCATGGTGTATTGGATTATGGGGCGCAGCGTGCAAAGCCGCAACCGGCGTTTTGTGGCCGAGGCAGGCCGCCTGCGCACAGAGCCGGTAGACGCCAGCCTGGTGAAGGATGCCAGCCTGATCATTTATGAAGCCATGCTTGAGCTGGACGGAATTTACCTGGTCAGCAACGGCGATCAGACGCGCACGGTGTATGAGGCGCTGCGGGCCGGCGGGTCTTTTGACGACGCCCTGGCGCAGCGGGAACGTGAACCGGACGCGCCCAATTTTACGCCGCGCATCACCGGCATGCTGGAGCTTCACCGTGCGGCTGTCACGCTCAACATTCTGAAAGCCAATGCGCTGGATGTGATGCAAACCGATCGAATTACATTTCGGCCGGCGCTGCCGGTCGCCGGGTATGGATTTGGGCTGACCACCTACCGCGGCGATGGCAATCCTTTGCCCAGTTTCAATGGAGAAGCGCTGCTGCTGCCGCTCGAGGGAAGCGCGGAGACAGTGTTAGAAACTTACTGGCAGGCGCTGAACGCAGACAACCGGGTGTCGTTGGCGGTCAAAGACATTTGGGGCGGCGGCAAAACGCGGCTGCTGGTGCGGAATCGCTTTTAAACCCCAGGAAAAAGCAGCAGGAAAGCAGCCAAAAAGGCAGCGAGCGCCTTTTGTGATGAGACAAAATGGGCCTGTTTTAAAGCAAGGTTTGGCAGTGATCGGGGGGGCAGCCGCCATCGGCTTAATCGCGCTCCTGTTGGCAGGCTGTTTCGCCGGCGCGGGCGCGCAGCCAGAGGAAGCCAACCTTGCCAGCGCCCTTGAAGCGGCCCCAATCCCGATTACCCCCACACCCTTGCCAACAGCAGCCATGCCCAGCGCAACCATGACGGCGGTTGCCAGCGCAACCGCCATCCGGGTGTTCCCCTCCAGTCCCACCGTCACCGCCTGGGCGATGCAAACCGAAAGTCCGACGCCCCCTTCAGAAGGGACGGCGACCGCGGCGGTTGTGATCGGGTATTCGGTCGGCGGCCGGTCGCTGGAAGTCTATCGCTTTGGCAGTGGCCCGCAAAAACGTATGATTGTGGCCGGCATTCACGGAGGCAATGAGTGGAATACCATTGCCCTGGCCCACGAGTTGATCGCCTACCTGAACAACCATGAAACGCTCGTTCCCAAGAAGATCACACTTTATATCTTGCCGGCGCTCAACCCGGATGGCGAAGCGCGAGCGCATTCGATGGATGGGCGGGTAAATGATCACGGGGTAGATTTAAATCGCAATTTTCCAGAGAACTGGCAGCGCGACTGGGAGCGCGCCGGCTGCTGGGCATACCGGCCAACCACCGGCGGCGATTATCCTGGCTCAGAGCCAGAAACGCAGGCGCTGATGGCTTTTTTGCGCGCGGCGCAAGTGGAAGCCTTAATCAGTTACCACAGCGCGGCGTTGGGGATATTTCCAGCCGGCGAACCGCCGGATGCTGCTTCAGTGAGCCTGGCTGAGAGCGTGGCTGCCGCCAGCAGTTATCCTTACCCGCCAATTGCAACGGGCTGCTTTTACAGCGGCACGCTGCCCGATTGGGCCGCGGCGCATGGGAGTGCGGCTGTGGATGTAGAATTGACCGATCATTTCTATACGGACTTTGACATTAACCTGGAAGTATTAAAAGCCTTTTTGGCCTGGAATAAGCCATAAAAAGGCTTTTTTGCGGTATGATCCAGGCGGAGGTGACAATGCTTACATTGCACGATCTGAAGCGAATCAGCGATTATGAATGGGAAATTCCCAAAGAATATCGCCAGGATATGCGCGTGGCGGTGCGGCTGTTTGCCAGCCAAAAGATGCTTGAGGCGGCGATGGAGGATAAATCGCTCGAACAGGCGGTCAATGCGGCCACGCTGCCGGGGCTGGTGGGACGCATCCTGGTGATGCCCGATATGCACCAGGGCTATGGTTTCCCTATCGGCGGGGTAGCCGCGACGCGCCTGCCGGATGGCGTCATCTCGCCGGGCGGCATTGGGTATGATATTAATTGTGGGGTGCGGATGCTGGCCTCACAAATCAAAGCGGACAGCGCCGCGCCATACCTCGACGATCTGGCCACGGCGCTGAATGTGCGCTGTCCAAGCGGGGTTGGAGAAAAGGGGGCCGTGAAACTGACTGAGAGTGAGCTGGAGGCTATTTGCCGCGAGGGGGCGCGCTGGGCGCTGAAAAAGGGCATGGCCAGCGAAGCTGATTTGCGCCGCACGGAAGAAAACGGTCGTCTGGAAGGCGCCGACCCAGACAAGGTCAGCAAGCGCGCCAAGGAACGCGGCCGGCCGCAATTGGGATCGCTTGGGGCTGGCAATCACTTCATCGAAGTAGATATTATTGAAGAAATTTATGAGGCGGACGCGGCGCAGACCATGGGCCTGGCGCAGGGCAACCTGGCAGTACAAATCCACTGCGGCTCGCGCGGCTTTGGCCATCAAATTTGTACCGATTATGTGGAAGAATTTCAGGGGGCGGTCAAACGTTATGGCATCCATTTGCCCGACCGGGAATTGGTTTGCGCGCCGTTGAACTCGTCGGAGGGGCAGGACTATCTGGCAGCCATGCGCGCCGCAGCCAACTATGCTTTTGCGAACCGGCAAATTTTGGCGCACTCGGCGCGGCAGGCGTTTGAAGATACATTGGCCGGCAAGGTAAAAAATTGGCATTTGCACCAGGTGTACGATATTGCTCATAATATGGGAAAGATCGAACTGCATGAGGTGGATGGCGAAAGCCTCAAGGTGTGCGTCCATCGCAAAGGAGCGACGCGCGCCTTCGGGCCTGGCTCGCCAGAAATCCCATCCGAGTATCGCCAAATTGGACAACCTGTTTTGGTGCCAGGGAGCATGGGGACGGCCTCGTGGGTGTTGGTTGGAACCGAGACGAGTATGTTACAATCTTTCGGCTCTTCTTGCCACGGCGCAGGTCGAATGATGAGCCGGCACGAAGCGAAGCGCGCGGTGCGCGGTGAAACGCTGCGCCATGAATTGGAGGCCGATGGCATTCATGTGCGCGCGGGTTCGATGGCTGGGCTGGCCGAAGAAGCGCCAAAAGCTTATAAAGATGTAGACCTGGTGGTAGAAGCCGTCTGCGGGGCAAAAATCGCCCGCAAGGTGGCTCGTCTGCGCCCTGTTGCAGTGATCAAAGGGTAAGGAACTACATTTCATCAAACTTCGTTATATCTGTACCAGACATGGTTAAGAACCTGTACCAGGTATATAAAAGACTAAAGTTTTTTTGATAAGGAGACAAAATCATGTACCGAAAAATTGTAATCATCGCCAGTCTGTTTATCCTGCTGCTGGCAGCCTGCGCTGATGCTCAGACTGCCGCCCCGACCCCGATCAAGATTCCGACCTCTGCCTCTACCACTTATCCTTACCCTGCCGCTGACCAAACGCAGCTCATCGAGCCGACGCCGTATCCTGACAGCAGCAACACAATCAACCAGGAAAGCTTCGATGGGGCAAAAGCTGCCGAACTCAACCCATACCCGGTGATGCCCGAAGATGCAACCCTCACTCGCGGCGAGGTCTATCTGGAACTCAAGAACGCGAGAGTCTTTGCAAGCATGGTTGATCCAGCCGCAATGCAGCTTTATCTGATCGGCAATCTGCCCAGCCCTTGCTACCAACCGCGCATCGCGATCGCAAAAGCGGATGATCAGAACCACATCAATGTCGAGGTCTATGCAGTCATCACCAACCCGGATCGGGTCTGCGCACAGGTGCTGCAGCCGTTTGAAGCGACTGTGTCATTGGGCAATTATCCCACCGGGAAATATGGCGTCTATATCAACAATCAGTTATTCAAAGAATTTGGCAAATGAGCGCCATGCAGGAACCATGATGGCCAGCAAACAAAAGCGAATTTACCTGGATTACGCGGCCACGACGCCGGTGGACGAGCGGGTACTGGAGGCCATGCGGCCTTACTTCACGCAAGTATTTGGCAACCCGTCCTCCACCCACACATTTGGGCAGGAGGCGGAAGCCGCGGTGGAGGAAGCGCGCGAAAGCGTGGCGCGTACGCTTAACTGCCAGGCGGAGGAGATCGTCTTTACCTCCTGCGGGTCTGAAAGCGACAACCTGGCGCTGCGCGGGGCGGCATTCGCCGCCCGCCAGCAGCGCGGGGCAAAGCATCTTCTGATCGCGGCGGCAGAGCATCACGCCATTGCTCACACGGCAGAGCAGCTTGACAGGCTGTATGGCTTCCAGGTCGAAATGATTCCAGTAGACGCCGCCGGGCGCGTCCAGGTGGACGAGGTGGAGCGGCGAATACGGGCGGATACTGCGCTGGCATCGGTCATGTACGCCAACAATGAAATCGGTACGCTCAATCCTGTGAGCGAGATCAGTGAAGTCTGTCGAGCGCGGGGCGTCCTTTTTCATACAGACGCCGTGCAGGCAGCCGCTCATCTGCCGGTGGATGTCCAGGCGTTAAAGGTGGATTTGCTCTCTTTGGGGGCGCACAAATTCTATGGGCCAAAGGGCGTCGGGGCGCTGTATGTCCGTAAAGGAACACCGCTCATCCCAAGCCAGACCGGCGGCGGGCAGGAATTCGGCCTGCGCGCCGGCACGCACAATGTGCCCTACCTGGTTGGCATGGCCGAAGCGCTGCGCCTGGCGCAAGAGGAGCGCAGCGACCGCGCCGCTCGCCTGCAGGCGCTGCGCGATCGCCTGATCGGGCAAACGCTGGAGAACATCCCCGGCGCGTTCTTGACCGGCTGCCCGGTCAGGCGGCTGCCCAATCACGCCAGCTTTGTGTTTGAAGGGGTGGATGGCAATACTTTACTGCGCCTGCTGGATATGGAAGGCTTTGCCTGCTCTTCAGGTTCAGCCTGTAAAAGCGGCGACCCCAAGCCCTCTGGGGTGCTGCTGGCCCTGGGACTGCCGCCGAAACTGGCGCTAGGGTCACTGCGTGTCACCCTGGGCAAGGATACGCGCCCCGAAACGATCGAGGACTTCCTGGCGACTCTGCCGGAAGTGGTTGAACGATGCCGGCGGCTGGCGTAAAACACCGCCGCGTGGTCATCGCCATGTCGGGCGGGGTGGATAGCTCGGCAGCGGCAGCCCTGCTTCAGCAGCAGGGTTATGAGGTGATCGGCATGATGCTGCGTTTGTGGAACGAGCCCGGCGCTGAGGCGGCCAACCGCTGCTGTACGCCGGACGCGATGGCGCTGGCGCGGCGGGTGGCGGGCAAGTTAGGCATTCCCTTTTTTGCTGTAGATGCGCAGCAGGCTTTTTATGATCATGTGGTGCAGTATTTTCTCGCCGGCTACCTGGCCGGCGAAACCCCCAACCCCTGCCTGGCATGCAACCGCTCCATCCGCTGGGGGCTGCTCTTGAAACACGCTCTGGCGATGGGCGCGGATGCGTTAGCCACCGGTCACTATGCGCGCCTGGAGGAGGATGAAACGGGCAAGATGCGGCTTTTGAAGGGGGTTGACGCGCAGAAAGATCAATCCTACGTTTTAAGCGTGTTGAACCAGGAACAACTGGCGCACGCGATCTTTCCCCTGGGAACATATACCAAGCCGCAGGTGCGCCAGATGGCGCGCGAATTTGGGCTGCCCGTGGCAGAGCGCGCCGACAGCCAGGATTTGTGTTTTCTGGGGGAGGATGATTACCGGGCGTTCTTAAGACGTCAGTCGCCCCAGGTTGAAAAGCCAGGGCCCATCCTGCGGCGCAGTGGGGAAGCGCGCGGGGAAGCACGCGGGGAAGCACGCGAGGAAGCGATGGGAGAACATCGCGGGCTGGCTTTTTACACCATCGGGCAGCGCAAAGGTCTGGGGCTGAACTCACAAACTGCCCTGTATGTGCTGGCCAAAGACCCACAGAACAACGCCTTGATCGTGGGTGAAGCCGAAGAATTGGGCAGCCGCGAACTGTACGGGCGACAGGTG
>CAIQJJ010000094.1 GCA_903872065.1 uncultured Anaerolineales bacterium | reverse complement strand
ACCGACAGCGGCTACCCGGTCATCGCCGCCCTGACCCGCCCGGGCGGATTCCTGCCCCTGCGCCGCGAGGGGACTCTCAATCTCGATATCGCTGCTCTCGCTGAACTCCAGTTCGAGCCGCTCGAATACGGCACCGCCCTCGGCAAAGCCCTGTTCGTGGACGAAATCCGCGACACCTTCGTCAAAGCGCTCGGCGATGAGCCCCTGCGCGTGCTGCTCTCCATCGAAGCCCCTGACCTGCGCGTTCTCGACTGGCATCGCCTGGCCGCGCCCTTCGATGGCCGCTGGCGCTTCCTCGCCAGCCAGCAGAACACGCCCTTCTCGCTTTCCATCCCCTCGCCCGCCTCGGCCCACTTCCCCGCCCTCGGACGCCGCGACCTGCGCGCCCTAGCGCTCGTCGCTGGGCCGGAGTCGCTCTCCAGCGACTACAAACTCGCCCCCTTCGATGTCGCCGCCACACTTGCCAGTATTCAAACCGCTCTCGGTGACATCCCCTGCGACGTTCTCGATAATCCCACCCTAAATACCCTGTGTGACAAACTAACCGCCACACCCTATACCCTCTTTCACATCGTCTGCCACGGCGCGGTCAACCAGAACGGGGAAACCATCCTGTATTTTCCAAAGGATGAAAGGCACACCCCCACCCCCGCCACTGACCTGCTCAACCGCCTGTCCAGCCTGGCCCGCTTGCCGCATTTTGTCTTTCTCTCGGCCTGCGAGAGCGCCTTGCCCCAGAATGGCCTCGGCCCGCTCGCCGGGCGTCTCGTCCGCGAACTCGGCCTGCCCGCCGTGCTCGCCATGACCGACCGCGTCAGTATCGCCACCGCCGGGGCCATCGCCGCCCCCTTTTACGCCCATCTCTACCAGCACGGCCAGCCCGACCTGGCCCTGGCCCAGACCCTCGCTGGGCTGCAAGGCGCGCATGACCTGACGGTCCCGGCCATTTTCAGCCGTCTCGGCGACCGCCCGCTCTTTGACGACAATTCCGAACGCGCTTTAACGGAAAAAGAACTGGAATTTGGTCTCATCAAACTGGCGGAAGCCCTGCCCGAGCGCGCTCCCGTCATGAACAGTTTGCGCGACGTGCTCACCCGTTGCCTGCGTTCCACGCTGGGAGCGGATTCCAAATCCCTATCCGAATCCCGCCGCACTGAACGCAAAGAGACCCTCGCCCAAATCAACAGCCTGAGCCTGGAAGCGCTCGACCTGTCCTTCAACGCCCTGTGCCTGGGACAGACCCCGCTCGCCTACAACTCGCGCTCGCCCTTTCGCGGCCTGGAATCCTTCCGCCCGGAGGACGCCGCCTATTTCTTTGGCCGCGAAGCGCTGACCAGGAAACTCGTCCAGAAACTGAACGAGCACAATTTCCTGGCCGTTCTGGGAGCCTCCGGTTCGGGCAAATCGTCGCTGGTGATGGCCGGGCTGATCCCGGCATTGAACGTCCCATATGCCGTTTTCCGCCCCGGCGCGGAACCGCTAGCAGAACTGGACAAAGCCCTGCAAGCGGGTCCCCAACTTTTAGTCGTCGACCAGTTCGAGGAACTGTTCACCCTCTCAGCAAGGGAGCAACGCCCAGAATTTATCTCCCGCCTGTTGGAACAGTCAGGCAGGCTGCCGGTGGTCATCTCCCTGCGGGCCGACTTCCTCGGCGAGGTGGCGTCTTATCGTCAATTAAATGATGAAGTCCAGAAACATCTCGAAAATATCCCCCCGATGGACGAGGCCGAACTGCGCCGGGCGATGGAGGGCCAGGCCGGGTGCGCCGGGCTGCGTTTCGAGTCCGACCTGAGCCAGCAGATGCTCGACGATGTTTCGGGCGAGCCGGGCGCGATGCCGCTTTTACAGCACGCCCTGTGGACGCTGTGGACGCGCCGTCACGGGCGCTGGCTCCGCGCCGAGGAGTACCGCGCCTTTGGCGGCGTGAAACAGGCGATTGCCTCGACTGCCGAAGCGGTGTTTGCTCGCTGTTCTGACTTCGAAAAAGAGCGCCTGCGCGACATTTTCCTGCGCTTGACCCGCCTGGACGAATCTGCCGATGGCCGCGACACCCGCCGCCGTGTCCTGCTCCGCGACTTGATCCCCGCTGACAGCAAGCCCGCCGCGACAACCTTGCTAATCAAACAACTGGCCGATGCCCGCCTGGTGGTCGTCACCGGCGACGAAGTGGAAGTAGCCCACGAAGCCCTCATCCGCCACTGGGAACGCCTGCGCGCCTGGCTCAACGACGACCGCGACAACCTGCGCCTGCGCGAAGGCGTCAGCGACGATGCCCGCCGCTGGGAGAACGCCAGCCGCGACGAATCCCTGCTCAATCACCGCGGCCCGCGCCTCGAACTGGCCCTAGTGATGATCAAAAATCCCAGATACCGGCTGAACCCGGTCGAGCAGGCGTATTTGGTGGGGTGCGTGGAGGTGAGAGAGCTAGAGAAAATGGCTGCTGCAAAGCGGAGAAGGTACGCGATTGCTGGTGTCTCTGTTACGCTGTTCTTGATTATGGCGATTTTGGTGGGCTGGGGATGGTCCAGCAACATTCAGAAGGCAGAAGCTAATGCCGCAAAAGCAACCGCCATTCTCGAGGCAAATATTCGAGCTACAGCACAGGCAGAAGCGAACGTCCAAAAAACGGAAGCCGAAAAACAGGCCAAAATTTCCCGCGCAAGCTTCACATCGCGCAGGCGGGCGATATCGATCACGCCCGCCAGGCAGCTGTTGGCGATAGCATCCTTGATGGCTTTACAGGCTGCTTTGGTGGGGTCCTGGCCGTGCTGGTCCAGGCCCATACCAAACTCAATGATGAATCTTCGGTAGTGACTGGGGATTTCCATCAGCTCAAACCTTCCTCAATCCTGCACTGCATCGGCGGCTCCACGCACACACCCAATGTACACAGCAGGCAGTGGGTGGGCTCGACGGCGGGCGCTT
>CAIQJJ010000093.1 GCA_903872065.1 uncultured Anaerolineales bacterium | reverse complement strand
GCGCTTGATCGTCATTGAGCAAAGCGCCAGTCGCCTGGGCATCGGTGATGACTCCATTCACTGCGTCAGACAGGTTGATGAGCAGGGTTTCGTCAGGCTCAACATCGGTATCGCCCTGGATAACAATGCTCAAGGTCTTTTGCTGCTCGCCAATTTCAAAGATAACCGTGCCATTTTTCGCCTGATAGTCGTTGTTGGCGGTCGTGGCGCTTCCATCGGCGGTCGCATAATCCACCGTGATCTGCTGCTTGGCGATTGCTGAAAGCGAAACGGTGAAATTAAGGTCTTTCGTTCCGCTGTTGCCTTCTTCGATCTGAGCGTCTGCAATGGTAATATCGGGCGGCGTGATGGGTTCATAAAGCCGTGAGAGGCCGCTGGTGGCGCCGGCGCTCAAGCCGCTGATAGTACCTGTTTTGGCGGTGGTGCTGGTGGTGCGAATCCCTTGTCCTTCGGTTAACGGCTGTGGAATTACGGCGCTCCAGTTCCCGCTGGCGTCCGCAACCACCAATGCCAGAGATTGCAGCGCTTCGGTGATGGCATCGGTATCGTCAAGGAACAGCTCAATCACGCAGTTGGCGCAGGGGCTGCCAGCGCTGCCGGTGATGGCGACGCCATCAAAGGTGGTCGGAACCGCCGGATTGAACTTGCGCAGCGCGGTTGGGAGAGTCTTGCCCAATTGGATTGCATCTTCGGGGATCGCATTGCCCTCCACAACACCCCAGGCGCCATCTTGTCGAATGGTGTTGTTGCGCATCAGAACTGCATTGTAAGATACGCCGTTCAGCGAGATAGCCGACATCCCAGTATTGGCGATTGTGTTTGACAGCACTTGCATGACATTATCTTTTGAACTGGGGGTGATGTAGAGACCGCGCCCGCAGACCCCCACCTGATCGCCGTTGATGTCTACACCGATCTGATTGTTTTGGATCAGGTGGTTCGTACCATCAACAATAATGGCTTCGGGCGGTGTGGTGATGGCCAGTCCCCGGTGTTGGTTTAAGCCGGCAATTAGATTGTCGCTGATGATATTGTTGACGCCGCTGTAAATGACGCCGTTGATGCTGATGCCGCCGCCGCCGAGCCAGTCTTCATTGGTGCAAAGAATATCCGGATCGGTTGTTTTGCCGGGCAGCGTGCCGTCGGCCGCCGTGCCAACATAGTTACCGATCACCTGGTTATGATTGCCCGAAATATTAATCGAAACGCCATCCAGACCCAGGAAGACATTGCTCTGGATCAGATTTTGTTCTGAACCGCTCGAAATGGCAATGGCGGTATTTCCGCTGCCATCATCGGGATTGCCGCCGCGCAAGAAAGGCGCGTCCCCGGCGTCGTTCAGACCAAACCAGTTGTTTTCGATCACATTGCTGTCAGAGTTGACATAGATATGGGTTTTGAAATTCTGAAAACCCAACCCGCGAACCTCATTGCTGTTCTGGCTGCTGGTCTCTCCGAGCTTAATGCCGTCATCTTGTCCAGTGCCGGCGCCGATCAAAATGATCTGCGGGCCGTTGGCGCGCCCGCCCACTGCACTGGTACCATCAATTGTGATCTGTCCATTCAGGTAGCGCAGGGCGGCCTGGCTGGCGCTTGACTTTCCACTAAACTGGATCTTCCAAATCTTTAACGCATCATCGTAGCCTTCGCCAGGCGTTTTGGGGATGTTAAACGTGATCAAAACCGGTTTGGTAGATTTACGAGCCTGGATTACCGCACGTCGCAAAGTACAGGTAGAGATGGAGCAATCGGTGCTGTCACTGGTGTCTGGGTCTGCGCCACTGGTAACAGTGATGATGGTTGCCGGGTCGGCTGCGCTGGCCGCGGGGGCTTCGGTCAACGGGGTCGCGCTGCCTTGCTGAACTGCGCCGGCAAATCCGAGCCATAAGAAGGTGAAGAGAAGAGCGCTGAAGAAAACAAGAAAAATAGAAGAGTTTGCTTTCATGGATGATTTCCTTTTGTTGGGGTTTGAATGTTGTTAAAATTGAGGCTGTCCATTGTTTCATCTGATGCTCTTGCTTCGCCGGGATGCGCCAGGTTTTCTAAATACCCACATAAAGAAGCGATCGAATCAAACCCCATCACCTGATGCGTGTGTGGATTTTCAAGCGAGGCGCGCCAGTGTTGGTTGCCGGGCGCGCCGGCTTGCCAGAGACGAAGGAGAAAAGCAGCATAAACGCCGGTACTCATGTTTTGATTTTATAAAATCAGCGTCAAAGAAACGTCAAAGAAGCCGCTCAAGGTTATAATATTTAGCGTTATGCACTCTCTAAGCATCACCACTCTCGGTGTTTTGCAAGTTCATCTCAATGGCCAGCCAGTGACGGCTTTTGGTACAGATAAAGCGAGGGCGTTGTTTGTTTATCTGGCGGTTGAATCGGCCAAACCACAAAGTCGTGAGCGGTTGGCGGGCTTGCTCTGGTCTGATCAACCGGATGAAAGGGCCTTGCACAATTTGCGCCAGGCGCTCTCCAGCCTGCGCAAAGCCATCCCTGATCCGGCAGATGGCGAACCATTTTTGCTGATCACCCCGGATAGCATCCAATTTAACCCGGCGGCTGATGCCTGGGTGGATGTGGGCGCGTTTCACACCTTTTTCGAGGATGCCTTGCGCTATTACCAACGGCGCACAGGTAGGATCTCGCCGGCGTTGGGCGCGGCTCGTTTGCATATAGGGTATTTGCAGCAAGCGGCGGCGCTGTACCGTGGACATTTTTTGGAACAAATTGCCTCTTCAAAAGTGTTGGCCGGCGCGCCGTTATTTGATGAATGGGTGGCTATGCAGCGCGAAGATGCCCGGCGGCGGATGGCGGAAGCGCTCAGTCTATTGGCGGAATATCATGAGCGGCGCGGCGAATATCTCTTGGCGCGCCAGGTATTGACTCGGCTGGCTGCACTGGCGACCTGGGATGAGTCGGTTCACACCCAACTGATGCGTTTGTTAGCCATAGATGGCCAGTGGAGCGCCGCGCAGGCGCAGTATCGCGTCTGTCAACGCTATCTCCAGGACGAATTAGGCGTTGTCCCGACCCAAGAAACAACCGCCTTATTCGATAAAATTCGCAGTGCAGCGGCTCGCTCCACCGGGGCGCAAAGTGGGATTTTCGCCCCTAATTATCCTCCCAGCCGGCACAATCTCCCTTTGGCGACCAATGTGTTTGTCGGGAGATCAGACGAACTGAATGACCTGGCCGATTCCCTGGCTAATCCACACTGCCGCCTGCTGACTGTTTTAGGGCCAGGAGGGATTGGGAAGACGCGCCTGGCGCTGGAAGCCGCCCGCATGCAGGTGGGTATCTTTCCCGATGGGGTGTTCTGGGTTGGGTTGGCCTCCATTCATCGCGCCGAGCAAATGACCGCTGAAGTTGCGGCGGCGGTGGGTTTGACCTTTCCTGAGCGGGCAAACGCGCACAAGTCTTTGTTGGAACAACTGCTCGGCTATCTGCGGGGGAAAAATATGCTGCTGGTTTTGGATAATTTTGAACACTTGCTGCTAGATCGGATTGGCCTGGATGTGGTGGCTGAGATTCTCCAGACTGCGCCGGGGGTGATGCTCCTGATTACTTCGCGCGAGCGTTTAAACCTTCAGGAGGAATGTCTTTATCCACTTGATGGGTTAGAATATCCATCGAAAACGGGTGCGTTGACCGATCGCTCCGCGACCTCGTACAGCGCTATGGATCTATTTCTTAACCATGTCCGGCGTTTGCTGCCTAAGTTTGAACTATCTGATCAAGAAGCTCCGGCGGTGATCCGTATCTGTCAGTTGTTGGATGGCCTGCCCTTGGGGGTTGAATTGGCGGCCGCGTCTGTCTGGAATTACTCTTGCGG
>CAIQJJ010000092.1 GCA_903872065.1 uncultured Anaerolineales bacterium | reverse complement strand
TTGGCGGCCCATTCTGGAAAGGCCTCGCCCCGTTCAGGCCAGGCGCTCCAATCCACACCGCCAAAGACTTGAAAGCGCTCTGGGGCGCGGGCTTTGAACGCATCCAGGTGCGTCTGCAAAATTGACTCGCCCCAGCCGCCGTCCAGGTCCACATAGCAGGCAACCTGCGCCTGATCCAATTGATCGAGCAGTTCGGCAAGCGGGCGTTTTTCCCAGGCCCCGCCGAAGGATTCGCCCAAGTGATTGTGGGCGTCCACCACCGGGAAGCGGGGCGTCTCGATGGGGGTGGATTTGACCACCAGTTTGGCGCGAGGACGAAAATCTTTGAGCAGCATACAGGACTCCTTTCCGTTTTCTATTTCAAGCCAAAGCCTTGTTTCTCAATCACCGCCCGCAGGGTGGCGCGGACGGTCTGCGAGGCGCGGCGGGCGGAACGCTCCAACCAGCCATCGCGCGAGGGCTCGCCGGGTTTAGCGGGGGTCTGCTGGCGGTTGTCGTAAATGCCGGCGGCGAGCATCACCTGGTCATACTCTTGCAGCGCCGCGTCCTGGTCGGGCTGATAGGTCCCCCAATGCAGCATCGCCGAAAGAGGCAGGCGCGGGCGCAGCAGCGGCTTGCGCTGCGGCCAGCCGATGGTCATGCCGGTCACGGGAAAGACCAGGCGCGGCAGCGCCAGCAGTTCGATCACTTCCGGCAGGTTGTTGCGGATCGAGCCGATGTAACAGATGCCCAGGCCAAGCGACTGCGCCGCCAGGGCCGCGTTTTGGGCGGCGATGGCGGCATCCACCGCCGCGATCAGGAAGTTTTCCGTATACTCCGTCACCTGGGCATAGCCTTGCAACTGACAGATGCGATCCATGCGCGCCAGGTCGGCGCACCAGGTGAGAAAGAGCGGCGCTTCGGCGACATGCTTCTGCCCGCCGCATAACTCAGAGAGGCGGGCGCGCTTGGCGGCGTCCGTCACAGCGACAACGCTGTAGCTTTGCATATTGGAAGAGGTGGAAGCGCGCTGGCCGGCGACGACGATGGCTTCGATCATTTCGACCGGCAGAGGGTCGGGCAGGTAATGGCGCACGGAACCGTGGGCGTGGATCAATTCAAGCGTGGGGTTGGTTAGATGAGTGGACATATAAAAATCCTTAAAGGACGATTGGGTGGTCATCAGTCTTGCGTCAGCCATTCGATCTGGACGATCTCTTGGACGGATTCAAATTCAGGGTCGCCGGTCAGCACGATGGCGCGATGTTCCAGCGCGGCGGCGACGGCAAAAGCATCGGCATACGAAAGGCGATGGGTGGCTTTGAGATGGGCGGCGTCCAAAACCGCTTGCGGCGTCGCTTCCAACATTTCAATCGGTAAGGACTGAACATGCGCCAGGATTTCCCGTGCTTTCGGCTGACCCAATTCACGCTCCGTAATATACAGCACTTCGCCCAGGTTGATCCAGGAAAGATAGACCTGGCAGCGGCCTTTCTCGGCGTCTTTGAGAACTGCCTTCACCCGCGGCATGCCGGCTTCGCCTTGCAGAAAGGCCAGCAAAGCAAAACTATCGAACGCATAACGGACTGGCTCAGCGCTCATGGAGCAGCTCGCGGCGGCGCTCTTCCAATAATGCCTGGGTGAGCGATTTGCCGCCTTTCAACATGCCGGCGGCGGACTCGATCGGGTCATCGGAGATTGGGATCAGTTCCAACGCCCCGCCGTAATCCACAAATTGCATCCGCGAGCCGGGCTTGATGCCGTATTTTTTGCGCAATTCCGCCGGGATAACGACCCAGCCTTTTGCAGAAACCGTGACATTCATCATTTCAACCTCTTGATGTTATCCTTTTCAAACATTAGTTTAACACCATTCCATGTCGCAGGATAGTTCTGACTCACCTGGTAACCAAAGGTAAGTAGAGAGAGCGGTGCGGGGCGCTCTGCTTGGCGAGGATCGCCGCGGCCAGGGCGGCGCGGGCGGCGTCCAGGTCGGAGGGGATGCGGCTGAAGCGGGTGCGCGATTGGACGATCTGGGCGACGTAGGCGTCGGCGGCGTTGGCCGTATCCACCTGCGGCGAACCGCTCAACAGCCACAAATACTCATAGTCCTCCATGCCATCGCGCAGATTCTCCCAACGCAGCGAGGTCACCAGGCGGTTGCCGTTCTCGCCGCACGATGCCAGTGAGGCATTGTCCTTGCGCGGCGGGTAGAAGAAAAAGCCGTCGCCGTTATCCTGACCGGTGACGTTGGGCGTCGTCCAGGGATTGGAACTCCAGTCGGTGGTCGAATAGTGCAATAGGCCGTCCACACGCTCAGCCCAGGCCAGCCAGGGCGTCAGGCGCGCTTCCAGGCCAGGATGACTCATCAGGATCGGGTTGGGCAGCGGCGGGTTGTCGCCGTAGAGATAATACCACCAGACCTGCTCGCCGTAATTCTTCTGGCGATCGTGGCTTTTGCTCACTTCGTAGCTGCTGATAGTGGGCATCCAGATGTCAATCTTGGCGCCGGGGTAGTTGTAAATCTCAGCCTGCACCTGTTCGCTGACCATCTGGCGCAGGTGCGGGGCGGCGCTCTCCGTCATGGCGGAAATCTGCCCGACGATCTCGTAGTCGGCCAGGGTCTGCGGCTCGTTGACAATGTGGTAATAGGCGTTGGTGTACTGCGCCGAAACCAGATAGGCGTCCAACGCGCCCAGGTACTGCGTCCAGCGGTCGCGAAATTCGGGCGGAGCGATGACCCCGCTGCGATCCACCCCGCAGAACGAATAGGGCAGGCTGTCCGGGGGGTAGTTATCGGTCGGGCCCAGCGCCATAAAGGCCGGGAAGCCGACGCCGCCGTTGAAGCCGCCCTGCCCCTGGATGTAACGCCCGCCGATGGTGGCAAAATCCCAGTCTCCCCAGGCGTCCGGGGCGAGGCCGCCATTGCAATCATACTCCACCCCGCCGGGGTAGTTCAAGCCGGCCGGCCAGGCGACGCCCTTGGGGATCAGGCGGTGATTGATAAAATCTTGCTTGAAGGCTTCGACGACATCCCAATAACAGCCGTCCAGGTCGCTCATCCCCCGATACACCTCCTCAACCAGTGAACTCCAGCCGAAGCCCCATTCCGAATCCAGGTGAATGGCGCGCGGCAGGGTGAAATCCCAAACGTGCAGATGGACAGGAATGGCCGCGCCGCCCACGCTGACCGTAGCCAGGTAATCGCCGGGGACGGCATCCCAGGGCGCCTGCACCGTGAACCACAAGGGCTGGTTCAAGCCGGCGGGGAAATCAACCGTCTCGCCGTTGTTGAGCGGCCAGAGCGGGTCGGGCCAGGGGCCGAGACGGTCAAAGGCGTCGCCGACGGTGGTAATCGGGACGTAATCAACGCGATGCAGGGTCGGGGCGGGCAGGCTGCCCTGGGGCCCGGTGAATGAAGTGACCGAGACGGGCAGCGCCTGGCTGGTCGGGGAACGCACCACGATCTGGAAAGGCTCAAATTCGCCGCGCGCCGCACTGATCCACAAGGGCGCGGCAGCCAGCGGGACAGCCATCGTCTGCAGCACCTTCTCCACCGGCGGGGCCGCCCAAATTTGCAGTTCGCCAGCGGACTGCGTCCCCTGCACCAAATGGTAATAGCCGCCGGCTTCGGGCGTCCCCACCTGGACGGCGAGGCTCGCCGCGCCCAGGCTTTCATCCACCTCGGGCAGGGGGTGGCCCTCGTGAAGCAGGGTATCGAAATAGATGTAGTACACGCCGGCGCTGGCCGTCCAGCGGATCGCGCCGTTATCCTGATCCATCAAGCGCAGGTGATCGAACCACAGCGAAAGCTGATCGCCGTCCTCCCACAGGCCGTTGGGGCCGCTGACATCGCCATCCAGATTGTCGCGGGTGTGGAACTCGAGGCGGGTGATCGAGGACAGGTTGAGGCCATCGGCCGGCCAGCAAGTATCCAGCGGGTTGAGTGAGACAGAAACGTAGTTCCAGCGGTCGAGGGCCAGCGGCGGGCCGCCCTGCGTAACGGAGCCGCCGCTGCAAGCGTCATAGACTTTAAACCAGTAGAGATCGGGAGCCTGATCGAGGGCGCTGGCGTTGACTTCGGGCCAGACATCGTAAAGCAAGGCCTCGTAGGCGCTCCAGTCGGTCAATGCGGCGGGAGCGTATTCCGCGCCGGGATAGCCATAGCCGCCGGGGGTGTTGAGAACGACGGCGCGCAAGGAGGCGGCG
>CAIQJJ010000091.1 GCA_903872065.1 uncultured Anaerolineales bacterium | reverse complement strand
TGGGCGCGCCTGGACGAGATCGGCGAGGTGCAGAACATTTGCATCGGCGGGCTGACGCCGGATGGCGAGGACGCCACCAACGAACTGAGCTTCCTGTGCCTGGAGGCCACGCGCCGCGTACAGTCGCCGCACACCAACCTCTCGGCGCGCTTTCACGACCGCACGCCGCAGCGCTTTCACCGCGCCTGCTTCGAGGTCATCCGCAGCGGGATCGGCTTCCCGGCGATCTTCAATGATCACGTGCTGCTGCCGGGGCTGGAGGAGATCGGCATCCCGCCGGAAGCGGGGCGCGATTACTGCATGGTGGGCTGCATCGAGACGATGCTGCCGGGGCGGCAGCCGGCCTGGTCAGACAGCCGCTTCAACACGCCGCTCTACCTGCTGCAAGCGCTGCGCCAACTGGGGGCAGAGGCCCATCCCACGTATGAGCGCCTGGTCGCACTGTTCCAACAGGCGCTGGCCGAGGCGGTTGCGGCGCACGCGGCGGTCGTCAATGCGCACATTGCCCGCTTCCCGGCGGAGAAATACCCCGACCCGTTCCTGTCGGCCTTCACGCGCGACTGCATCGGGCGCGGGCGGGACATCAACGCCGGCGGGGCGCAGTTCCCGCGCCTGCACGGCATCGCCGTGATGGGCCTGGCGACGATCGCCGACTCGCTGGCGGCGGTGAAGAAGCTGGTCTTCGAGGAAGCGCGCTTCGGCTGTGCGGAGCTGCTGGCGGCGCTGGAGGCGGATTTCGCCGGGGCGGAGGCGCTGCGCCAAACCTTGCTGCACAAAGCGCCCAAGTACGGCAATGACGACCCCTACGTGGACGAGATCGCGGCGCAGGTGGTGCAGTGGACGGCGGAGGAGTGCCTCAAACACGAGGTCATCGGCGGAGGGCGCTTTGTCTCGGCCATGGCGGCCAATGTGCAGAACATCTCGGCCGGCAAGGAGGTGGGGGCGACGCCGGACGGGCGCAAGGCATTCACGCCGCTCTCCGATGCGGCCAGCCCCTATTTTGGCCGCGACCTGAACGGCCCGACCGCCTTTTTGCAATCGGTCAGCCGGCCTGATTATCACAAGGTGCTGACGGGCAGCGTGATCAACATGCGCTTCGACCCCGATCACTTTGCCGGCGAGGAGGGGGCGCGGCGCTTCTTGACGTTCACCAATTATTTCGTGGCGCAGCGCATCCCCGAACTGCAGTTCAATTTCAGCAAGAATGAGACGCTGCTGGCCGCCCGCCGCGAGCCGGAGAAATACCGCGACCTGGTGGTGCGGGTGAGCGGCTTCTCGGCGCGCTTTGTGGAACTGGCCGAGGAGGTGCAGGATGACATCATGCGCCGGCGGGCGCACCAGTAACGAGCGCAAGGTGAAGCATGCCCCGCTATGAAGACTTCAAGCTGATCGTGGATGGGCGGGCGGGCCATTACACCGTTGAGGCGCAAGGGCCGCTGCAAATCAACGTACCGCCAATCCCCATGCCGTTCAGCCTGGAGGACGATTTCGCGCGGGCGGCAGCCGCCATGCAAAACGGGGAGGCGCTCACGCGCCAGGCGTTGGAACTGGTGGGCGGGCGGCTCTTCGAGGCGCTCTTTCAAACGCGCATTTTCTACGCCTATGGGCGGGCGCGCGCCCTGCGGGCGGAAAACATCAGCCTGCGCCTCAAGCTGTGCATCCGCCCCCCCGAACTGAATCACCTGCCGTGGGAACTGCTCTACGACGCGGTCGAGGGGACGGGCTTCCTGGCCTTGAACCTGGATTACCCGATCACGCGCTACATCGAAAGCGCCACGCCGGCCGCTTCCCTGCTGGCGCGCCGCCCGCTGCGCATCCTGTACGTGTCCGCCACGCCGGACGACCTGCCCCCGCTGGCGACCTCCACCAGTTACGCCGGCCTGCTGCAAAGCCTGGGCGAGCAAGCAGAGATCACCGCCATCCACAACGCCAGCCTGGAGGATTTGCAGTCCGCCCTGCGCCAGGCGCAGTATCACGTGCTGCATTACGACGGCCACGCCTATTTCGACGAAAGCGCCCAAGAGGGCTATTTGTGCTTCAGCGACGCATCCAGGCGGATGCAAAAGGTCAGCGGCGAGACGCTGGCCAATTACCTGGCCGGCAGTTCGATCCGCCTGGCGCTGCTGGCTGCCTGCCAGACCGCCAGCACTTCCAGCCAGAAGCGCTTCGCCGGCATCGCCTACCGCCTGATGCTGGCCAGCGCGCTGCCGGCGGTGATCGCCATGCAGTTCCCGCTGGAGGATGCCTCGGCGCTGGCTTTCGGGCGCGGCTTCTACAGCGCCCTGGTAGATCGCTACCCGGTGGACGCGGCGGTGGTGGAGGGGCGCAAGGCGGTGCAGGGGATATTGGGCGAGCGCGCCTATGCCTGCACCGATTGGGCGAACGCGGTGCTGTTCATGCGCGCCCCCGATGGCGACATCCTGGCCTCGAACGAGACCACGCAGGAGGCGCTGCTGGAAGTGCTGACGCAGTTCCACGAGCATCATGAGCGTCTGCAAGAATGGAAAGACCTGCACGATCACCTGGACGGCATCATGAACACGCTCAATCCCTTCGCCAAGGCCATCGAACGCGCCGATGGGCAGCGGCAAATCCTGGAGCGGCGCAGCCTGGTCAATTTGTATGACCCGGTGGTGCAAAAAGTGAAGCTGATGTTGGATTGGGCGGAAAAGATCAAGTTTATCGGGGTGCGCTATCACCAGGCAGAGACGGGGGAAATGGACGGGGCAGAGTGGGCGGTCAAGCTGGCGCGGCTGTGCAGCGAACTCCAGGCGCACCTGGGGGCGGGGCGCGGGCCGGCGCGCGAAACGGCCGAGGCGAACTACCCCAATTCCACCCAGAGCGCCCTATACCGCTACTTCAACATTAACAATGAATGGTGGAACATCTTGCAGCAGTTGACGGATGAGTTTGAGCATGAGGTCTATTTTCACATGCACAAAGCGGACAAAAGCCTGCGCCAGGCAGCGCAGATCTTGTATGAATTTTCGCGGCAAAAGCTTGCAGATACGCCCAAAGAGGATGAACGATGAATACTTTCGATCAGTTGCAATCGGAGCATGAAGCGCTGCTCAAACGGCAGCTTGCAAATGAGGAACTGGTGGACGAGGCGCGGGCCTATATCAAGCTAGTGCAGGAAAAGAGCGCCCAGGTCTACCTGCCCGGCGATCGCGACCAACTGCGGGCGAATTTGCGCTATTGGGCCAATTATCTCTATGAGGTGAGCGGCAGTTTTCCGAGCATCGCCCTGTCGCCGGTGGCGGTGAACATCCGCCACCGCGAGAGGTGGCTGGGCGCGGGGGCAATCCTGGTCGTGCTGCTTCTGCTTGTGCTGCTGCGCCCCTGGGGATTCACGCCGGCGGCCAGTCTCACAAGCAGTCCGTCTCCCGACGGCGGGGCGACCCAGGCTGCCGCGACGCAAGCCGCGCTGGTGCAGGCGGCCGCGACGCAGGCGATCTATCTCCAGACGGAACAGGCGCGCGGGACGCGCGTGGGCATCGAAAACGTGGCCTCCGCCACGCAGGCCGTGATGGACAAAACGGCCCAGGCGGAGGAAATCGCCCTGAAGGTGGCGGCGACACAGGCCGCCCAAGCCGCGCTGGCGCAAACCGCGGACGCCGCCCTGGCGCAGACGCAGCAGGCGGAGATGGCACAAACTGAGCAGGCCGCGCTGACCGCAACGGCGCAGGCGACGCCCCCGCCGAGCGAGACGCCCACCCCGGCCGAATCGGCCGCCTTGCTGGTGGAGATCAGCAGCCCGGCCAACGGCGATTGGGTCACGCCCAAGAGCGTTTTTCGCGGGCGCTTCAGCAATTTGCAGCCGGGCTGGGCCATCCAACTGCT
Organism: uncultured Anaerolineales bacterium; assembly: GCA_903872065.1. GTDB lineage: Bacteria > Chloroflexota > Anaerolineae > Anaerolineales > UBA4823 > CAIQJJ01. Next base: position 6,946 of record CAIQJJ010000091.1, on the reverse strand, counting down.
CGCGCAGCCGCTCTCGAAAGGCGGGTTGAGCTTTACGCTGCCGGGCTATTTCGTGGTGCCGGAGGGGGTGCAGAGCGGCGAATGGGCGATCGAGACCAACCTGGGAGAGGGAAAAGACCTGGAGAGCCAGGAAACCTATATCATCCAGGCGGTGGTCACAATGGACGAGGGCAAGCGGGCCGCCCTGATCGAAAGCGGGCGGGCCGGTTTCACCGAAATCCCCAACAGTGTGATCCCTTTCCCGGCCTTGACCACCGTGCGGCGCAAGGCGTACCAGGCCCTGGTGGGGGTGCGGATGATTTACAGCCAGTCCACCGAAGGGAACATAGACCTTTTCGCCAGCCTGCCGGATGGGTCGGAGGCGGTGCAAATCACCAATTCGCCCTCGGTCAGCGAGCTGGAGCCCAGCCTGAGCGCGGACGGCAGGTCCATCGCTTACGTGGGGCGGCGGCGCGATGCAGATTGGAAAGCCTACTATACGCTGGAGGTGATCCACAGCGACGGCACTGCGCCCGTTGTGCTGCTAGACAGCCAGCCCAATGTGATCTATGAGACGCCGGTCTGGTCGAGCGACGGACGCTACCTGGCCTACGCGATCGGCATCACCGACGAGGCCGGGCAGACAGGTTGGATGGTGCAGGTGTACGATTTCGAGCAACAACAGGCGGCGGCGACCTATCAGAGCAAGTTTGTCTACCGCTACCCGACCTGGCTGCCGGACAGCCACAAGCTGATCTTCTATGGGCGCGTTCTGGAGAGCGGCACGGGCGGCTTTTACGTCGCTGACCTGGATTGGGAGGCGGCAGAGCGCGTGGAGGTCTTTTACGATACACCGCTGGAGGAGATGATGCCGGCCATCTCGCCCGATCAAACCGCGCTGGCCTTCGTCGGCTTCGGGGCGAACGAGCAGCGCGATCTGTACCTGGTGCAACTGGAAAGCGGCGAAGTGCAGCAGTTGACCGACACGCCGGAGATCGAATTCATGCCACGCTGGCTGCCCGATGGCAGCGCGATTGATTACTGGTACTCCAACCCGCTGACGACGAAGAATGAAATCGGCGTCTATACCCTGGCGACGCAAAGCAGCCGCGTGCTGATCGAAGGGGCCTACTCGCCCTGGGTGGGGTACCTGGAGGCGTATTTGAGCAAGGAGAAATCGGGCGATTAGGCCAGGTAGGCGGCGCGCACCTGCCCGTTTTGGATGAGCTCGCGGCTGGGGCCTTCCAGGTCAATCCGCCCCTGGGCCAGGACGTAGGCGTAATCGCTGATGGCCAGCGCCATCTGCACATTCTGCTCCACCAGCAAGATGGTCATGCCGGTCTCCTTAAGGCGCGTCAGCGTCTTGAACAAGGTCAAGGTGAGGGCCGGGGAGAGACCCAGGGATAATTCGTCAATCATCAAGACGCGCGGCTCGGCCATCACCCCGCGCGCCACGGCCAGCATTTGCTGCTCGCCGCCGCTCAACGTGCCGGCCTTCTGGCTGCGGCGCTCCTTCAGGCGTGGGAACAACTCATAGACCCGCTCCAGGTTGCGCGCCAGGTGCGAACGCGCCCGCGCCGGCGTCGCTCCCATCTCCAGGTTCTCCGCCACACTCATGTCGGTAAATAACTGGCGGCCCTCCGGCACCAGGATCAAGCCCTGGGCGGCCTTGCTGTACGGCGGCATAGCGCTGACATCCGCCCCCATGAATTTGACCACACCCTGCTCCGGGCGCACCTGGCCCATAATCGTGCGCAGCAGGGTGGTTTTGCCTGAGCCGTTGCTGCCCACCAGGGCGGTCAAATGCGCCTCTTGCAGCGCCAGTGTCACCCCCCACAAAATACGCACCTCGCCATAACCGGAATGGAGGTCTTGAACTTCGAGAATCTTCATCACAGCCTCTCTCATGTTGAGGCCAACAAACGTTCGGCCAATTTCGGGTCGCCCAGGTAGGCCTCGATCACGCGCGGGTTGGCAGACACCTCTTGCGGCGTCCCCTCGGCGATCTGCTGGCCGTAATCCAGCACAATCAGGCGGTCGGAGACATTCATCACGGCGTGCATGACATGCTCGATGATGATCACCGAGACGCCCTGGGCGCGAATGGCGCGGATGATCTCGACCATAGCGGTAATTTCCGAGGGATTGAGGCCGGCCAGCACCTCATCCAGCAGGAGCAGGTAGGGCCGGGCGGCCAGGGCGCGCGCCATTTCCAGGCGTTTCTTTTGGGCCACATTCAAACTGCCCGCCAGTTGGGCGGCGCGCGCCTCCAACCTGACAAAGGCCAGCACCTCATCGGCGGTTTTGGCGGCCTCGTGCAGCCCCAAGCCCTGGCGACCAAAGCACGCCCCCACCATCACATTCTCCCGCACGCTCAAATCGTTCAAGGGACGCACGATCTGATGGGTGCGCGCCAGCCCCAGGCGCGCCAGGCGGTAGGGTTTGGCGCCGGTCACATCCTGCCCGCGAAAGAAGACCTGCCCCTGTTCGGGAGGGTAGACGCCGTCAATCACATTGAACAAGGTGGTCTTGCCGGCCCCATTCGGGCCGATCAAGCCCAAAATCTGTCCCTCGGGCATGTCGAAGGTCACATTGGACAGAGCGTGCAGCCCGCCAAAGCGTTTGCATACGCCTGAAACTTGCAGCACATTCATGGCAGCAGCCTCCGTAACGCCGGGAAACGGCGGCGCAGCCAGCCCACAGCCCCCACCGGGATGAACAAGATGATCAACAAGAGCAAGATGCCGGCCACCGAGAGTTGAATATTCTTAAAGAGGGCATTGGTCAGCAAAAAGCCGCGCAAAGCCTGGTAGCCGGCGGCCCCGATGACCGGCCCCAGCACCGTCCCCGCCCCGCCGAGCATGATCATGACCAGCAGTTCAATCGAAGAAGACAGGCGGAAGGCGTCGCCCGGCTCGATATTGCCGTTCTTGAAATAGAACAACACGCCGAGCATGCCGGGTAAGACTGCCGACAGCACATAAGCCCAGGTCTTGGCGTTGGGCGTGATCACCCCCATGACTTCAGCGGCGTCCTCATCCTCGCGGATCGCCATCAACCCCAGGCCAAACTTACTGTTCTTGACGATATGGCTGATCAGGATCATGGCCAGGGTCGTCACGAGCAGGATCGTATACACCAGCCACAAGGCGTTCGCCGCCCCGCCGTAAGCCTGGTACACCTTGAAGTTGAGCGAGATGCCGGTCGCCCCGCCAAAGGGGGCGAAATTGTTGATGAAGGCGCGCATGGCCTCATTGACGCCGATTGTAGCCAGGGCAAAATAAGCCCCGCGCAGGCGCAGAATGGCCTTGCCCAGCAAAAAGGCGAGCAGCGCCGCCGCCAGCCCGCCGGCCAACAGGGCTACCCACAGCGACAGGCCCAGGGTGTTCATCAAGTACAAGCCCACATAGCCGCCCAGGCCAAAGAACACCACGTGACCAAAGCTGATATAGCCCGCGTAGCCCAGGATGATGTTCAAGCTGCTGGCCAGGGCCACCGAGAGCAGGATGGTGAAAATCGTCTCACGCAGGGCGGCTTTTTGCAGCACAACCGGCCATAAGCCAAGTCCGAGCGTCAGCGCCAGGGTGATCCACAATCCGGGATGTCGCCAGGGGTTCATTTCTTGCCTCCGAACAGCCCGGCCGGGCGCACCAGCAGGATGATCACGAACAGGACAAACTCGAACACCGGCACCCAGGTGGTGGGCAGGAAGGCCGGCAGCAAGCCCTCCATCATGCCCAGGATCAGCCCGCCCAACAGCGCGCCCAGGGGATGACCCAGGCCGCCCATCACGCCGATCACAAAGCTTTTCTGCTGATAAACATCGCCGGAGAGGATGGTGAAGGGGAAAAAAGTGGCGATCAGCGCACCCGACACCGCCGCCAACATGCAGCCCAGGCCAAAGCTCAACGCCAGCACCTGCTGCGAGGGGATGCCCACCAGTTCCGCCGCGGCGCGGTTGTTGGTCACGGCGCGCACATACTTGCCCGGGCGCGTGTGGTAAAGAAACCAGTACAGCCCGGCCGCGGTCGCGATCGAGGCCAGGGCCGCCACCAGGCGCGTCCCCAGGATCGTCACCGGACCAAAGCTCAAGCTGCCCAACTGCACATCCAGGGCGCGCGGGTTGGTGCTGAAAGCGGCGGTGCCCAGGCCGATCACGATCATGTTGATGGCAAAGGTCGCCAGCAGCGAAGACAGACGCGGGGCGTCAATCACGCGCTGGATGGCGAGGCGATAGAACAACATGCCGGCGACCAGGCCCAGCGGGGCGACGATCAACAGCGCCAGGTAGGGGTGGAGGCCGAGTTGGGTCGCCAGCAGGTAGACGCCAAAACAGCCCAGAGCAATGATCGGCCCGTGCGCCAGGTTGATGACGTTCATTACCCCCCAGATCAAGGTCATGCCCATTGCCGCGATGCCATAGACAAAGCCAATCAGCAAACCGTCAATCAGAAAGGCGAAAAGCTGCATAAGGTTAGCGGATGGGATACTTGATGCCCGAGGTCGCGCCTTCGGCCGGCCAGACGACTTCCTTGACCAATTTGCCGGCGTCATCGTTCTGCCACTGGATGTAGACCATCGAGTGGCCGGTCTGCAAGCCGTGGCTGTCTGCGCCGGCTTCGAAGCGGATATGCCCAAAGAAGGTCATCACATCCATCTTATCCAGCACGGCTTTGACCGCCTGGGTATCCAGGGTTCCGGCTTCTTCGATGGCTTTTTGCAGGATCAGGCCGGCAATGTAGCCGCCGGCGGCGTGGTAGGAAGGTTCTTCGCCGTTGGCGGAGGCTTTATAGGCGCTCACGAAATCAGCCGCGGCTGGCCCGTAGAAGGACAGGCCGGCCTTCTGGGCGCTGTCGGCGTTGAAGACCACCTGCGGCTCCCACTGGCTGGGGCCGATGATGCCCAGGGAGGCCTCACCGATCTCGGCAAAGGTGGGTTCGGGCGGGGCAACCAGAAGGGCGACGAATTTCAGCGCCACTTTCTTCTCATACAACTGCTTGGCAAAGGTGCTGCCATCCTGGAAATGCCCGCCGCCCAGGATCGCATCCGGGGCAACCTCTTGAATCTTGTTGATAAAGGGAGCGAAGTCGGTGGTGCCGGTGTCGTAGCCTTCGAAAAGCGCCACCTCATAGCCTTGGGCTTTGGCGTAGTCGTTCAAGGCGTTGCTCACATCAGTGGAAAACTTGTCGTTCTCATGCACAATGGCGATCTTCTTGACCGCCGGGTCGGTGCTTTTGAGCAGGTCAATCGCGCCGGTGAGGTATTTGCTGGCCGGCGTATAAGCCTGGTAAACCAGCGTATAGCCCTTCTTGTAGGTGCTGTCCGAAGCCGCGCCGGTGGTGATCATGATCTTGCCATACTGCTCGGCGATCACCGCCGCCGCGTCCGCCAGGCCGCTGGAATAGGGACTGATCAAGAACGAGGCGTTGTCTTCCGTCACCAGGCGGGTGTACAACTCCTGCACGCGCGCCGAGTTGGACTCGTCGTCATAGAATTTGGACTCGAACTTGACGACTGAACCATCTTTGAGTTTGACGCCGCCCGCCTCGTTGACCTGTTTCATCCACAAGTTAAGGCCGTTGGTCTGGCGCGTGGATTCGACGTTGAGTTTGCCGGTCTGTGAGGCGGTGAAGCCGATGACGGCTTTCACTTCTTTGGCCTGCGAGGGGGCGACGGCGGCCGGCGTTCCGCAAGTCGGTAGGAGCAAACTAATGACAAAAATCCACACGAAAAGCGCTGCAAATCGGGTGTTCATGGCTGTTCTCCTTAAGACGAAAGTATTATGGATATTGTACACGCGTTTTGCATCTGGTAAGCCGCGAATCAGGCGGAATTTTTCGCGACATTGATCAGGGGAGGCATCAGGCATCCTGAGCTTGTCGAAGGATTGCCTGAAGGGTAGAGGCGCTTCGACAAGCTCACGCTTCGACAAGCTCACGCTTCGACAAGCTCACGCTTCGACAAGCTCAGCGCGCCTGCGCGGGAGGCATCCAGGCATCAGGCATCCTGAGCTTGTCGAAGGATTGCCTGATGATCGTCGGAGGACTGGCGAGGGGTGGAGGCGCTTCGACAAGCTCAGCGCGCCTACCGTCAGGCATCAGGCATCCTGAGCCTGTCGAAGGATTGCCGGAGGGTAGAAGCGCTTCGACAAGCTCAGCGCGCCTGCGCGGGAGGCATCCAGGCATCAGGCATCCTGAGCCTGTCGAAGGATTGCCGGAGGGTGGAGGCGCTTCGACAAGCTCAGCGCGCCTAACGATAGGCATCAGGCATCCTGAGCTTGTCGAAGGATTGCCTGATGATTGCCGCAGCACTGTCAGGGTAGAGGCGCTTCGACAAGTTTAGCGTGCTTATGCGCCTGGTCGCCAGGTATTAAACCACGCTGTACCTTTTCCTCACGGACAATCTTTTGGATAGCGTCAAAGTCATTCTGCATCAAAGCTTCTTTCTTTTTGCGGCTCCAACCTTTGATTTGCCGTTCACGTTGAAAAGCATCATCGTGGGTGGGAAATTCAGCGACCCACGCCAGTTCAACCGGACGGCGCATATACGTATATGCTTCTGGATCAGTACCATTTTGATGTTCGGCAATACGAATATCAAGATTGGTGGTCAGTCCAGTGTAATAGGAGTTGTCTGCACATTTTAGCATGTAGACATAATATGCCATAAGAAAACCTTTCGATGCACCAGGCATCCAGGCATGCTGAACCTGTCGAAGCATTGTCTTCTGAAGGGTAGAGGCGCTTCGACAAGCTCAGCGCGCCTGCGCGGGAGGCATCAGGCATCCTGAGCTTGTCGAAGGATTGCCGGAGGGTGGAGGCGCTTCGACAAGCTCAGAGCGCTTACCGAGAAGCATCAGGCATCCTGAGCCTGTCGAAGGATAGCCTGATGCTCGTCGAAGGACTGGCGAGGGGTAGAGGCGCTTCGACAAGCTCAGCGCGCTTACCGAGAAGCATCAGGCATCCTG
>CAIQJJ010000090.1 GCA_903872065.1 uncultured Anaerolineales bacterium | reverse complement strand
GTGCTTACCTGGTAGACCCAGTCCTGGTTTTCGCCCGGCGTTTGCTTCACAATCATCTGGCGGTTCTCTTTATCCCGCAGCATCAAGCAGCCCGTCTCTGCATTCACCGCCGCGCTCATTTTTTGGATGATTTGCGTTTGCAACATATCGGGCGACGAATTGGAATTTAGAATACCGGTCATCACCTTGAGCAGCTTTAACTCATCTTGTTGGCCGCGCAAGTGATCGTGGATGTGGCGAGCGTAGATAGCCTGTCCCAGGGCGCGCCCCAGGTGTGTCACACATTCCTTTTCGCCTGGCGAAAGCGCCTCGCCCTGGATGAGCAGTACCCCCTGCGTTTGTTCGTCATAGATCAGCGGGATAGCTGCCGCCAGGTCTGCGGCGGCATTCAATGGTGCAACCCCACCGCTTTGCGATCGGTACCACGGACTGCTCCCCCCAGGCGTCTCGCCGCCCTTAAGGACTTGCCTGACCACTTGCCGGATCAAACTGGCTGCAGTGGTTTGCTCCGCCTCTGCATTCGGATCCATCCCGATCCGTTCTGAGCCATCCTGAGGCATCCTGAGCTTGTCGAAGGATTGCCGAAGGACGGTGGAATGCGCCTCCCGCCACCATTCCGGGACATTGCATTCAAAAACAGCCGCCGGCGAACTTTCGCCCGGCCTCTGCACCAGCAGCATCCCGCTGGGCCTTTTCATAAGATAAAGAATATATTCCAGCGCAGAGTTGAACACGACTTCCCAATGTTCAGAAGCGGCCAATAAGTCGTTCAGACGTTCAACCTGGTTGAGAATATCGTTGGAGTTCATTGGGCAAAGCGCCTGGGGGATGCGAGGCTTTATGGTTCGTCTGCCGCTGAAGCCGGGGCGGGGGCCGCTGAAGCAGCGGACGCTGAAGCCGGGGCGGGAGCATTGTCGCCAGAAACGGTATAGCCGTACCCGACCACTGTGCGCAGAAACTTGGGATGGCGCACATCCACCTCGATCTGTTTGCGCAGGTTCTTGATGTGGACGCGCACCAGGTCAGTGCTGCCCGAATCCGTGGGGTAATTCCACACCTCATCCAGCAGGCGCTGCGGCGAAAACACCTGCCCGGGATGGCTCATTAAATGATAGAGCAGTTCATATTGAACGGGGGTTACATGAATCGTCCCACGATGTGGGGTATGCAGCTCATAAGAGCGCGTATCCAGCACATATTCACCCACCACCAGGCAGGCGTTGGTCTCGACCGTCCTGGCCCCGCTGGAGACTTGATCCAGGATGGCGCGCACGCGCGGGCTGAGATCTTCCTCCTCTTCGGGCAGTTCGTTGCCGATCTTAACGCCCTTTTTGGATTGGGTGCGGCGCAGGATCGCCTCTACCCGTAAGATCAGTTCTTCCACATTAAAAGGCTTACAAAGGTAATCGTCGGCGCCGGCGCGAAAACCGGCGATGCGGTCTTCATCTTTGATCTTCGCCGTGACAAACAAGATCGGAATCTCGACCAGCAAGGGGTCGCTGCGCATTTCTTTGCAGACGGTGTATCCATCCATCCCAGGCATGACGACATCCAAAATCACCAGGTCGGGCGGCTTACGGCGGGCGGCCTTCAGCCCTTCAACCCCGCTGGCGGCAAAAGATATTTTGTATTCCTCGCAGTTCAAGCTGTTTTTGATTGTGCGGGCGACAATGCTGTCATCTTCAATGACAAGGATATTGGCAGAGTTCATAAAGCCCTCCGAGAGGCAGCCATCTTCGATGGCCAGGGTTTTTTATCACTATAAGGCATTCCTTGGAATCGTACCATATAATTTCCATAATTTTGGATATGGAGTATACTGTTTCAATGAATTATACTAACCCTGTCTACCCCCATTCAGCCCCAGACCCATTTGCGCTTCAACATCATGGCGAATATTGGTGTTATTTCACTGGCCTACAGCCCGATGGGCGCGCTTTTGGCATTTTGCACTCGCCGGACCTGATCCACTGGCGCTACGCTGGCAGCGCCCTCGACCGCCTGCCGCCCGGCGTCATCCCTTACCCGGATACGTGTTATTGGGCTCCTGAAGTAACTGTGTTGGACGGTCGTTTTTACCTGTATTACAGCGTGGGCAATGAAGAAAATATGCAAATTCGCGTCGCGGTGGCCGAACAGCCCGGCGGGCCTTTTGTGGACAGCGGTCATCGCCTGACGCAAGAGACCTTCGCCATCGACGCGCATGTTTTCCGTGATGATGACGGTTCCGCTTATCTTTTCTATGCGACCGACTATTTCGACCATCCCCGCGTCGGTACTGGCACCGCCTTCGACCGCCTGCTTGACCTGTTCACCCTGGCCGGCCGCCCGCGTCCGGTGACGCGCGCCCGCTTCGACTGGCAGATTTACGACCCGCAGCGCGCCTCGAAAGGCAATGTCTGCTGGCACACGCTGGAAGGGCCTTTTGTCCTCAAGCGCCAGGGTCTCTATTACCAGATGTTCAGCGGCGGCAACTGGCAGAACGCCAGCTATGGCCTGGGCTACGGGGTGACGGATTCGCTGGAGCGCGAAGGGGAGTGGGATCAGCCTTGCGACGGCGTCAACCAGATGCCGGTTTTGCGCTCGCGTCCCGAATTGGGCGTGATCGGGCCGGGGCATAATTCGGTAGTGCGCAGTCCCGATGGTCAATCATGGGTATGCGTGTACCACCGCTGGCAGCCCGAAACCCACGAACGAGTGCTGGCCATCGATCTCTTGGACTGGGAAGAGGATCGCCTGGTGGTCTATGGGCCAACCAACACGGCCAGTTCTCTGGCGTCCAGGCCCCTGGTGTCGAGCGAATCGGGGTAGCGCATTATACAAATTTTATGATTCTTGCGGGGTATAATCTGAGGCGGAGATAAAATCATGCACCCTTTTGAGAAGACCTTGAGTGTTTGCGTTGAAACTATTGAATTCGAGTTTAAGAACAAAGCCTTTACGGAGTGGTCAGATTTCCTTTTAAACCCTCGTCGTTTGCGCGGAAGTGATTTTCTCATGCGCTGGTCGCAAGGAGTTTGGAGCGAGAAACGCATCACACAAACAGTAAATCAACACGGCGAATTTTTTATAATCCCTTATGGCCCAAGTGGTACCGCGCCAAATCATGACATAAGAGCGGTTGAGTTGTATTTTGAATGCTTGGAAACGGCTGGATTGGGGGAAGTCAAACGACCAGACCTTTTGGTTTTCAAAAAAGAAGATGAAAGATTGGTAATAAGAGCCGTAGAAAATCTTGGCGGGATTTCTGAATTACCATTTACACAAGAAACTGATGCCAATATGCAAGATATTCTCTCCAAAGCGTTGGTTGGCATCGAATGTGAAAATAGTTTATGGCAAGGAAAGCTCATGCCCGATTACAAGGTTGAATTAAAACCCCAAAAACGGCTTGGCGGAAAACTTGGGCTAAGAAAGAATGCGGTTTTGCCAACGATCATTATCAAGGAAGAAGACAGGGAGCCATTACAAGTATAGCAAAATTCTAATGGCGTCCCTGTACACGTTTGGCATGTGTTTTTCGATATGGCTTTTGGTATTTCATTTGACGAAGCCCAAAGGTTGATAGCAGAAGGTTACATTTTGCCAACAGAACAAGTTTTTCAGGCGCCTGGCGGCGCTACGACAAAGAAATCTCTTTACAAGTTTTATTATCAGTATGGCTATCCTCTTGGCGACGCGCTTGAAGAGCCAAAACTTGTCGCGAAATCCATTATAGATAAAAATGGTCACATATTGCCTTATGTTCATTTTGAAGGTGGAAAAATGAACATTCGCGAAGAAGCATTGAATGTGTTGAGAGAAATTAGAAATGCAAAAGGTTAACTCCTACAAAATTCCGTCATCAGGTGAAGCGCGAGAAAATCTTAGAAAGAAGGGGCAGTTCTGGACGCCCGATTGGATTGCAGAAGCAATGGTTGATTATGTATTTGCGGATAAAGGCGGGATATTGTTTGACCCTGCTGTTGGCGCGGGTGCATTTTTTAGGGCGGCAAAATTAGTCGCCCATGAAAAAAAATTACCGTACTCGCTTTCAGGAATGGATATTGATTCAAATGCTTTGGATGAAGCAATTCAATTTGGATTACTCAAGGAAGACATAAAAAACGTGAAGATCGGTGACTTTATCTTCCAGTCGCCGAAAGACAAGCTATCTGCAATTGTTGCTAATCCGCCCTATATTCGACATCACCGGATTTCACTGGAAATAAAAGAAAAACTTAAGCGATTAAGCATGGAAAGTGCAGGGATACTTTTAGACGGGCGTGCGGGTCTCCATATCTATTTTCTGATACGATCTCTTACTTTGCTGGAAGAAGGCGGCCGGCTGGCTTTTATCATGCCTGCTGATACATGCGAAGGTAAATTTTCAACTGATTTATGGCAATGGATTACAAAAAATTTTTGCTTAGATGCAGTGGTTACGTTCGCTCCCGAAGCCTCTCCGTTTCCTGACGTAGATACAAACCCACTGATTTTCTTTATTAGCAAAGAGTTGCCAAAGGAAAAATTTGTTTGGGCAAAGTGCTGCGAATCGAAAACAGAAATGTTAAAGTTATGGGTGCGATCAGGTTTTTCCCATGCGTCCCCAAATAGCATCACATTTTGTATACGAGATTTGTCGGAGGGGTTGCGAACAGGATTATCTCGCCCCCCCATGACAGAGAAGACAGGTAGATATATTCTTGGCGATTTTGTCCATGTCGTTCGGGGTGTAGCCACTGGAGCAAATGAGTTTTTTTTTCTGACAGATGAGCAAGTGCAACAACTTGGAATACCTGAAGAGTATTTTGTGCGGGCTATTGGGCGCACCAGAGACGTTGCTGCTGAAGAAATTACGCAGCAGACATTAGACGCCCTTCGTCAAAAAGGACGCCCCACTTTGTTATTGTCCCTTAATGGCGAGGCTTTTGATGACTATCCCGAAAGACTGAAAAAGTATTTACTCGACGGTGAAAAATTGGGATTACCGCAAAGACCTTTAATTTCACAACGCAAACCCTGGTATAAAACTGAAATTCGCAATATCCCTCCCTTTCTTTTCGCATATCTGGGCAGAAGGAATGTGAGATTTATTCGTAATACGGCAAGGATTATCCCTCTAACAGGGTTTTTATGTGTTTATCCTAAAAGCGAAGATAGAGAATTTGTTGAACGTCTTTGGAAAATCTTGAATCATCCCGATACAATTTCAAATCTTGCCTTAATTGGGAAATCTTATGGCGATGGCGCTGTGAAAGTAGAACCCCGCGCCCTTGAAAGGTTGCCAATCCCTGACAATGTAATCAACGCGTCTGGATTGATCCTTCAATTGCGGTTGTTTGAACGGCAGGAACCTTATTGAGTCCATTTGATCTCATGGGGAGTGATGCCCCGAAAACTTTGTCGCATACTGTTCGATCAATGCAACTGCATTCAGAACGCCGTTCTCGGCGCGGATTTTTTGTCCGAGCGCGGCTGCATTTGCGCGCAGAGCAGGATGATTGACACATTCTTGAATGGCATATGCCAGGTGTTCAGGGGGCATCTGTTTGATGGCCCTCGCCGGCGGCCCAACGCCAAGCCGAACCGCCAGGTCTGCCCAAGAAACCTGATCTCCCGCGCCTGCAAAGGGAGTGATGACCGCCGGGACGCCTGCACGGAGCGCCGCCGCGGTGGTGCCCGCCCCTCCATGGTGAATCACGGCGGCAACCTGGGGGAAAAGCCAGGAATGCGGTACATCTTCAACAAAAAACACATTGGGCGACAATTCCATTTTTGAAAGACTTCGGGCGCGGTGATCGTCACACGATGGCCGGCCTGTTGTAACCCAACGGCCAGCGCCAGGTAGGGTTGGGTGTCGCCGCGCGATCCAAGGGTGGAAATCAGGATTTTCATCGTGAGGCAGATGTTCTTTTACATCCTATACAATGTTTCAGGGGCAATATCCAGCCCATTAGGCCATCGAATCGTATCACTTTCGCTATCGAAGAAAACTTTCTTGAAATATTCGATATCTCTGAGTGGTGCAAAAATGGCCCTCTTTTCAGAGAATACTTTATTCGTGAAGTCCACAATCTTTTCGGTTTGATCATTGAAACGCAGCCAGACTTGATAATCTTTCACGTATTTTGCATCCACGATCCAGACCATAGACACCTCCTATTCCAGTGGGGCGATCTTGGTAAACTCGCCAGTAGCTTGCAGGCTGTTCCAGTTATTCAACAATTCATCTCGGTGCTCGTTTGCCCATTCTAGAACCAAAGCCAGGGCGCGCCGGGGCAGTCGTCCTTCCAATACTTTAAGATCATTGATGGATAGTATCGCGCGCTCTTCGCTGTACTTTGCATGAAAATGGGGAGGATTATGCTCATCGAAGTACATAAAAATGACAATCCCGAAAAATCGGCTGATTTCAGGCATAGAAATTGCTCCTTTTATTGATTATATTACAGAAGCTTTACTATCCTGTCAACACTCGCATCCGGTACTGTATGCCTCTGCCAGGTACGCCAGGGTGATTAAAGGGAAGTCTTCGTTCGCTCCATCACCTTTGCGGTTGTTTGATATTTCGAGAGAGACTCTCGGCGCCGCGCTCAAGCGAAAACCGATATAAAACTGATACAAAAGCGCTCCCCGTATTGCATTCGTCATTTCTTTATGCTACAGTAGAAACGTGCGCTCAGGCGCTGCGTGCCTGTCTGGTCTACCTTGAGAGGAAAATATGGCTGAACAATCCTTTGGTCAACTTGTCAAAATGCACCGTCGCGAACTGTACCTGACCCAGGATGAGCTGGCGCACCGCGTCGGATGCGCCTCGGTCACTTTGCGTAAAATCGAATACGATGATCTGCGCCCATCGGTGCAGATCGCTGAACGCCTGGCGATGGCGCTCAACATCCCGCTCGAAGCGCGCGCCGCCTTCATCCGCCAGGCGCGCCTCGAACGCTCTCCGCTGATCGAAGTCACTCCTACCCCCATGCCGCGCCCGGAAGAGATCGGCCAGGAAGACCTGAGCGGGCGTTCGATCCGCGGCTATGCCCTGGGCGAACGCATCGGTAAGGGCGGCATGGGAGCGGTCTATCGCGCTGTACAGCCGCTGGTCGAGCGCGAAGTGGCGATCAAAATCATTCTGCCGCAGTACGCCAATCATCCCGATTTCATCCGCCGCTTTGAGAGCGAAGCCCAACTGGTGGCGCGGCTCGAACACCCCCACATTGTCCCGCTCTATGACTACTGGCGCGAGCCTAACACCGCCTTTCTGGTGATGCGGATGCTGCGCGGCGGCTCGCTGCAGAAATTGATCGAAGGCGGGGCGCTTTCCCTTGAGATGGTCTTACGCATCATGGAGCAGATTGGGGCGGCGTTGAGCGTGGCGCATCGCGTCGGCGTGATCCACCGCGACTTGAAGCCGGGTAACATCCTGCTGGACGAAGACCAGAACGCCTACCTGGCTGATTTCGGGATTGCCAAGAACCTGGGCAACCCAAACCTCGAAGACGCCACCCAGGCCGATATGATCATCGGTTCACCGAATTACATCTCCCCTGAACAAATCCGGGCCGAGTTTGTGCGCCCACAAAGCGACATCTACTGCCTGGGCGTCGTGTTGTACGAGATGCTGACGGGGTTTACGCCTTTCAGCGGGCCGACTCCGATTGATGTCATGCACCAGCATCTTTCGGCTGACCTGCCCCCCCTGGCTGCTCGCAAGCCTGGTCTGCCTGCCTCCCTGGATTGGGTGATCGAACACGCTACCCGCAAAGACCCCCTGGCCCGTTATACAGATACCGAAAGCTTGCTGGCAGACCTGCGTCGCGCGATCCAGGGCGAAAACGCCCTGCCCCAACCGGCGCAGTTTGACACAGCGGCCTTGCCTCCCCTCGTCGCTGCGGACAATCCCTACAAAGGACTGCGCGCCTTCAGCGAAGGCGACGCGGCTGATTTCTTCGGCCGCGATGCGCTCATCCAACACTTGCTGGCGCGCCTGGGGGAGGGCGGCGACCTGGCGCGCTTCCTGGCGGTGGTTGGCCCTAGCGGGAGCGGCAAATCGTCGGTGGTCAAAGCCGGGCTGATCCCGTCCTTGCGCCGCGGCGGGCTGCCGGGATCGGAAAACTGGTATATCGTAGACTTGCTGCCCGGCCCGCACCCCTTTGAAGAGATCGAAGCCGCTCTCTTGCGCATTGCTGTCAACCCGCCCGACTCGCTCCTGGCGCAGTTGACCCAGGACAAGCGCGGCCTGCTGCGGGCTGTGCGCCGCTGCCTGCCCGAAGACCGCAGCATCGAACTGGTGATGGTGATTGACCAGTTTGAGGAACTGTTCACGCTGGTGGAAGACGAGGCGGCGAGGGTTTTGCTGTTGGAGCAGTTGGTCACTGCGGTCCTGGATGAACGCAGCCGGGTGCGCATTATCCTCACCCTGCGCGCCGATTTCACCGATCGCCCGCTGCAATATGTGGATTTCGGCGAACTGCTGCGCCAGCGAATGGAGATCGTCTTGCCGATGACGCCGGACGAGTTGGAGCAGGCCATCCTGCGCCCGGCAGAGCGGGTGAATCTCAATCTCGAACCTGAACTGACCGCCGCCATCTTGCGGGATGTGGAGGGACAGCCGGGGGCGCTGCCGTTGATGGAATATGCCCTGACCGAGTTGTTCGATCAGCGTGAGGATCATCGCCTGACCAAAGCCGCCTATGATCGGATCGGCGGTGTGGCCGGGGCGCTGGGCCGCCGCGCCGAAGAAGTGTACACTGCTTTGGATGGCGCCAGTCAATCGGCTGCCCGCCAGCTCTTCTTGCGACTGGTGACGCTGGGCGAGGGCGGCGACAATGGGTTTGCTGCGCACGACACCCGCCGCCGCGTCCCACGTTCCGAACTCGACGCCCTCCAATTATCGTCAGAATATCAAAAATCTGCAATCGGCCAGGTCATCGCCGCCTTTGGCCTCGTCCGCCTGCTCTCGTTCGACCGCGACCCAATCACGCGCGGGCCGACGGTCGAGGTGGCGCATGAAGCGCTGCTGCGCGAGTGGCCGCGCCTGCGCGAATGGATCGCCAACCATCGCGAAGATGTGCGCATGCAGCGCCTGCTGGCTGGCGAATGCGCTGAGTGGCAGCGCAGCGGGTGTGAGGTCAGCTTCTTGCTAACAGGCTCGCGCCTGGCGCAGTTCGAGATCTGGGCGACTGCCGGCGTTGTGGCCCTGACGGCGGATGAACGCGCCTACCTGGAGGCCAGCCTGCAAGCGCGCGCCCGGCTGCTGGAAGAAGAGCGATTGCGCCAGCAGCGCGAACTCGACACAGCTTTGCGCGGCGCGGAGGTGGCAAAGAAGCTGGCTGAGACCGAGAGTCGGCGCGCCGAAGAGCAAACTGCCAGCGCCAGGAGCCTGCGAAGGCGCGCCTGGGCGTTGGCAGGCGTATTGGGATTGGCGCTGCTGCTGGTGATCGCCACCATCTGGCTGGCGCAGGCGGCCAATGCCAGCGCCGTCCAGGCCAACGCCGAAGCCAATACGCGCGCCACCGCCGAATCCATCGCGGTGGGCGAACGGGCGCGCGCCGACGAACAAAAGAGCACCGCCCTCGACGCCCAATCCACCGCCGAGGCCGAGCGCGTCCGCGCTGAAGATGCCCAGATCGAGGCGGAAGCGCAAAAGAAACTCGCTGAAGAGCAGGCTACCTTGTCGCGGTCGCGTGAACTTGCCGCTGCATCCATCAATAATCTGACGAACGATCCCCAACTCAGCCTGTTGTTGGCAGTTGAATCTTTCAAAATTGCTGATACACGTGAAGCGCAAGCAGCCTTGCACCAGGCTTTGCAGACATCACATGTGCAGAAAATTATTTCCAATACCCTCACGCAAGAGCGGGTTGGCGCAATTCAGGGCGTGGCGTATAACGCCGATGGCAGCCTGTTGGCCACGATTAACGAGCAAGATTGGTTGCAGGTGTTCGACATTCCTGCCGCTACGCTGCGCTACACCCAAAAAGTCTCTGCCGATTCGCTCAGTTTCCGTTCGCTGGAGTTTTATCCTGATGGTAAACTGGTTGTCGAAGCTGAATATCGCTTTTGGGTTTACGATGGCGCTACCGGTCAGGAACTTTTGGCAGGAGCGTCGCGTGATGAAGGGGTGCGGGTGGTAGATAGCATTAAGGGAAGCGAAATCCTGTCTTTGTCGAACAATATTAATTACCAATACCCACTGCGTCTGGAATACTCTCCCCAAGGATTGTACCTGGTTTTTTACACGGAAGTAGAGCGCACCACCATCGCCGAAATTACTCCTTGGAACCTGACCACGCTGCAGCCCGCCTTTACGGTTCAATGGTCGCGCGATGCTGAACAGCATTTTTCTCTCAATGTGATTGAGATCAGCCCAGATGGCCGCCTGATGGCCCTGCCCAATGACGCCGGGGTGATTGAAATTTGGGATCTGGCCAGCGGCGTTTTGCTCCATCGGATCACAGATATGCCTGTCGGTTTCATCTCCGCTATCGCCTTTAGCGCAGATGGAAAGCGGATCGCTGCAGTCGGCGCGGAAAGTACCATAAAGGTGTGGGAGCTTGACTCTGTGAATGAACTGCTGACCGTAAATGGCAGCGCCCCTCACTTCTTACCTGATGGTGATCATCTGTTGTTGAGCGCCGCCAACCAGCAAACCCAGGTATGGAGCATTGCTGGACGACGGTTGCTCTATAATTTTCTATGTCACCCGGTGCAAACTGTCAATACGCTTCATCCAAATGGTCGTCAATTGGCTTCTGGGGGGGCTGATGGCAGTATCCACCTGTGTGAAGTTGCGCCTGGCTACGAAACCCAAGTATGGGTGTCCGATTTTCCTGTCAACGATGTAGATTTCTCTCCGATGCAAAATATGCTCGGCATTGCCAGCGTCGACAATATGGTGCGTCTCTACGATGTCGCCAGCGGCGATCTGCGCCGGGCGATTTCCATGCCGCCCGATACACGGTTGGAGCGCCTGGCGCTTTTCCAGGATGGGTCTCGCTTTGCTACCCTGGAGACTAATTTCTATATTGCTACAGACCCTTACACAGTCTACCGCCTGTGGAATACAACAACAGGTGAAGAAATTGCCCACAACCTCGATTATTCTTTGCCAGGCGCTGATTTGCAGGTCAGCCCCGACGGCGCCAGGATTTTCTTCCACAAGTATAATAGTGTAGGGTATGAACTGGATGGCCTTAGCTTGAAGTATGTTTCCAACTTTTATGGGGATGTCTATCCCTTAGCGACATACAGTCCTGATAGCTCATTGTTGGCAATCCCGCACACAGATGGTAATGTGGAGGTTTATCAATCGCCTTCGATAAACCGGGTGATGAAGCTTACACTCGGTAGTATGCCAACCGCTCTGATGTATCACCCTTCTGGTGAGCTTTTAACCACCGCCGCGGCCGATGGTTCAGTGGCAGCCTGGGATACTCAAAATGGAGAGGCCCGGTTTGCTTTGCCTCGGCAGTTATCTCCAGTCCATGCTCTGGCTTACAGCCCCGATGGTCAATGGCTGGCGACAGGAAGCGCCGATGGCGTGGTAAGTCTGTGGGACGCCTGGACAGGCAGCGAGCAAGGGCGGATCATGCAGGGTGGGATGGCAGTCAATTTCCTCGCTTTTAGCGCCGACGGCGCAACGCTTCTGATTGGCTCGGATGACAATGTAGTGCGCACCGTGCTCCTGGATACAAACCAGGCATTTCAGTTGGCCCAGAAACGCATACAACGTCCTTTTACTCCCCAGGAAATGTCCAGCTACTACATCACATCGCTGGCGCCTGTTCGCCCAGAAGTAGATGCGGTTGCTGCTCAAGAAACCCTCATCGTTCCTCCCATCCCGCCTGTTTCTATGATGGCATTGTTGCCGGCCCAATTGCTTCCACCCATTCAAACGCACATCACCCAAGAAAACCTCAGCCAATTGCAAATATTGGGCCAGGTTGAAACAGGTTTTGTCTACTTTGTGGTATTTGCGCCGGATAGTCAGACTTTTGCAGTGGGCTCTACCCTGGGGGTATCGGTGTTGGATGTAGCCACCTTGCAGGAACGCTGGCGTCAGAAATGTCCGATCACTTTCAACAGCGCTGGAGCCTTCTCCTCCGATGGCCGGCTGATTGCCGCGGCTGGCGACGATGGCTTCGTGTGGGTGTGGAATGCTGACGATGGTTCGCTTGTGACCAGGTTAGCTGGACATACCATGTCCCCACGCGCGGTGGATTTCTCCCCTGATGGAAAATATCTGGCCTCTGCATCTTCGGATGATACTGTGCGCTTGTGGATCACAGCAGATTGGTCTCTGGCTGCCACGTTGGTCAATGATCCTTATGGCAAAGGTATTAACACCATCCACTTTTCACCGGATGGCGCCTTGTTGGCTGCGGGGATGCAAGATGGCACGCTGCGTTTCTGGGCAATGGATACATTCACCACAGTCAAGGTATTACAAGCGGCTGATTATGGGCTCTGGAGCCTGGATTATTCACCCGATGGCCGGTATGTGGCGGCCCTCAACCTCTCGAGCTGGAATACGAGTCTCTGGCGCGTCGAAGACGGCGCCCGACTGTTCACCGTAAATGGTTTTGAACCCAGTTTTTTCCCAGATAGCAGCTTCTTTATGAGCTTCACTGTCGCATTTGCCGCAGGCCAAGAGATCGATCAGTTAGTTTTCTGGAAGACAGCAGATGGCGTATCCATCCCTGCCGCGAACCTTTTTGACCAACCAACTATCATTGGCTGGAAATCCATTGCCTTTTCGCCCGACGGTAAATATCTGGCATTAGGCATGAACCATGGGCGTGTCATTCTATCGGGCATTCCTTGATCATGGCGCTCAAACCCCTGAACTTGTCGAAACGCCCCACGATTGTTCCATCGTGGTGTTCGGAGGAAACGATGTCCACTCCCTCAAAACCAATCCAATCCCTCGCCACAGGTCGTCTCTTCTGGCGTGCCATCGCCATGGCCTGGCAGGCTCATCCACTCCTGGCCTTGCTGGCCCTGGCGCTGATGTTTGTCAATGCCTTGATGATCCCGCTGCAGGTGTGGATCACCAAGCTGGTGATTGACGGTATCAGCGCGGTCGCCGGGCAGGGGGGAACCTGGAACAATACACTGGCGTCCTGGCAAACTTTCCTGCTGCCGATGGCGATCTACATCGGCATCTGGGGCTTTGGGCAGGCCAAGGAAGGCCAATTGGTCGAAGCCGGCAGCCACGACGAATTGATGACGCAAGGCGGCGAATACGCCAAGATGTTCACGCTGCAGGCCGAACGGTATCAATCTGCCGATGCGTGAACCGCTCGCGGTTCTTGATCTGACTGGTACGAAAATAGCGCCGTCCAAGGCTTTATCGCAGACCGCTGAGAGCAGCAAGAGCGCAGAGAGAAAAAAAACACTCAGCGGTCTCATTCTGATAACCGCTGCAGGTAGGGTAAAATAACCGCATGACTAATTTGGCGACGCAACTTTCTTTTCTTGAAACCCTACAAGAAGTGATTCCTGAAACCGAAACTCGCAACAGCGAACAGCCAGAAACTTATACTGGTATGTACGCGATGCACAAATATTGGTCAAAAAAACCTTATAACTTAGTCTCATTGTATATTGAGAAGTATTCAAAGGTTGAAGAATTAATTCTTGATCCGTTTTGTGGATCAGGTGTCACGATTACTGAAAGTATTAGATTAGGGCGACGTGCTGTGGGTGTGGACATAAATCCAACCGCCATTAATTCTACAAAAATGGGACTTACACATATAGATATAAGATCCCTTAAGAAAGTTTTTGATTTTTTGCGTTCAGAAGTAGAGCAGGAAATTGACGATCTTTATCAAACAAATTGCCCGAAATGCGGAAACGCTCAGGCAATCGCGACTCATACTATCTGGAATGGGGAACAAATTGACGAGATATGGGTAGAATGTAAGGCGTGTGGAAATGCGAAAGTGGTGAAAAAGCCTGTCGAAAGTGACAGAATTGCAGCATTAGAACCTTCTCGACCAGCAACCTGGTACCCCGCAACTTTATTGTTAGAAAATAGTCGTATTAATGCGAAATCGGGAATGCGCGTTTGCGATTTATTTACTCCCCGTGCGCTGTCGAGTTTGTCTTTGCTATTAGAAAAGATTCGCCAGATTACCGATAGCCAAATCAGGGCAGTGATGGAGTTTTGCTTTAGTGCAATGCTTCCACAAGCCAGTAATATGGTTTTTGTAATCCGCCGTCGTGGAAAGACAAATGGCGCGGGCGAGAGTGATGAAACAAAAGCGGAGGTTGGAAGTTGGGTTATTGGCTATTGGACGCCATCAGAGCATTTTGAAATTCATGTTTGGCGATGTTTTGAAAACCGATTCAAGAGAATTTTGAAGGGCAAAAAGGAAATAAATCACGCGATTCCACTTTATGTTGGCGAGTTTTCATCGTTTGACGAACTTGAAAAATCTCAAAGTGGTTACCTGGTGCGAAAGGGAACGGCAACAGACCTTTCTTTTATCAAATCGGATTCGATAGACTATATTTTTACAGACCCGCCGCATGGCAATCGAATACCGTATCTTGAACTTAGCCTGATGTGGAATTCGTGGCTTGGCTATGAGTTTGACTTGGAAAACGAAATTGTAGTCTCAGAGTCAAAGCTTCGCCGAAAGGATGCGAAAGACTACGAAAAAAGGCTTAAGATTGCATTTGGTGAAATGTGGCGAGTTCTCAAAGTGGATGGATATGCGTCAATTGCGTTCAATAGTTTAGATGATGAAACCTGGCTTTCGCTTCTAAATACTTTATTAGCTGCAGGTTTTGAAATCAAAGAAATAACTCCCCTTGAATATTCTGCTCGATCTGTAGTGCAAGACACTCGGAAAAATGCGCTCAAAACTGATTTTGTGATTACCTGCCAAAAACGATTAGTAGAGTCGCGTCAACAAATCACATTTGGTCACTCCGAAAAAGACCTTTTGCTGACAATAAAAAATTACCTCAAGAACTGCAAGAATGGCGCAGAGACTTACGAGATTTTGAACCATCTTCTAGTTGCAAGCATTCCTACAGGAACAATTTTCAAGGTGTCACAAATTATTGAGTCGGTAAAAAATGTTGCCATCTTCGCCGATGGACGCTGGCAATATAAATTATCTTGATGGAGTCCTCATGTCTTCCGATTTCAACGCCATACGTAAGTTATATGATGATGATAGGTTTGTTGAATTGTTGCATCATCCAAACGGAATTTTCTGGCTAAAACTTCGCTCAATTTCAAGAATAGAACAAATGCGGCAGTTTTGCCAACAGATTCAGTTTGACATTGAAGGTATTCCAAGTCATCAATTATTTGAACAGGTTTACAAGCATAAGCCAGATAAGCAGGTTTTAGAGAGTTTCATTCGGGAACTGTTCCAGCAAGAAAGAGCTGAGAGAAGGGAAAGGGAAAACTATATCATTGCCCAGTTGTATCAAATGAAAGTATTTGATTGGGGTGGTTTGTATCAAAACTCGCTTGAACGGACGATAGTTGATAATTACATCAAACGAATACAAAGTTGGGATGAACTTAATTCGGTTATTGACCATGAAATTCATCTTAGCATGAAAGGATATGTTCAGTGTTCCTGGTATAACCACTGGTCATCTATCTTAATTGAAGACATATTCAAAGACCATCCTTCAGTTTTGCCGGCAATGGGGTTGGTGAAAAAGGTTGATTTCTTCATCCACGAGTTTCCTTTTGATTTGAAAGTAACTTATTTCCCTGATGGATATATGGAAATGTTACGCAAGGCGAAGGGTTTGCGGCCTGAACTGACTTCACTAAAAGCCTTCTGCCGCCAACAAGGAATATGGTTTGACAACGCGAAATCTGCCGGCGCTCTTTTTTCAGAACTTTTTGCGAAGGTAACAGAGCATCCTTCACAAGCCGCGCAAGAATTTATGGCTGACTTCAAAGCAACTCGAATGCGGTTACTTCAGCAAACGATTGAAAACCCAGAATCGCTAAAAATTTGGCTTTATGAGAATCAAGGTGTTCGTAGGTTTGACGCAGCTAATCGCTTCTTCCTCGTCTTGGTGAATGCTAACGATTTTGACGAAAGTTGGAAGCTGAAACGTAATAAAGATTTATTGGCAAGTTCTATCCATTCTCATTTGGACGAGATGATGCCTGATGGAATGGAAAATCTGCGCTTAGAGTTTCAGTGGCAAAACGAAAATTACGCAGCCTACGCTGATATTTTGTTTATTGTGGTTAACAAAATTGACCAGTCAGGTTCTTGAAAGTCAAAAAGATCATGCTGCAAGTGCGAAAGTGAGCGAGCATTTCTTATCTGAGGTTGTTCGATGACAAAAACATCTTTCTTACGTTCCAAAACGATCTGGCGCTGGGGGCTGCTCCTCCTGGCGATCCTCGTCGCGGTTTTGGCGCTACAATGGCTGACTTACGAAAGGCAGCCCCTCCCGCAGGCGCTCGAGGCGCTGCAAAGCGACGCTCAAGTGGCGGTCAGCAGGCTCGATCGCGGCGCGGCCTGGCTGACCTTTACGCCGGCGGCGCAGACCACCACAGGCTTCATTTTTTACCCTGGCGGGCGGATCAGTTTCTTGGGGTATTCGGATTTCCTGCACGCCATCGCCGCGGAAGGCTACCTGGTGGTTGTCCCGCAGATGCCGCTCAATATTGCGGCCTTTCGTCTCAATGCCGCCGATGAGATCATCGCCGCCCATCCTGAAATCACCACCTGGGTCATTGGGGGGCATTCGGTGGGTGGAACCATGGCCGCGCAGTACCTGCAAACGGAGCGCGGCGCAGCGCAAGTCGCTGGCTTGGTCATCTGGGCCTCTTACCCGGCGGATAACGTTAATCTTTCTGGGCGCGATGTGCAAGTGACTGTCATCTATGGCAGCCTGGACCCCAACGCCAATGAGGAGAGCGTCCTGGCGCGCCGTCATCTGCTGCCGGCGGATACGGTCTATGCGCGCCTGGATGGCGGCGATCATCATCAGTTTGGCTCGTATGTGATCCAGCCGCAGGATCGCCATGCCACGCTCAGCCGCGCTGCGCAGCGCGAGCAGGTGATCCAGGCGACGCTGGAATTGTTAAAGAGGACAGTGGATCACGCCCAAAAATAGGATGCCTCAGGAGTGAAAGATGAACCTTGTTTTTGATCTGTGCGGGGTAGTTTTTGATTGGACGCCCGAGGCGATCTTCGCCGCGGCGGATGTTGCGCCTGAGCTGCATCCCTATCTGCGCGACGGGTTGTTTGCGCATGCCGACTGGATCGATCTCGATCGCGGGACGCTGTCGCGCCCGGAGATCGTTCGCCGCGCCGTCGTGCATACTGGCTTATCCCCGGCGACTGTGGCGGAACTACTGCCCCTGATCCCGTACTCGCTGGTACCAGTGCCAGGCACGGTGACTTTGCTGCACCAGCTTAAAGAGGGCGGCCACCGTCTCTTCTACCTGTCGAATTTGAACTGCGATTGCATTGAGCATCTGGAGCGCGGCGGTACAGATCACCGCGGCGGTACAGATCACCGCGGCGGTACAGACTACCGCTATCCTTTTTGGCCGCTCTTCGAGGGGGGTGTGGTTTCGTGCCGCGTCCATGCGTTGAAGCCTGAGCCGGCCATCTACCGGGCGCTGTTGGAGACCTATCATTTGAACCGCGCCGAGACCTGGTTTGTGGATGACCGGGAGTGCAACCTGGCGGCGGCGCAGGAGCAGGGCTGGCGCACGATTTATTTCAGGAACTCCTTCCAGTGCAAGGCGGATCTGATGGCGCACGGACTCCTCACGGAACGCAAGTAGACCTGCGGGTCACAGGTCTGGTACAATTAACCGCGGGAAAGAAATCAGCGTCCGCATTGCTGCGTAAAACAGCGGCTCGCGATCGACCCTGGTTCCCTAACTTTCATACCTATTAGGAGGCTCTACATGGAAAAGTTCAAATTCTGTATTTTGTTTGCCGATAACCCGGCGCTCGATCCGGCTCAGATTGCTCCCGGCTGGGAAATGGCTGAGATCCCGGTGGCGCTGCTGGTCAAGCCATTTGAAAGCGAAGCCAACTGGGAAGACACGCGCGCCCAGATCCAGGCCTGGAATTTGCCCCCCATCAAGGGCGCCAGTCATTTCATCCAGTTTGCCGGTTTGACCCCCATGGGCGCCGCCGCGGATTGGGAGCAGTTGGAGTTTTGGGCCAAGCGCGCCTTCCGCCGCCTGGGGGCTTTGGGCGTCGAGTATGCCGGCCTGTACGGCGGTTTCTTCAAAATCCCAGACGGAGTCTCGCGCACCCAGGCCACTGACCAGGCCATTCGCTGGCTGAACATGCTGGCGGATTACGCGGAGCCCAATCATGTCAAGCTGATGCTGGAGCCCACCGCCGATCCCCATACCCTGCTGCCCATGTACCTGGATGGCTTGAACTTTGTCAAGAAAGAGATCAAGCGGGATTCGGTGCGGGTGATGGCGGATCTGAATTATTTCATCCAGGGGAATCAGCCGCTCGAACATATTGCCGAAGACCCGGCGTACTGCTTGCACGTCCATATCGCCGGGGTGGAAGCCCAGCCGGGTGTCGGCGACCGGGTGGAACTGCATACCCATCTGTTCCGCGTATTGCGCGAGATCGGCTATACCGGCGGCGTGTCGGCGGCGTGTCCCTGGGTCAGTACGCAGGGAGGGGCGATAGACTTTCGTTATGAAACCGCCCAATCCTTGAAATATTTGCAGGATCTGCGCGAGAAAGTGTACGCGGAATAAGGGAGAGGCTATGCAGACACAAGGTCTTGGCGCATCTGATCTAGCCGTCACGCGCATTGCGTATGGCTGTATGCCCCTGGGCGGCGCCTGGGATCAATCGGCGCTCAGCGAAGCCAACCGCCAGGAGGCGCTAAAGATTGTCCGCCTGGCGTTGGATCAGGGGATTAACTTTTACGATCACGCCGACATCTACTGCCGCGGGAAATCCGAAGAGACCTTTGCTACCCTGTGGCAGGAGAGGCCCGGCTTGCGCGAGCAGATCATCTTGCAAAGCAAATGCGGCATTCGCTTTGCAGACGATCCGCAGCCTGGCTTTCCGCATCGTTTTGATTTCAGCTATGACCATATTGTGAATTCGGTGGAGGGGAGCTTAAAGCGCCTGAACACCGATTACCTGGATGTGCTGCTGCTGCACCGCCCCGATCCATTGGTCGAGCCGGAGGAAGTGGCGCGGGCTTTCGATGACCTGCACGCGGCGGGGAAGGTGCGCTGGTTTGGAGTTAGCAACCACACCGCCGCCCAATTGGACTTGCTGCGCCAATTTGTGCGCCAGCCGATTGTCGCCAACCAGATAGCCTTCAATGTGATTCACACCCATACCCTCAACGAGGGGATCGTCTTTAACCAGGACAACCCGCTGCTCAGCCGCAACGAGGGGACGATCGAGTACTGTCGCAAGCACAATATCACCCTGCAGGCGTGGGGAGCGCTGGCGTGGGGCAAATTGACCGGGCGCACGGTTGAGAATCCGTCCCCAAGCCTGGAGAAGACCAGCGCCCTGGTCGCCAAAATGGCCCAAGAAAAGGGTGTCAGCGGCGAGGCGATCCTGGTGGCGTGGATTTTGCGTCACCCGGCCAAGATCCAGGCCATCATTGGCACCACCAATATCCAGCGCATCCAGGCTTCTTGCCAGGCGGATGGGCTGGCGCTGACGCGCGAGGAATGGTTCCAACTCTTCAACGCCGGGCGCGGGGAGCCTTTGCCCTGAGCCTGGCCCGACCCCACCCTACCCTCCCCATCGCTGCTTTTCGCGATGGGGAGGGTAGGGTGGAAGAGAAACGACTATGGATGTACCTTTTTACCGTAATTTCAAAGTTGCGATCTATGTTTGCGTCACCGATCTGCATAAAGCCTATGTCGATCCGGAGTGGCTGGAAAACAGCTACCAACTGTTGAGCCGTTCGGTGCATATTGATAAAGTTTATTTTGAAACCTACCGCAATCAAGTCTGGGTGGACAAAGAGGCCATCCTCTCGGCGCAAAAGTTTTTTGAGAGCAAGGGCGTCAAGGTCAGCGGGGGGATCACCTATGTGGCCTCTGAATCTGACTTTTTCCAGTCTTTTTGTTACACCCGGCCTGAAGAGCGCCAAAAAATCCAGGCCGCGGCGGAGTTGGCCGCCAGCCTCTTCGACGAAGTGCTGCTGGATGATTTCTTTTTCACCAACTGCAAATGCGAAGCCTGCGTGGCGGCCAAGGGCGAGAAGACCTGGACGCAGTTTCGTTTGGAAGCGATGCGCGATGCCGCCCAAAACCTGCTCGTGGGGCCGGCCAAGAAGATCAACCCGCAGATCAACTTCATGATCAAATACCCAAACTGGTACGATCACTTCCAGTTTTGCGGCTTTGACCTGGAGCTTCAGCCGCGCATCTTTGACGGAATCTACACCGGTACTGAAACGCGCGACCCGGTCTATACCCACCAGCACTTGCAGCCTTATGAAAGCTACGCCGTCCTGCGCTACTTTGAAAACATTGCCCCAGGGCGCAACGGCGGCGGCTGGGTAGACCCCTACCGGCGGCGGACGATGGATCGCTATATGGAGCAGTTGGCGCTCACTTTGTTTGCCGGGGCGCGCGAGGTGACGCTGTTCCGTTACGGCGATTTATTTGATGTTTTGCAGCAGTCAAGCAGTGAGGCAGAGCCGCGCGAGGTTTTTCTCTCGCCGTTTGCCCCGATGGCCGGTTATGTGTTCCAGCGCGCCGATTTGTTCCTGGGGCAGTTGGGCCAGCCGCTGGGCGTCAAAACCTACAAGCCTTTCCATTCGCATGGCGAAGACTTTTTGCCCAATTATTTAGGCACTTTGGGCATCCCGATGGAGATCACGCCGGAGTTCCCCTCCGAGGCGAACCTGTGTCTGCTGACCGAACAGGCCGCTTTTGACCCGGCCATCGTGCAGAAGATCAAGCAGCACTTGCAGCAAGGCAAGCAGGTGATGATCACCTCGGGACTGCTGCGCGCTTTGCAGGGCAAGGGCATCGAGGAGATCGTTGAACTCAAATACACCGATCACAAAGCGTTGGTGCGCCGCTTCCACGATTGGAAAGCCGTCTACCCGGCGGAGTATGAACTGCTCATTCCGCAAATCCAGTACGCGACCAACGATGCCTGGGAACTGATCACCGCCCTGGACAGCGCCAGAGGGACGGGATACCCCATCCTCCAGCGGGTGGATTACGCCCAGGGACGGATGTATGTGTTGACCATCCCGGAGAACGTGGGCGATCTATATGCCTATCCTCAGGCCGTGATCACGATGCTCAAGAAGCTCTTGCTGAAAGAGTTTATCGTCTACGTAGACAGCCCGTCGCACGTGGCGCTGTTTGTCTACGATAACAATACCTTTATCGTGGCCTCTTTCCAGGAATATGAACTGACGGCAAAGTTGGTGGTAGAGGCGCGTTTCACCAGGCTGGTGGAACTGCCCACCGGACAAACTTTTGAAGGCGGTCTTGAAGACGGGAAACGGGTCTTTCACGCCGCGATTTTGCCCCATCAATACCTGGTGTTTAGAGCGGAGGATGGACAAACTTAATCCTTCCGATTGGCAAGAAAAGACTCTC
>CAIQJJ010000089.1 GCA_903872065.1 uncultured Anaerolineales bacterium | reverse complement strand
TAACTGCCGGCGACCAAGCAAATGCTGATAGTTATCAGCCCAACGCTTTTCCGCCTCAGTTTCCTGCTCATTCAAAGACGACAACATCTGGTCAAATGGTTTCGCCGCTTCTGCCAATCTATCCGCTACTCCCACCGATGGCTTTTTCACCAACCCTTCCGCGACACGAAACGCCTCTTGTGCAAGATAAGCCAGTTCCACTTGAAGTTGACGCTGATCGGCGGGATCAAGCCTCTCGTCCAATTCAAGTTCACGTCGCTCTAAAATCGCCGGCAAAGAGCGTTCCGTATGACGCGCCGCAATCATCCGCCCTAGCGCATGATCCAGATACTCAATTTGCGCCAGGTTTTGATGTTCAGCCGCAAAAAACTCCGCGGTTTGATGACGATCAAAATGTTTACTCACAAAGCGATAACGCCCCAAATAGCCATTTGTTGTATGCCAGATGGGGTCACTCTGCCAGGTGCGGCTGCTAAAAATATGCTGCACTTTTGCACCTGGGACAACCGCCGTCAAAATGCCTGCATGGCGCGCCCGATAACAATAGTCAACATCCTCATAATACGCGGGATAATAATCATCATCTAACGGCCCAAGCCTCTGCAAGGTTTCGCGACGGATGCCCAGGGATGCCCCTGTTGCAAATTCCACGACATGCAATTGATCATTCGCCTCCGCCACATGCACTCCCAGCGCATCAGGCGAGCGCACATAAGCGCCAGTGTGATTCAATGAACCATCCACATTATAAACCGTACAGCCCAGCAGCCCAAATTCAGGATGCTGTTGAAACGCATCTGCCAGGGCCGGCAGCCAACCCGGATACACCAGGCAATCTTGATTCAGCAAAATCATCAAATCGCCGTGCGCCGCCGCCAACCCCACATTCACTCCACCGGCAAAACCCAGGTTTACCGCTTGCGGCAGCAATTTTACCTGGGGATACCTTTGCGTGACAAATCTTGCAGAGGCGTCGCGGGAGGCATTATCCACACAAATCACCTCGAGCAAATCTGGATCGGGCTGTGCATAGATAGCTTCCAGACACCGCCCGATGACCGCCTCACCATTCCAAAGGGGAATAACAATACTGGCTTTCATAAACTCGGATTATCGAAACATGAGCGGTAAAAATACTTCTTGCGCTTCAAACGGTGTTCCAGACACGCCGCCTGTAGGAGAGGTCGCAATCTCTTGATCATTGAGAGTTTTTGCGCTCATAGCGACCGTATATTCTTGGTCATTGGTCAAACCGGTCAACTTAAAATTGGTGACTTCACCATCCACAAGGATCGGCATACTACACTCCCCTTGATCGGGCGGACTCGCCCCAGCCGGGCAAGTGACTGTAATCTCATAGTGATCCACCGCACTCGCGAACTGAGCAGCTTTCCAGACTAAACGTAAGAGACCATCATCAGGATACACCCTCAGATCAAATGGAACGTATTCATCCGCGCCCATATCGGGGGAGCCATCCGAGCGATTCTGCTCATCCATATCCACCGCCATCGTACTCCCCGTCGCCTTATTTCTGGCTGCAGAAGTGCTAGTAAGATGATAATTGTAATTTGGGCTTCCCAGCGCCACATATCCGACAGATGGCGCCGAAATCATGGTATTCAACCCATTAAACGTCCCCTGGCCGCCAGGGATTGGCGGATCATTTTCTAAATTGGTGTCATTGCTGTTATTGGCAAAGAGGCCATGATTAAAATTGACCGTATTACCCTGGCGCACATGAATCGCCGACTGCGTCAACCATGCTCCACCGGTATTGGTATTAATATGGTCAGAGATAATACCATAGTTAATGTTGGCCACCGTTGGTTTAGGCGCGGAGTCACTAACAAAAATGGCCGCGCTGCCATAAACCAACGCCGGATCCATCTGATTATTTGCCAGGGTCGTATGATCGATCTCAATATCTACGCCTTGCGCCCAGATACCACCCCCGCCCCCACCCGGATCTCCAAACCCGCTGCCCTGCTGCAGGATATTATCTGCAAAAACGCCCGTCCAACTGGTACTGCTCGATCTGAT
>CAIQJJ010000088.1 GCA_903872065.1 uncultured Anaerolineales bacterium | reverse complement strand
ATGGGCAAAATCAGGCCCGACCTGATCCTGTTAGACGTGATGATGCCGGGGCTGAACGGCTTCGAGACTTGCGCCAGGCTCAAGGAGCAGGAGTCTACCTGCGCTATCCCGGTGATTTTCATGACCGCCCTGGCCGAGACCGCCGACAAACTGCGCGGCTTCGAGGTGGGGGCGGTGGACTACATCACCAAGCCGATCCAGGCCGAGGAACTGCTGGCGCGGGTCAATACGCACCTCAGGCTGCGCCAACTGACCGAACACCTGGAGCAGCTTGTTGCCGAACGAACAGCGGCGCTCAATGCAGCTTGCGAACGACTCAACCGGCTGGATCGCGCCAAGAGCGATTTCGTCGCCATCGCCTCTCACGAGTTGCGTACCCCGCTGACGATCCTGTCAGGGTATCTTCAGATGCTAATGAGCGACGCTGCCCTGATGGGCGGCCCTTACGCCGGTATTCTGCAAGGAGCGAAGACCGGAGCGGAACGGTTGGGCGTGATCGTGGATGCGATGGTGGATTTGGGGCGAATCGAAGTTGGCAGCATCCAATCGGGGATGCGCGCTGAACTGCTCGACCTGGGCGGGGTGATGAAGGACATCTCTGTCCAGTATGAGAAGGCATTGTCCGAACGGCGGTTGACGCTGACGGTAAACGGCATGAACGATCTGACCATCGAAGCCGACCCGGACTTAATCCACAAGGCGCTCTCGAACCTGGTGGTCAACGCCATCAAATACACCCCGGACGGCGGGACGATCACGGTGAAGGGGTTCTCACTCGAAGCCGGCAAAGCGGTGGAAATCCAGGTGCAGGATACGGGCATCGGGATCGATCTGGCCCATCACGAACTGATCTTCGAGAAGTTCCACCAGACGGGAGATGTGTCGTTTCATTCCTCGGGCAAGACGAAGTTCAAGGGCGGCGGGCCTGGGCTGGGGTTGCCGATCGCCCGCGGCATCATCCAGGCGCACGGCGGGCGTATCTGGGTCGAGAGTCCTGGTCACGATGAGCAAAATCTGCCCGGCAGCGCTTTCCACGTTGTCTTGCCAACCCACTTGAATCCATCCGGTTAGCCGGACCATTGCGCACTTCTCAAACTATTCAGGAAAAGCATCATGATTGTATGTGTGTTTCGTAGGAATTGGACTTTTCTCACACCTTCTCAGAACCTCCGGCGTTTTGCAGGTGATTTGATCGCTTTGCGCCAAAATCGTGCGAAGTTTCAGGAGTGTGCAGGCAAATGCTGAGACGATTTGTTTTGGTACGCATGGTCGATGTTAGCGGAATCTCTGGAACCGGGATTGTTGCAGAAGGTGTGGAATTTACCAACGGAAGAGTGTGCATGATCTGGCTGACCCGCCAGGTGCATTCTCTGGTGATCCACGAGAACATCAGCGAAGTCGAATCCATTCACGGTCACAACGGCGCTACAACAATTCACTGGATCGATCAAGATGAGAAGTCTGATGAAAACCAAAGTCATTGCGATTTGTAACCAAAAAGGCGGGGTTGGAAAAACCACCACCGCCGTCTCTTTATCCGCCGGCCTGGCGTTGCGCGGAAGGGATGTGCTGTTGATTGACCTCGACCCACAGGGCCAGTGTGCGATTACCCTGGGACTTAACCCTGAGCCTGGCGCATTTTATCTGCTCACCATGGGCAACGCGGCCAACGAAACCGCCTTTGTCATGCAATACGTGCGCCAGACCGGACGGGAGCATTTCTGGCTGTTGGCCGGCAACCAGACCACCATGTCCGCTCAAACCGTATTGAACTCGCAGGATCGCCCGGTTTCCGCCATCCGGGATTCGATTGCCCGTTTCACTAACAGTGGGCTGCGCTACATCATCTTCGATACCGCGCCATCGGTGGGCGGCATCCAGGAACGGGCCATCTGGTCTTCCGATTTGGTCTTGATCCCTACTTCCACCGAGTACCTCTCTACCGACAGTGTACGCAAAATCAGCGACATGCTGCTCTACCTGCAACGCGAAAAGGGCTGGAAGGGCGCTCTATTGGGAATCGTGCCAACTTTCTTTCACGAGCAGTTACGCGAGCATCGGGCAGCCATGGAAGACCTGCGCCAGGGATTTGGCGAGCGCGTGCTCTATCCGATTCATCGGGCGGTAATCCTGGCCGAGTGTCCGGGCGAGAGCAAGACCATTTTCGAGAAAGATATCAACAGCCGTTCAGCCCAAGAATATCAGGCGTTGGTCGATGTGGTGCTGAAAGTTTCGTAGGAGTCCAGATGGCTAAATCCGTTCGCAAGACTTTTTGGAAGCCAAGTTCTCCTGAACCGGGCGGCGCCGAACCAGTCCCATCGGGTTGGGGAAGCAGCGCACTCTCAACCGTCTCACAAACACCGGATGCTGTGTCAATCGCTGAACAGCTTCGCATGGCAGAAAAGAAGCCGCACGATCGCAGTTGGGAGAAACGGGAGAACAACCGGCCGATACTCTTTCGCCGGGTGCCGCCTGGCTTGCGGGATGCCATCAAAGAGATCGCCGACAGCCTGCAAGTCCGGGCAGATGATGTCGCTCGAGCATTCCTGGAATTCGGTGTGCAGTGCTACCAACAAGGAGAAATCCAGATTCAGCCGGCTTTGAGTGAAGGCCGGCTGACGCTCTTTCCCAAGTCTGGCGATAACTGGGGAAAGAGGCCATTGCCTGGCTGGTACGAGAAAGCCTGGGATCAACATCCGCCGATCAAGGCAGCTCATCGGGCGCAGCAATCGAACAAAGAGCCAGAAAAGCCCTGGAAATGGCAGGTTGCCTACCGTGGCATCCCATCTGAGATTCAGTCAACGCTACGCGAGATTCATCAAAAGAAGTCCGTGCCGTTGGGTGAAGTTGCCACCCTGTTCCTGGGCCATGCGTTGGATGCTTACAACACCGGGCGACTGGTGCTCAATCCGCAGCCGCGCCAGCCGGCTGGCGTTGTCGCAACAACAAAACAGGTGTGAAGTGACCACTCACCTGCATTTTTCTCAGCAATCCGCGCTTCTCAAACCCGTTGTTGAAAGTGCGGTAGCGGCATTGTTATCACGCCGCTATCGCCCTGCTATCACGCCGCTCTCATACCCGCTCTCGCTGCTGCAATCGTCAGTTTGCCAGGAAGCCCTACAGACCATCAAATACAACCGAAGCGATGTGCAAGACCTTGATCCGAAAAATGCCCCCGCAAGCCAACAGAAAGGCTTATCACCATTTCAATCCACTTCACCAAAAATCGGAGATTGCTAACTTTATGTCACAGCCTCAACCTTTTAATATTTCAAACTTTCCGGAGCAAAATCCTGGTAAATCATGGCTTCAAGAGACCGGTGGGTCAAAGCCAGATATCAAGGAACTGATTGCCAAGATTTCTCGTGGGAATAACAGCCTGCAAACTACCCAGGACAGTTTTCTTTCCATATTTATCAGTTCTCCCAATAGCAAGGCACAGGTCTGTTCAGAAATCGATCGCAGCAAGATTTTTGAGATTGGTGAAGCATCCAATCAACACTATTCCAAACATTTCATGCTTTACGAGTTTTACAACCGACATGTCTCGCTATCCATCTATTCTGTTGAGCGTTATTTGAGTAGTGATCAAATCCAGGGATTCCTCACTGTTACCGGGCAGATTTATTGGGGATATTCCACCAAGAATGATGGCGCCTTACATGGCTATTTTGGAGCTTACTATCCCACAGATGACATTGAGGAAGTTAATGAAGAGAACGCGCATACTTATTTCAATATCCTGTGGCCCCGGCATACCAAAATTCCGTTGCTAAATCGTCTGCGCATCCTTGCGCAAGAAGGCGCCGACCGCTTGCCATTCTGGGGAGCACTGGTTGGCTCGATAGCGGCTGCGGATGAGGCTTTCTCACAGGGAAAATCGCCAAGGAGCGTCGATAGAGTTACAAGCCTGCCGGCAATTTTTGCCACGTTGATGTCTACATCCTATCAGGGAGGTCAGACGGCGATCAGTCTGGATGAAATTGAAAATGCAGCGCGTTTTTTCTCTGCATCCGATATCAGGGGCGCCAGCCAGCCGCTATTTGCGCCACAAGATTTGGACGTCTGTGGAACTGCTATCTTCTTACAAAAGCTTGGAAAATGCCTTTGGACGCCAACTGCATTAAGGGCATCAGGTTGGGTGTTTGATTCGCGTGAACAACACATTGGGCTGACTCGATTTTTCTCTCACCTTGCTGATTATTGGATCAGCCTGGTGAGTTTTGAACAAATAGACTTCACTGCGGCCGGTATGGAAATCCGGTATAACAACGACGGCGATGGCCCACCACTTGGGTTATGGAAACAAGCTATCGAATTTGAGTTCTGGCAAATTTCCCCTGAAGCGTTACGCTATCTGCAACGCTGGCAGCATGTATCCAAAACAACCGATCGAGTCTTGATTGCCAAAGGTTACGATCCGGCTTATGGCAATGCTTTGGCAGAAAAACTGCTGTCGGAAGCTCATCAAAATTGCGCCTACGTTCCTTCGGGCGCATTCCGAACAGTGCTCCCCGCAGGCATGCCTATCGCAGGCATTGAAGAGTTGTGCATTTGGGCTGAAAAAAACAGGTTATGGGTATTGCCCAGGCCTTATGGAAGCATTTTCTGTTGGTATCCAGATATAGAGACCACGATGCTCAAATGTGGGCGACAACCTGATGAATTATCCGCCTGGCGCCTGATCCTGTCTGCCTTATGGCACGATCTGGTCACCGAGGGGACTAAAGTGATTGTGCGCACCAGCGATGAACAGCCAGCGCCTGGCATTCACCGAGTCGAATGCAAAAGCCACAAGCGGCATCGTCGCTCTCGCCCCAATACGCATGTCCTGCGCCTGCCCAGCCAACGCGTCATTTACATGGATGGCGTCCACACCTGGGGTACACCGGAAGAGATCGAGAAGATCCAACGCCAGGCGCATCAGGTGCGCGGTCACCGTCGCAAACTGCTGCCCGGACAAAAACGCAGCGTGTACGCTCAGGAAAATGCACAGCGTTTCAACTTCATTGTTCCGGATGGGTACACCTTCGTCAAGCCCTACCAGACCGGGCTTTCCGATCCGGACGCCCCTGCCGCCAAAGAGACTCCTATCCTGGCGCGCGGCCTGGCCAGCCTGATGTTGATGAGCAAAGACTATTCCAAAGGGGGTGCAGCATGAATGATGCATCACTCCCCCACAACCGTGAAGCTGAGGAAGCTGTCATTGGCGCGGTCTTGATCAACCCGGATGCCTACCACGATGTCGCCCGGTTTCTGCGAGCCGAAGATTTTTATCTTCACCGTCACCGTTTTATCTGGGAAGCGATCACTCGCCTGCGCGAGAACCGCACGCCGCTGGACTTTCTGACGCTTACCGAAGAACTCGAACGCGCTGGCAAGCTGGCTGAAGTCGGCGGCCCGGCCAGTGTGATGGCTTTGATCAGCGCCACGCCCACTTCGCTGCACGCCGAAGCCTATGCCCACATCATCGAGCAGGCTGCCGTCCGCCGGCGCATGTTGGAAGCCGCTAATCAGGTTGCGAAGCTTGCCTATCAGGAAACTACCCCCCTGGAAGCGGCGCTGGATGAGTCTGAGAAGGCCATCTTCTCAGTCAGCGACCGGCTGCTGGCGCATGATGTCAAATCTTTCTCCCAGGTGCTTGGATCGCTGTATGACCAGGTGGAACAGCGCTCACAGCACGCCGGTTTGTTTGGCGTGCCGACCGGCTTTGTTGAACTGGATCGTTTGCTGCAAGGACTTCAGCCTTCAGACCTGGTGATTGCCGCCGGCCGGCCTGGCATGGGCAAAACCAGTCTGCTGCTCTCGATGGTCAAGCGCGCCGCCCTGACCTACAAAAAACGCATCGCCATTTTTAGCCTGGAGATGTCGAGCGAACAGCTCGCCCAACGCCTGATCTCACAAGACAGCGGAATTGACAGCCAGCGATTGCGCTCCGGGCGATTGGAGGATGACGAATGGCCGCTCTTTGCCGCAACGACTGAGCGGTTGAGCCAGTTGTCGATTTACCTGGATGATACGCCGGCCATCACTCCCCTGCAGATGCGCTCGAAATGTCGCCGGTTGCAGATGGAATATGGGCTTGATCTGGTGGTGGTGGATTACCTGCAACTGAT
>CAIQJJ010000087.1 GCA_903872065.1 uncultured Anaerolineales bacterium | reverse complement strand
CTGGCCCCAGCGCCGCGTCTGGCCCCAGCGCCGCGCCTGGCCCCAGCGCCGCGTCCAGGGCGTGGAAAGAGACGACGCCGGCGATATACCCCATCTCGGAAGGCAGCGATGGGGAGGGAAAAGTCCCCAACCCACTCCCCACTTCCCACTTCCCACTTTCCCCCCGCAGCGATGGAGAGGGGGAAGCGGCGGCGAGGGAAGTCCATTGGGCCGGGTCGGTAATGACCTGGCAGTTCACGCCGCGCCGGCGCAGTTCTTGGGCAAATTGCACGCCGGCGGCTGAGTCTGCGGCTTGTTCGGCGAAGACGATCCATTGCCCGGTGGAGGCCGGCGGTTGAGAGGATTCTTGTCGCGCCTGGGGGACGGGCCGCCAGGCAAGTTGATAGAAGATGGTCGATTCGTTCGGCGCGCTTTCGGATGCGGATGACTGCGCTGCGATCAGGCGTTGGAGGGTCTGGCGGGGGGCGCGCTGGATGCGCAGTCTGTTGAGCCTGGCGCAGATCTGTCCCTCAGGATCGAGCAGGGTCAGGTCGGCAGTCAGTACATCGGCTTTGATATACCCCACCCCATCCCTCCCCATCGCGAAGGGCAGCGATGGAGAGGGAGACGCCGCCGCTGAGGGATAGGCTACTGCATGAGGGGGCGCTTGTAACTGGAGATGGCAGTAGAAGGTCTCAGGCAGCGGGCGGATGAATTGAAATTCGCCCAAGCCGACGGGCATGTAGAGGTGATCTGTACCGCGGAGGTCGGACGAAGAGTCAGACTGCGGTAAAGCAGCGCCAATGAGTTGGAAACAGGCGTCGAGCCGGCCGGGGTAGCTCTGCCAGGAGCCGCCGGCGGGTTGATCTGGCGCATCGGGCGGGAGTGCGATCTGGCCCAGAACCGTTTGGGCGTCGGGCGAGCGCCACACCGCCTGCAAGCCGCGGAAAAGAGGCCCATAGTCCAGCCCAATCTCGGCCAACTGCTGATAATAAGCCGGGACGTCGAAGGGGATGAATGCGCTTTGCAGCGCCGCCAAATCAAAGCCGGGCTGATCGTCAGCCGCGGTAAGGGGCGCCGCGTCTGGCCCCAGCGCCGCGCCTGGCCCCAGCGCCGCGTCCAGGCGCAGTACGCCGCTGGCGTGTTTTTTCCATTCGCCAGGGAGCGACAAAGGCCGCTCTGCCGCCTCGCCTTCAAAGATGCTGAGAATCTCGAATGCAACATTTGCGGCCACGGACGCTGCTTTGGGAGACCCCACCCCGTCCCTCCCCATCGCGGAAGGCAGCGATGGAGAGGGGGAGTCTGCCGCCTCGGACGGTTGGAAGACGATTTGCAGGGTAAAGCGCTTCCCTTCCGGGATGACCAGAGCTTCGTAAATTTCAAACTCGCTGCAGACCACCGCCTGGCTTTGGGGCTGCAAAGCGCGGGCGGCCTGGATGATAAGGCTGATGTATCCCGCTCCAGGGAAGATGACTGCGCCGTGAATGCGGTGATGGCTGACGAAGGCCGGGCTGCCGGCGTCAGTGGGCAGGCTGAAGATGATCTGGCTGCTGCGCGGGACGCGGGTTGGCCCTATTAGGACATCGTGGGAAGTGGAGAGTGGGGAGCGGTAAAGATCACCGCTATGGGGAGTGGGGACGTCGCTGGCGGGGGAAGGTTCGGCCCAATAGCGCTGGCGTTGGAAGGGGTAGGTAGGCAGCGCGGAAACCCGGCGCGGCGCGGACGCTTCGACAAGCTCAGCGCGCCTTACCTGCGCTTCGACAAGCTCAGCGCGCCTTACCTGCACTTCGACAGGCTCAGCGCGCCTTGTCTGCGTTTCGGCAGGCTCAGAGCGCCTTGTCTGCGTTTCGGCAAGGT
>CAIQJJ010000086.1 GCA_903872065.1 uncultured Anaerolineales bacterium | reverse complement strand
CTGGCGGCAGTGGCGGAGTTTCCTGAGGCGGCGCTCAACGACGAACAGCGCGCCGATCCGCGCCTGCGCCGCTACCCCAGCCTGGACGAACTGCTGAACAATGGGCGCGTTCAGCTAGTCTCTTTGTGCTCGCCGCGCCGCCGCCAACAGGCGCAAGAGGCCATCCGCTGCCTGGAGGCCGGCAAACACGTCTACGCCGAGAAACCCTGCGCGATGAGCGAATCCGACCTGGACGCCATCC
Organism: uncultured Anaerolineales bacterium; assembly: GCA_903872065.1. Classification (GTDB taxonomy): domain Bacteria; phylum Chloroflexota; class Anaerolineae; order Anaerolineales; family UBA4823; genus CAIQJJ01. The sequence goes on along the minus strand of CAIQJJ010000086.1, from coordinate 3,349 downwards.
TGGAGACAGCGGCGCGCACGGGCCGACAGTTCCATGAGATGGCCGGCACCGCCTTCGATCAACCCTACCTGGCGCTGCGCCAGGTGGTGCAAAGCGGGGTGTTGGGGACGGTGGTGCAAGTGCTGGCGCAAAAGTCTTATCCCTATCACGACGCCCGCCCGCAGGACGAAGATGTGGATGGCGGGCTGCTGCTGCAGGTGGGGGTGCATGCGCTGCGCTTCATTGAGCATGTGGCGGGGGTGCGCATCGCCGAGGGGCAGGCGTGGCAGACCGGCCTGGGCAATCCACAAGCCGGTGATCTGCGCATGGCGGCCTCACTGCTGCTGCGCCTGGAGAACGGCGGGCTGGCCAGCGTGGTTTTGAATTATCTCAACTTCCGCAGCTTTGGCTCGTGGGGCAACGAGAGCCTGCGCATCTTCGGCGTGAACGGCTTTGTCGAGGCGGTGGACGGCGGGCAGCGCACACGCCTGGTATTGGCTGAACGCGATTACGGCCCGCTGCCCATCCACGAACCAGGGCAAGATTATTTCGATCTCTTTGCCGCGGCGCTGCTCGGCCAGAGGCAAATGCCGCTTTCTTTGGACGAAGAACTGCACCCGACGCGAGTGCTGCTGAGGCTAAGAGGCGGATGACGGAGAGGGGTAATCCTTGCGATAGACCAATACCTCGTTGATGACCACAAATCCCACCGATTCGTAGAGGGACAAGGCAGTGTTGCGGTAGTTATCGGTCTCGACGAGGATGGATTGGGCGCCGCGCCCCTGCAGACGGCGCAGCGCCTCGGCCAGCGCCACGCGCCCCAGGGCGTAACGGCGAAACTCCTGGCGGCAGCCCAGCGGCTCGATCTGACCGAGCGGCGCGGCGTTCCCCTGCGGGCGCAGCCAGCCGATGCAAAACGCCGCCAGGCGTCCATCCGGCGCGGCGACGACCAGATCGAGATCGGGTGAGTAATCTGGATGGGAAAGCGTACGCTGACGCCAGGCGACGGTCATGTTCTTGCTGCCAAAGACGGCGCGGTGCAGTTCGACATAAGCTTCGACCTCGCTCTCGCCGCGCAGTGGGCGCACTTCGTAGCCCGGCGGCGGGGCGTAGGGCTTGAGCGGGGCATCAGTGGGACGGCGCATCTGCACCTTGGTCCACGAGTCCTCGCCGACATCCGCCTGGGATTGAAAGCCGGCCGCTTCCAGGTCACGGCGGCGCTGCGCCTGGCTGGCATAGACGCTGACAAACCAGGCCGGGCGGGCGTAAGGGCCGCCGCTCACCTGGCTGGCGCGCGCATCCGCCCACGCCAGCAGGCGCGGGTGGAGCGCTGCTTCGAGATCAGGGAGGCAGGCGTAATCTATCGTCCAGAAGGGGGTTTGCAGCGCCACCCAGGCGAGCAGGCGGCCGTCCTCATCCTGCCACAGGCGGATATTCTCCGGATCGTCAAAAGCCCATGAGCTAAAACGGTAAGGCAAGTCTACCAGGTGCAGGTTGTTAACGCTGGCAGCCGCTTGCGCCACGCCCAGCATGGCGGGCAGATCGGAGGGGGTATAGGAGCGCTGGGAAACAGGCATTACAAGTATCCGCCGGCATCCGCGCGATCCAGCACCGCCAGGATGGTCTCGGCCAGGGCGCGAGCGGAGGCGGCGTTGAGTTCAACCGCCACGCGCGCCGACGGCCCTTGCGCCTCGTTGACAAAGTCAATATTCAGGGCATGTTCCAGGGGGACATGGAAGGGATGGTCATAAGAGACGCTCGCCTGGCGCACATTGAACCAGTCGTCGCGTCCTTTGCCGCTGCCCTCGATGGCAATTTGCTGCACAATCATGGTACACATGCTCACCCTCCTTTGGCCGGCGGACGCAGGTGCTTATCGAGAAAAGCGAAAAGCTTCTTCCAGCCGTCCACCGCCTGCTCCTGGCGATAGTTGGGGCGATCATAATAAAAGAAGCCATGCCCGGCGTTGGGATAGACGTGAAATTCATAGGGCTTGTTGTGATCTTTGAGCGCCTGCTCCAGGATCGCCACCTGCTCCAGGGTGGGGCTGCGGTCTTCAGCGCCAAAGATACCCAGCAGCGGGCAGGATAGGTCTTGAATGTAGTCCAGGGGAGCGACAGGCTGGCGCGGGGTGCACTCTTCGGGCGACATGACGACGCGCCCACCCCAGCAGTCCACCGCGGCGGCAAAGCCCGGCACGCGGCAGGCCGCCAGGAAGGCGTGCCGCCCGCCAGAGCAGGTGCCAAAGACGCCCACTTTGCCGTTGACGTAGGGTAAGGATTGCAAAAAGCGCAGCGCGCCGGCGACATCGCCCACCGCCTGGTCATCAGGCACACCGCCGGCGGCGCGGGCTTTGGCGGCCACATCTTCGGGCGAGCCATGCCCCTCGCGGGAATACAGGTTGGGGGAAAGGGCGGCAAAGCCGAAATGGGCAAACTTGCGCGTCGCCTCGCGATACCACTGATCCCAGCCGGGCAGGTGATGGATGACGACCATGGCCGGGAAGGGGCCAGGGCCGAGGGGGCGGGCGAAATAGGCGTTGATCACATCTCCCTGGTAGCCGGACAGGGTGACGGTTTCGGCCAACATGCCTTCATATTGATCGGTCTGGTACATTGCGTTGTCTCCTGATAAGAAATGGTTTGGTCTCCGCCGCTGAGGATATTATATCCGATTTCTGTCTCCTGACCCCACCCCGGCCCGGGGAGCGTGACAATTTGTGTAAGGCTTTCATTCTGGAGGCAAGGCTGGTGAAAAAACTGTCCAACGGATTGGCAGAACTGATTGAACGGATTGCCCGGCGCGGCGCAGCATCGCCTACCATATCCGGCGAGTCATCACTCAAGCGCTGTGGGTACGCGGGGTGGATGTTGTCACCGCCGATGAAGACGGGGCCGATCAAACGCCCGATGTGGGAGATGTAGGGCGACGGCAAGAGAGCTCTTTGGGAAAGAGATCACATCGCAGCGAATACCGTTCGCAAACGGCATTCGGACGCGATCCAGCGCGATCCAGAGAGGTAGCGAGAGACGCCGGCGCGTGCAGCGCATCAGGCAAAAGCCGTTTTAAGGGGGTTTGATGCGCTGCACGCGAATGGTTCGCAGGGTTGGTACAATTGAGAGCAAAAGCGAGTATAATAGAGCTAGAGTGAGCTAGAGAGAGCTTTTTTTTCTACCCTTCCACTCCCTATGCCGCTGATAAGGAGAGTGTTGCAGAATTCGAGGCAAGCGCCTTCCGGGGGGATTTCGCTGAACTTTTTTGCAACTTTCTATGATATAACTTGCATTTTTGGCGATTAAAGATGTTTTCGCCCCCTTTGCGCCCCGATTCGGCCCTGAAAAGGCCGTTTCGAGGCCCTTTTTACCCCCTT